>CACBMD010000001.1 GCA_902539895.1 uncultured SAR116 cluster alpha proteobacterium
TGTTCAAGGTGAAAATCCTGCTATGTCAGATCCAGATTTAATACATACTAGAAAAAGTTTAGCAAAGTTAGATCATTT
This sequence comes from uncultured SAR116 cluster alpha proteobacterium, assembly GCA_902539895.1. GTDB lineage: Bacteria > Pseudomonadota > Alphaproteobacteria > Puniceispirillales > Marisalimonadaceae > Marisalimonas. The sequence goes on from CACBMD010000001.1 coordinate 79, forward strand.
AGTTGTTCAAGATATCTTTATGACTGAAACAGCTTGGTTCGCAGATGTTGTTTTACCAGCATCTGCTCATGCTGAAAAACTAGGTACTTACACTAATACAAATAGACAAGTACAAATAGGACGGAATGTGGTGGATCCTCCAAAAGGTGTTAAACAAGATTGGTGGATCATTCAAGAAATTGCAAAAAGAATTGGATTAGATTGGAATTATACTTCACCAAAAGAAATTTTCAATGAAATGAAATTGATAATGCCTTCATTAAATAATATTTCATGGGAAAGATTAGAAAAAGAAAATTATGTGACTTACCCTGTTAGAAGTAAAAATATTTCAGGTGAAGATATTATATTTTATGATGGTTTTCCCACATCAAACAATTTAGCTAAAATTATACCCGTTGATTTGATTAATCCAAATGATGAATTAAATAGTGATTTCCCATTGATACTATCCACGGGTAGATTATTAGAACATTGGCATACTGGCACTATGACAAGAAAAGCTATAATTTTGAATGATCTTGAGCCAGACCCAATAGTTTTTATAAATGAAATAGACAGCAAATTTTATAATATTGATATGACTAAAGAAGTTTCAATTGAAACAAGACGAGGAAAAATAAAAATAAAAATTAGATATGATAACGACCTTCTTCCTGGAATGTTATTTTTACCTTTTTGTTTTAAGGAGGCTGCTGCCAATGTATTAACTAATTCAGAACTAGATCCAATTGGAAAAATTCCTGAGCTAAAATACAGTGCGGCTAGGATTTACCAAGTTTAAATTAATATACTTATTCTATGATATAATATTAAATAATAAAATGAGCTGGCAAGATAGAATTTATAATATATTAAAAAATGACGGAGTTAAATTATTTAGCTATGTTCCTGATGCTGGACATAGGATACTAATAGAAAATGCAACAAAAGATAATTCAGTCATTGCAATTCCTCTAACATCAGAAGAAGAGGGCGTAGGCATCGCTGCTGGTTCATATCTTGGAGGAACTAAAGCTGTATTGTTAATGCAAAGTAGTGGTGTTGGAAATTGTATTAATCAATTATCATTAATTAAACATGGTCAATTTCCTTTTTTTACTATTATAACAATGAGAGGTGAGTTTGGTGAAGGAAATCCTTGGCAATTTGCAATGGGTGAAGCAGTAATACCAACATTAAATTCAATGGGAGTAAATTGTATTAAAATTGAAAAAGAAGAAGATGTCGAAAGTACAATAAAAGCTGCTTTGACAATGGTATTTAAGTCAGAGAGATCTGTTGCTGTTTTACTTTCACAGAAATTAATCGGGGCTAAGATATTTTAGTAAAAATTATAAAAAATGAATTTATTAGACAGAAAAAAAGCAATTCCTATTTTGATTGGTGATCATAAGAGATTTCTTATTATTTCAGGTTTGGCAGGGTCAGCAAAGGATATTGGTTTTTTGACTAAAGAAAGTCCAAATACATTTTTGTTTGGGGGTGCCATGGGAGGTGCGTTGCCAACTTCTCTTGGTCTTGCTCTATCAAGACCCAATGATAGAGTTCTTTGTGTTTCTGGTGATGGTGATATTTTAATGTCTATGGGTTGTCTGGCGACAACAGTAACTATTAAACCTAAGAATCTTATTATTATTTGTGTTGACAATGCGTTATATTTGGAAACAGGTGGGCAAACATCTCATACAGGTTTAGGCGTAAATTTAGAAATGATTGCAAAGGGGTGTGGCTTTTCTATTACCAAAACTATAATAACAGAGCAGGAATTATTAGAAGGAAAAAAAATTCTTGATAATTTTAGCGGACCAGCTTTCATACTATTAAAGGTTAGTGAATCAAGTCCTCCTAAATATTCTAGAAATTGGAATGCTTCTGAAGAAAAATTTAAATTCAGAAAAAATTTAATAAACTAAATATTTATCTTTGATTAAATTAGTAAATATGTTAACTAAATAGTTTCCTAGTAAACTATTTTGTAGGTATTGTTTGAAAGAATCATTTGAAGATAATATAGGTTTGTTAATTCATGATGTAGCTCGATTACTTCGTGTTTTATATGATCGTCAAATGGCTTCTATAGGTCTAACTAGATCTCAATGGTGGCTCTTAACTTATTTATATTTTAAAGATGGCATAAAACAATCCGAACTTGCAATACTTATGGATATGGAAAAAGCACCATTAAGTAGACTTATAGACCGCATGGAATTAAAGGGATGGGTTGAAAGAAAAAGTGGAAGTAAAGATCGAAGAATAAAAAATATTTATTTATCTGAAAAAATTAAACCTCTTATTAATTCCATGAGGGACAAAGCGGCAACTTATAGAAAAGATTCTTTATCAATATTAAATAATCAAGATCTCAACAAGTTAAGGGATTTACTACAGATTTTAAAAAAAGATTTATCTTCAAAAGTATAATTTAAAGGAAAAGAGTTAATGTCAAATAAAGTTGATAAAGAATTAAATCCTAGCAATAGAGTAGTTAGATTTTTATTATTAATTCTACTTCCCATTTTAGTTGTGCTCACCACTGTGGGTTATTTTTATTCTTTAGGTAGGTTTATATCAACTGAAAATGCATACATAAAAGCTCCTATTATTTCTGTTCAATCTGAGGTTTCTGGAAGAGTAGAAATGGTATTTATTAAAGATAATCAAAGGGTAAATAAGGGAGATAAACTTTTTAAAATTGATACCGAAAAACTTGAATTGGATTTAAGTGAACAAAAACAGAATCTTATAAATATAATTAAAGAAATTGAGAATAGAAAATCAAAATATAACGAGGCGAAAGAAGAAGTAAAATTAGCAAAAGAAGAAATTAAATTTTATTCTTCTGAAATTAAGAGAGTGAACTCTTTAGTGAGTGTTGAGATTAAGTTAGCGAAGGAAAAAGTTGAATATCAAAAATTAGAGCTTAATAGAATTAAAAATTTGGTTAAAAAAGGAGTTGGTCTTCAAAGTAAACTTGATGAAGCAAAATTTCTTTATAATTCTGCCATAGCTAATTTAAAATATGTAAATCTAAATAATGATTTAGAAAAAATTAAATATTCGTATTTGTCTTCAAAACAAAAACTAAAAATAAATCAAGATAAACTCAAAACAATACTGACCACTTTAAATGGTAATGAAAAAATTTTGCCAAAAAAACATCCATTATACTTAAAACATAAAAGTAAATTAAATAAAATAAACTTTGATATTAAGCAGTCTATTATATTTGCTAAACAAGATGGGATTGTTGCTAAATTGAATCTAGAAAAAGGAGAGTATATAGATGTTGGAAAAATTCTATTTGCAATAGTTGATGAAAAAAATTCTTGGTTAGAAGCTAATTTAAAAGAAACTGACTTAACCAATATAAAAGTTGGTCAATCAGCATATTTTATTCCTGATGCATATCCTGATACAAAATGGAAAGCCCAAGTGCAAAGTATAAGTCCTGCCACAGGTGCTGAATTTTCAATTTTACCACCACAAAACTCTTCTGGTAATTGGGTGAAAGTTGTTCAAAGAATACCTGTAAGAATTTCAATTGGTGATCCGATTAATAAAAATAAAGATAATTTAAATGCTGATAAACAGCTTAGGGTAGGTATGTCTGTGTCGGTTACGATAGACACTAAGTATGAGAGTGAAATTCCAATAATAATCCGACCTTTTGCTTTTATATTTAAATTACTAAGAGATTAAGTTGTCACCTCTAATATCTGAAACTAATACTTCTTTTAAATGGTTTATTTTAGCTACAGCAACATTTGTAACTATGCTTTATGCGATGAATGTAACAATAGCTTCAATTGCATTATCAGACATGAGAGGAGCTATGGGAGCAACACAAGACCAGATTTCTTGGGTTGTAACTGGAAATATAGTTGCAACAGCAATCTTTACTCCTTTTGCTGGCTGGTTATCTTCGAGAATACAAATTAGAACAATCCTTTTTTTTAGCGTAATAGGTTTTATAATTTCTTCCATTTTTTGTGGAATGTCAGATTCTTTAGAAGAAATTGTTATTGCAAGGGTAGCACAAGGCATTTTTGGAGCACCACTTCCGCCACTTTCACAAACGCTTGTTTTAGCAGTATTTCCAAAAAGACAAATTTCTGTGGCTATGGCGGTTTGGGGAATGGGTACAATTCTGGGTCCTGTGATTGCACCAACAATTGGAGGATATCTTGGTGAATTACTAAATTGGAGATGGATTTTTTACACCTTAGTACCATTTGGTTTTTGTGCTTTATTAGCTGTAATTGCCACAGTTCCAAAAAGACCAGTTGAAGGTGGAATGCATTTAGACTGGGTCGGTTTTTTAGCTCTTGCATGTAGTGTTGCTGCATTACAAATAATGTTCGATAGAGGAGAAAGAAATAGTTGGTTTGATAGCACAGAGACTATTACTGAGTGTGGAATAGCTATTATTGGCTTTTATATCTTTATTACTCACAGCCTTACAACAAAAAAGCCTTTTATAAATTTAAGTATTTTTAAAGACAGAAATTACGCTGTAGGTCTTATTCTAATATTCTTCTTTGGCATGTTAAATTTTGTTCCAATGGTAATCTTTCCACCTCTACTACAAGAATTGAGAGGGTATCCTCAATCTATAATTGGATTAATATTAGGAATGAGGGGAATAGGAACGTTTGTTGGTTTTGCCATAATAGCTTTTACAAGCAGGATTGACCCAAGAATAATTATTTTTTTTGGCTTTGGGATACAAGCTATCTCAGGTCTTTACATGTCAACCTTCGATATAAATATGACCTTTTCTCATATAGCCTGGGCCAGCTTAGTTCAGGGTTTAGGTGTTGGTTTGACTTGGCCTCCAGTGAGTGTTATTTGCTTTGCAACCTTGTCAAATAAATTTCACGGAGAAGCCACAGCTATGTTTCATCTAATTAGAAATATTGGATCAAGTTTTTTTATTTCAGTAAGTGTTGCAGTTGTTCTTCATATGGGTCAAATTAACTATGAAGAAATTGGTTCTACAGTATCCTTATGGAACCAAGGGATTAACTTTTCAGGTGTCATTAATTCATTAGATGATTTGAATGTTACAAAGTTAACAAATGAATTAAATAGACAAAGTCTTATGGTTGGGTATATAGATGCATTTAAATTATACTCATGGGTAGGTTTTTTATCTATACCATTAATTTTTTTAATAAAAATAAAAAAGACTCAAAATAATTAATTCTGATTTATAGGGAAATACATGGTTAATAATATAATTCTTGTTGATGGTGGTATGGGCCAAGAATTAATACATAGATCAAAAGTTAAACCAGATGGTCTCTGGTCAGCAAGAGTGATGCTTGATAACTATGATTTAGTTGTGGATTTGCACAGAGATTTTATAAAAGCTGGTGCAGAGGCAATAACATTAAATTCTTATAGTGTCACACCACAAAAGTTAAAAAGACATAATTTGGAAGAATTATTCATACCTCTTCAAAAAAGTGCAATTAAAGCGGCCATTGAGGCCAAAAAGTCATCGTCAGTTGAAACTGATATAAAAATTATTGGCTGTTTGCCTCCACTAGTTATGAGTTATAAGACAAATATAGGCATGGATAAAAATGAAGCAAAAGATACGTATAAGAAAATAATAGAAATTCAAGAACCACATGTAGAAATACTTTGTTGTGAGACAGTTTGTTCAATTGAAGAAGCTCATATAGCAACTGAAACTGCTTTAACTACTGATAAAAAAGTTTGGTTAAGTTTCTGTGTCAAGGAAGAAGACGGAACCTTATTACGATCTGGAGAGAGTTTAGAAGATGCTTTAAGAGAATTTAATAATTCAAAAATTGATTCCTTTTTAATAAATTGTGCTCCACCTGAAGCTATTCATTCTTCAATTAATGTTATGAAAAATTTTTCCAAGCCATATGGTGCTTTACCTAATGCTTTTGTAACAGTAAATGACCTAGACATTCACAATGATGTATCAATTCTTAAAAAAAGATCTGATTTAAACATTAATAAATTTACAGGTGAAATATTGAGTTACATTAAAAATAATGCTTCTATAATTGGAGGATGTTGTGAGGTAGGTCCAAAATATATAGAAGCACTAAAAAACGAAATTTTTAATAAATAGATCAAGTTTTTGGAGTTAATAAAGAATGAAATTTAATGGAACTCAGAATTATATTTCAACTGAAGATTTGAACGTTGCAGTAAATGCAGCAATTTCACTTGAAAAACCATTGTTAATTAAAGGTGAGCCGGGAACTGGAAAAACAGAATTGGCTAGACAAGTATCGGACAGCCTAGGATTAGGTATTATTGAATGGAATATAAAATCCACAACAAAAGCTCAGCAAGGATTATATGAATATGATGCTGTTAGTCGTCTCAGAGATAGCCAACTAGGCGATAAAAAGATAGAAAATATTGGAAATTACATAAAGAAAGGAAAGATTTGGAATGCTTTTGAATCTAAAGAAAGATCAGTACTATTAATTGATGAGATTGATAAAGCAGACATAGAATTTCCAAATGACCTACTTCAAGAGTTAGATAAAATGGAATTTTTTGTTTATGAAACTAGTGAAATTGTAAAAGCCAAAAAAAGACCCATAGTCATAATAACATCTAATAATGAAAAAGAACTTCCTGAGGCATTTTTAAGAAGATGTTTTTTTCACTACATTCAATTTCCTGAAATTGACACTTTAAAAAAGATTGTTCAAGTACACTTTCCTGAAATTAAAAAATCATTACTAGAAGCAGCACTAAATAGATTTTTTGAAGTTAGAGAAATTCCTGGATTAAAGAAAAAACCATCAACTTCAGAGGCCTTAGATTGGATTAAACTTTTATTACTTGAAGATATTAATCCAATAGATTTAAAAAGTGATGGAAAGGATTTGTTACCTAAGTTACATGGCGCTCTAATTAAAAATGAACAAGATATTCATTTGTTTGAGAGGTTAGCTTTTATGGCAAGAGGAAATAGATAAGAGAATGTTTCTAAATTTCTTTTTCAAATTAAAAGATGCCAGAATTCCAGTTACATTAAATGAATTTTTTACATTTTTACAATCAATTAAATTAGACTTCATTCAATTTAACACTGAAAATTTTTATTACATGGCTAGAGCAAGTCTAGTCAAAGATGAAAGATTAATCGATCGATTTGATGTTGTATTTGCTGAATATTTTAAGGGTATTGAAACCTTAAAATTAGAAGATGTACTTGAACATTTAAAAGTCCCAAAAGAATGGCTTCAAAAAATGTTGGATAAGCATTTTACTAAAGAAGAAATTGAGGAAATAAAATCTTTGGGTGGTTTTGATGAACTAATGAAAACACTTGAACAAAGACTAAAAGAACAAAAAAAAACGTCATCAAGGTGGTAATAAATGGATAGGTACAGCAGGCAAATCACCCTTTGGAGCTTATGGATACAATCCAGAAGGAATTAGAATTGGACAACATGCAAGAGGGCAGGGAAAGGCTGTTAAAGTATGGGACAAAAGGGTATTTCGAGATTTTGATGATACAAGAGAATTAGATACACGAGGAATGCAAGTTGCATTAAAAAGATTAAGGCAATGGGCGAGAACTGGTATTGATGAAGAGTTAGATATAGATAATACAATATCATATACTGCAAAAAAATGGTTATTTAGACATAAAAACTAGAAAAGAAAGAGAAAATGCAATTAAAATATTACTTTTTCTTGATGTAGGTGGTTCTATGGATGACTATATCAAACAAGTAGAAAATTTATTTTCGGCTGCAAAAAATGTTTTCAAAAACCTTAACTTTTTTTACTTTCATAACTGTCTATATGAAGGTGTTTGGAAAAGTAACGTAAGACGATGGAAAGAACAATTTTCTACAACAGAAATTTTTAGGACATATGGAAAAGAATACAAATGTATCTTTGTTGGTGATGCTTCAATGAGTCCATATGAAATTTTAGTAGAGGGTGGTGGTAATGAACATTTTAATCAAGAAACAGGACAAGTTTGGTTAGAAAGAGCTATTACCCAGTGGCCGTCAAATGTCTGGATTAATCCAACAAAACAGGAGCATTGGAATTATTCTCAGTCTACACATATCATTAAAGAAATATTTTCAAATAGAATGGTACCCCTAAGCATAAAAGGAATAGAAGAAGCAACCAAAATTTTATCCAAAACTAATTAAAATAAATAGGTCATTTAATAAATGAAAGAAAACAAAATTGGCGATCAGAATTCAACTCCAATTATTCTTCCTGAACAGAAAGTTTTAAAAGAATGGTTGGATTATAATGGCCATATGAATGTTGCATACTATACATTAGCATTTGATAAATCCTTAGATATATTTTTAGAAGATTTACTTGGAATAGGAGAAACTCATGCTTATGAAAATTCCCAGGGTCCGTTTGTTGTTCAAGCTCATTATCATTATTTAAATGAGATGAAATTAAATGAAAAATTTAACGTACGCTTATTTGTAGTTGATTGTGATAAAAAAAAGATGCACTTATGTTTAGAAATTTTTTCACAGCTTCAAGAAAAAGTAATCGCAGTTGTTGAACAAGTTTTAATAAATGTAAACTTAAAACTACGTAAGTCTGAACAATATCCGTCATGGGCTTTTGAAAAACTTCTCAAATTAAAAAATGCTCATAAAAATGCCTCACTACCATCTGCTTTTGGAAAATCCATAGGATTAAAAAAGTAGAAAAAATGATATTAAAATTAATTTTGACATGTTTTTGCTGGGTGGCTGTTTTGCCAATAATTTACGGTGCAAATTTAGGAGAAGAATATATTTTTTTAATAATTTTCATTTATTTTTTATTATTGTCTTGGATGTTTATATTCTCAAAAAACTACTACTAAGATAATTATCACCTTATTATTTTTATTTACTTTTTTAATTTTAGATAATTTCCCATCAAAAGAAAATTTTCTTAAAGCTGGTAATTTTTTTATTATTTTTTCTGCTTTCCTTCCAAGTTTATGGCTTTTAAGGGCTACAGCTATTACAATGCCATCAGTTCAAAACACTCAATCGCTTCTATCAAAATTAAATGCAAAAAAAATACTTTCAGGGCTTCAAGTTACATCTCATTTTCTTGGAAGTGTAATTAACATTGGTTCTTTCCCGCTATTGTCGTCCGTGCTTCCAAAAAATTCAAAAATTAGTTTAAGACAGTCTGCTGGAGAAGCGTCAATTCGTGGGATGAATACTGCGGTTTTATGGTCACCTTTTTTTGTTAGTTTTGCTGTTGGACAAATTTATCTTCCTGAAATGTCAGCGTGGATGGGAATTGGATTTGGAATCATTATAGCAACTCTCTTTAATCTTATAACAATAAAATTCGTTATTGGAAAATTAACAATAAATTATCTTTTGGATGCTTTGTCATGTATTAAACCAATATTTTCAAGATTACTTATTTTAGCAATATCTGTATTATTTGTTGGTCAAATTTTTAACAAAACTGCTTTGAATGCCATAATAATTGTAGTACCAATTTTAGTGTTTATTCAAATATTTAGACGACCAGAAACATCAAACTTCATTTTCAAAAATTTAAAAAATTTGATACAAAATTCAGGAGATGAAATGTTACTAATTTCAGTATCTATGTTTTTAGGATCAATATTAACTAATTCCGTTGAAATTCAAAATTTTGTAAGTAGTAATGTAAGTGATTATTTCCCATTTTGGATGATGATCATTTCATTACCGCTTATAGTTTGGTGTTTTAGTTTAATTGGTGTACATCCAATAATTACGTCAGCTCCGATTTTATCTATATTTGGTCCTTTATTATCTGTTTGGGAAGCAGCTTTTTTAATGCAAGCACATCTTATTGGTTGGTGTGCCGGAACAGCAATAAGTTTTACATCTCTTTCTGTCTTGACAAGTGCTGAAAATTTTAAAATATCAATATCAAAATTAGTATTTGGACCTAACTTTTTTGCTACAATTGGGCTCGTTTTTTTTGGAGCAATTACCTTAATCATATCAAATTATTTTTTGTAAAGTTTTATTTGAATTTATTTTATCTATTTTGTGTTCTTTGTAAGAAACATAGCAGACACACATCATTATTATTGTGCCTCCTAATATTACAAAAGGATCAAATTTTTCATCAAAGATGAATAAACCTACCATAGATGCCCATACAAGCTGTAAAAATAATATAGGTTGAGTTACAACCATTGGTGCTACTTTTATGGCTTTTGTCATAGTTATATGTCCAATAGTTGCTATTATTGCAGTGACAGTTAGTATTAATAAAGCCTCAATTGAAAGTGATTCCCAACTATAAATTGCTGAAGGAATTAAAAATATTGTTGTAAAAATAGAGAGCATTGCAACAATTTCAGAAGAAGTTCTTTCTTTTGATACAACTTTAGCGATTAGATATGACATAGTGAAAACTACAGTTGCCAATAACATACTTATTTGGCCACTTTCAACTATCTTAAAACCTGGTCTTAAAATTATAAGAGCGCCAATAAAAGATATTATTATTGCGAATAACCTGTGTTTATGTAAAGTTTCCTTTAGAATATAACATGCTCCAAAGGACACAAAAATATATGTTAGAAAACCAATTGCTGTCACCTCTGCGACGGGCATAACAGACATAGCATAAAACCATAAAGTAACACCAATAGAGTGAACAAATCCTCTTAAAATAAATTTTTTCATTAAAGGTTTATGAGGTCTGAATTTTGTTAATGAAATCAATGAAGGAATTAATAGAATTGTCCCTATTGCATATCTTAAGAAAGCAGCTTGCGGAGCAGGTACTTCTCCCTCTAAATATCTTACTGTAGCTGTAACGCCAACAAACAAAATTGTAGTGATTACCATCCACAAAATACCAACCAAAGATTGATTCAAATCGAAATCCTTTATTTTATTTATCATGTTAATTAAATAATTTAGTTAAGTCTAACTAATTGTTTTAAAATTACATTCCTTGGTAATTCGGACCACCTCCACCTTGAGGTGTTACCCAATTAATATTTTGAGTTGGGTCTTTGATATCACATGTTTTACAGTGGACACAATTTTGTGCGTTGATTTGTAATTTTGGTTTATTATCATTTAAAATAATTTCATATACGCCTGCTGGACAATATCTTGTCTCTGGATTGTCATACAATTCAAAATTAGTATTTATAGGTACTTTCTCGTCTTTTAATTGCAAATGGCAAGGTTGATTTTCTTCATGATTTGTTCCTGAAAAAGAAACATTTGTAAGTCTGTCAAAGCTTATTACATTATCAGGTTTTGGATAATTTATTTCCTTGTAATCATGTTTGTTATCAAGACTTTCGTGATCGGTTCCATGGTGATCGATTGTCCAAGGTGCATTTCCACGAAAAATATAAGTATCAATAGCACTATAAAATATTGCTTTCCAGAAACCCCATTTAAAAGAAGGTCTAATATTTCTTACTTTGTATAATTCTTTCCATAACCAACTTTTCTTAATAGAGCTTTCGTACTCTAATATTTCATCATTTTTATCTATGTATTCAAAAATTGATTCTGCTGCAATCATGCCTGATTTCATTGCTAGATGGGTTCCTTTAATTTTGGGTACGTTAAGAAAACCAGCTTCACATCCTGATAAAATTCCACCAGGAAAAGTCAGTTTTGGTAAAGACTGAACCCCACCTTCATTTAATGCTCTTGCACCGTAATTAATCCTTCTTCCACCCTCAAGTAGTTTCTTTATTGCAGGATGATGTTTGAAACGTTGAAATTCAAGATAGGGAGATAAATAAGGATTTTTATAATCTAAACCTATTACGAAGCCTATAGATACTTTATTATCATCCAAATGATATAAAAAAGATCCACCGTATGTATCATTATCTAGAGGCCATCCTGTAGTGTGCATAATACTCCCCGGTTTACTGTTTTCAGGAGTCACTTCCCATAATTCTTTTATTCCAATGCCGTAAGTTTGTGGAGAGTTGTCTGAATTAAGATTAAATTTTTCCATTAAAACTTTTCCTAAATGCCCTCTGCAACCCTCAGAAAATATTGTTTGTTTTGCTCTTAATTCTATACCTCTTTCAAAGTTAGGTCCCTCAGAACCATCCTTTAATCTTCCCATATCGCAAGTTGCTATACCCAAAACTTTATTATTTTCGTCAAAAAGTACTTCTGATGCGGCAAAACCTGGATAAATTTCTACTTCAAGTTCTTCAGCCTGTTGAGCTAACCATTTAGTAAAATCGCTTAAACTAATTATGTAGTTACCTTTATTATGCATTTGCGGAGGGGTAGGTAGTTGATATGATTTAGTCTCTGTAAGATACAAAAATTTATCATCTTTTGCTTTAGTTTTTAATGGGCTATTTTTTGTTTTCCAGTCTGGTATAAGTTCGTCTAACGCCTTAGTTTCAATAACTGCACCAGACACAATGTGTGCTCCAACCTCTGATCCTTTTTCAATCACACAAACTGATAACTCTTTATTAGCTTCTTTAGTCAGTTGTTTTATTTTTATAGCAGCACTTAGTCCAGAAGGCCCAGCTCCTACTACAACAACGTCATATTCCATTATCTCTCTGTCAGTCATTTATTTGCCTTATATATTGTTTGAAAAAATTATATTGTTACTGGTAATTTTTACAATTTATTTTATATTACGTATTTAATGATTATTATATAAATTAAAAGGTTTAAAAAATGAATCCTGATGTTGGCATTATATTATTAATTCTTTATCCAATCGTCCTCGTTGGTGCAATTATTTGGTTTGGGAAACACTCTGTATCTCCTGATTGATAGTTTGATTATATTTTATATCAACAGACTTACAAGTTGCTTCAAACGGCATTGTTATACACTTGTGTCTATTTTTAATTTCTCTGATAGGTTCAAAAAACCTCCATTTCAATCGGCAATTGATCTGAGAAACTTTTTTCAGTATTTTCAAGCCAACTTAAAAATTCATCTAAAAATTTTTCATCTGGAACATCTTTATTTTTAAATAATTCAACAACTAATCCAGCTGAAGCCTCACATAGTGCGCATCCTCTTACAACTGCTGAAATATCAATTATTTTAGTTTCAACTAATTTTAGTCGAACTTTTACTTCGTCCCCACACATAGGATTACGCATTTCAAAAGATCTGTTAAAGTCTTTTAAAGCAATAACTTTTTTATTTTTCGCAGCAAGACTTAATATTTTTTCTTGATAAATTGATAGATTATTCAATTATTGATTAACCATTAATAAAACTACACTTGCAACGGCTATTGCATAAAATACATACAGTAAAATATGAGTGTTCTCGTAGACATTCTCTTCAGGAACTCCGTTGGGTAAATCTTTTTTATTTTTCTTCATTTTTTCCTCAATATTATAAAGAAGAGTTTTTTAATTTAACTATTTTACAATTTATAAATAAATTTTCCATACAAAGATGAAAATTAATAAAATTATAAAAAGTTGTATAACTATTAAAGTATCTTGACCAACTTCTCTATCAAAAACTTTGTTTTTTTTCATTATATTAGCAAAAAACTTTCTAATATTCATAAACATAAATCCAATTAATTGTTCAATTTTTTTATTGATATTATTAATAAGATTTAAAAGAGGTAATAAAACCCCTGGTATCATTTTTCTATAAATCCAATCGCTATTTAAAACAGTTGAGTTCAGCTCTGGAGGATAGATTTTGAAATGCCATAAACATATAAATGCAAATGCAGCAAATGTTAAAAGCTGCAACTGTCCAACAACGTGGCTAAAGTCATACGGTTGATATTGAATTTGATAGGGTAGAATTTCATAGAAATAAGAAGGAAAAACTCCAATTAATATACAAAGAGTAGATGCCGTAATCATTGCAATTATCATATTTAATGGAGCTTCTTTTGTTTTAATACCACTTTCATGAGCAAAAAAAGCAAAGAATGGGATTTTAATCCCAGAATGATGAAGTACACCAGCAGATGCAAATAAAAGCATAAAGTAGACAAAAACCAGTCCTTCTTTGCCAAGTGCTGACATTATAAGTGATTTTGCAACAAACCCACTGAATAAAGGAAAAGCTGATATGGATATAGCACCAATGATAGTGCATATCGCAGTAATTGGCATGAATTTAAATAGCCCTCCTAATTCAGAAGCTTTACATGTTCCTACTCTATAAAGAACTGCTCCCATTCCCATGAATAGTAAACCTTTGTAAAGAATATGAGCAAAGGCATGAGCTACAGCCCCATTAATAGCTAATTCAGTACCAATTCCAATTGCAACTATCATAAAGCCAAGTTGGTTATTAAGGCTATATGTTAAAACTCTTCGTAGATCATTTTCAATAACTGCAAAGAAGATAGGATAAAAAGTCATAATTGCACCAATTATAATAAGTATTTCAGTACCTGCAAAAGATTTGGCAAAACAAAAAATAGCTAATTTAGTTGTAAATGTTGAAAGAGCAACTGTACCTATCTCTGAGGCTTCTGGATAAGAATCCTGTAACCAGCCATTTAACAATGGAAAAGCTGCTTTTATTCCAAAAGCTATGAAAATTAATTGTCCATAAAGGGAATCAATGTCAAAATTTTTAAATTCAGCACTACCAGTTTCAGACATTAATAAAATTGCTCCTGCTAATAAAAACATGCCAGAACCAACTTGAATTAAAATGTATCTAAATGCTGATTTATAAGATCTTTCGGTTTTACTTACTAAAATAAGAAAAACTGAAGTAAATGCTGTTGCTTCCCACCATATAAATAACGTGAATAAGTCTCCAGCATGCACTGCTGCAATTGCAGCTCCACTGTAACTCATAATTGCTACATGCTGATTCCAGTGTTTTTCGTGAGCGCCATAAATGACATTTAATATAGCTGCGATGTGAAATATTATTGCAAAGGGTAAGGTTAAGGTATCTGATTGAAATATTATGAATTCAATATCCATTACATTAATTTTAGAGTGTATACCAAAACCTAATGTTAATGCGTAGGCTGATACCAGAATTAGAACCATCATATATATCTGTCTAATAATATGAGGTAAAAATGGGATTAATAATGCCCCAATCATCATTATTAAACCTGGAGGAAAGCTACTTATCATAATAATCCTCATCTTTCATAAGGAATGATCGTAAACTAACACCAATTTTAAAAATAACTATGCATGACACATATCCAAAAAAAGCTGGAAAGAATAAAATATCTTCTATTGATGTTTCTCCATGCCTATGTCCAATTAATTCTAAAATTAGAAAAATTATACAGAGAAAAAGCACTGAGGTATTTATTTTACCAAATTTTTCAATTAAATACTTCATATCCTACTCACAATCATAGAAGTTAGATTTTGAAATGGTTCTATAAAAAAGAATAATAAAATAGTTAAAAAAGAAGTTATTAAAGTTGGGATTAAAATAAGTTTTGGTATTTTTATATTGATTTCTCTTTCTTTTTTAAAAAAGAATGCTCTAGCAGGGATTTCCATCAAATAAAATGCATTAAGTATAGTAGATATGCAAAAAACACCAATAACAACTACATAACCACTGTCTGCTGCACCTAACATTAAAAAGAATTTACTCCAAGAACCTACCATTGGAGGAACTCCAATTATTGAGAGTGAACCAACAAAAAAAGCAAGAAAAATTAGTGGCGCGCTCATGCCATGACCATTCAAATCTGAAATTTTTGTAATTTTTGCTCCAACATACAAAGCTCCTGCTACAAAAAATAAAGTAATTTTACCAGCAGCGTGTGTAATTATGTGCAAAGCTGCGCCTTGTGTTGCCATTGAAGAAGCCAATGCTCCTCCTAACGTTATATAAGAAAGTTGACTAATAGTTGAATATGCCAGTCTTGCTTTTAAATCATCTTTGTAAATGGCTATTATACTTGTTGCTAGAAGAGTAAAAGATGCTAACCAGATTAGCCATTCTGATGCACCTGTCTTGGCTAAAAAATCTATTCCAAAAACATTTGTCAGCACTATTAACATTGTAAACACACCCGCTTTTACAACTGCTACAGCATGTAAAAGGGCGGATACAGGTGTTGGTGCAACCATAGCAGCAGGTAGCCACTTATGAATTGGCATAAGTGCTGCCTTTCCAATTCCAAAAACAAACATTGCTAATAATAGTGGTGCATAGGCTGCATCTAATTTTCCTTCTAAAACGCCATTTTGGGACATTTCTAAAGAACCTGTAGCAACCCAAACCCAAATGATTGCTGGAAGAAGTAATATAACAGAAGATCCAACTAATATGGACATATATAATCGACCAGCTTTTTGAGCTGTTTCATTTTGATTATGAGTAACTAGAGGATATGTTGAAAATGTAAGAACTTCGTAAAAGATAAATAATGTTAATAAATCACTAGCATAAGCAATACATATAGCGGCATGAACAGCCATTGCATAAAATGCATAAAATCTTGTTTGATTTTTTTCTTTATTTCCCCTCATGTAGCCAATTGAATAGATAGCTGCAAAAATCCAGAGAAATGATGCAACCAGTCCAAAAATAGCACCTAAGGGTGTGACTTCAAAACCAATTGATACTCCTTCAGCTATCTTAACAATTTCTAGTGTGGTGTTTTGATTATTAAGTGCTGAGTTCATAATATTTAACGCACCCCAAGAACTAATAATACCGCCAATTGGTCCCAAGAAATCTCTCAAAATTGTATTTTTTGAAGTGAATGGAGTTAAAACACAAACGATTAGAGGTGATAAAATTGTGATTAATATAAAATTTTCAATTGTTATCATTTTATATCCCCAATTAATTTATCAGCGGCTTCAAAACTTCCGTTAACAACTAATGAAGCATCTAGACCAAAATAAATATTTAGAAAAGTTATAATGATAAGTGATATATAAATTGTTGGGTTTTCTTTTTTTACAATTTTTTTTCCCTCACGCATCCACATGACTTCTATTATTTTCCACAAATAAACAACTGATAATGCTGAACTAATTAATATGAGTACTGCTAACCATATACCATCTGAGCTGATAGATGCTTTAATTAAATATAATTTTGATATAAATCCAGCTGTAAGTGGCAGGCCAGCTAGGCTTAATGAACATAGAACAAAACAAAAAAAAGTGATAGGCATTTCTCTACCTAGACCAGATAAATTATTTACAGTAACTCTTTTATTAATGTAGAAAGCAATTGACGTTATAGCTATGAACAAACCACCTTTAATAATCGCATGATTGAACATATGTATAAAACCAGCTGCTATACTCGCTTTTGTTCCAATAGCAAATGCTAGAGTTATATATCCTATTTGAGCAACTGAAGAGTGAGCTAGTAACCTTTTAATATCTTTCTCATATATAGCCATAATTGTGCCAGCAAACATAGCTAATAGTGAAAGTGGAAGTATAACAAACAATAAAGTGTTATTTACCAAATCTTCTGAATTTTCAAAAATAGAAAATAATATCCGAGCTAATATATACAAAGAAGCTTTTGTTGCTGTTGCTGCCAGTAATACAGATACTGCAGATGGAGCATAAGCATATGCTCGTGGTAACCAAATATGTAATGGGAAAACAGCTGCTTTTACCATAATCCCAATTATCATAAAACCAAAACCTGCGATTAATGCTCTGTTATTATTGATATCAGCAATTCTATTTGTTAGGTCAGCCATATTTAAAGTGCCAGTTACCCCGTATAGTAATCCTACACCTATTACATATAACGTTGCCCCAACTGCGCCTATGATAAGGTAATTATAAGCGGCAACTAAAGCCTGTTTATCTTTATGAGCACCTATTGCCACAAGAGCAACAGAGGCTAAAGATGATATTTCTAAAAAAACAAAGAGGTTGAATGCATCGCCTGTAGTTACAAGACCTAGTAAGCCTGCTATAGCTAAAAGCCATAAACTATAAACTTTAGATATTGATTTCTTTTCTATTTCCTCAGGCATTATCTTATAAGCAAAGATAGTTGCTAAAAAACTTATACCTGAGATTATTATAATTGGAATTATTGCTACCTTATCAATAATATATTCTATTCCTATTGGTGGCATCCATTTGCCTAAAGCATAAGAAATATGTGAATGAATTTGAATTTCTTGATATAATAAAATCGAAAATAAAAATGTTAAAAAAGTACTTAAAGTTGTCAAAGCCCATGAAAAAAATATATTAGGAATCAGCACAACTAATAAAGACATCATCAATGGACATAAAACTACAATAATTGGAAGATTTTTTATTAAAATGTCTATCATTTCTTAAACTTAAAATCGAAATTTTTGCCAGTTTCAATGTCATCGTGATAATCTACAAGATCTTGTGCAGATACATCATCTTCTTCAATACTGCCGTATTCTGAGTTAATTCTTAACACTAAAGATAATCCCAAAGCTGTTGTTGCCACACCAACAACAATAGCAGTAAGTATCAAAACGTGAGGAAGAGGATTTGAATAAATAGTGTCAATAGATTCATTTAAAATTGGAGGTGTGCCTCCTTTGATTTTTCCAAAAGTTATATATAGTAGAAATACAGATGTTTGAAAGATAGCTAATCCAACAATTTTTTTTAAAAAATTTTTTCTCCCTATTACTAGAAACAAACCAATCATCATTAGACAAAAAACTATCCAGTAATTCCAAATGCCAATTGTTGAAGAAATCATTTTATTTCTCTTTTACTTTATCGTAACTAGCGAAAGCGTTAAAAAGTGCAATCATTACGTTTGAAACTGTTAAACCAACACCAAATTCAACTAACAGTATACCAATGTGCTGACCTGATTGTGGGGAAGAACCAAGTATATTGTACGCTAAAAACTCATCTCCTAATATCATTGAAACAATGCCAACACCACCATAGACTATTCCGCCTAAAGCCAGTAATATCAAATTAACGTTTGTTGGAAACAGTTTTTTGCCTGCCTCAATACCAAATACAAGAGAATATAGGATAAATGCACTAGCTACAATTACTCCAGCTTGGAAGCCTCCTCCAGGACCAAAATCTCCATGAAATTGTACATAAAGTCCAAAAAGTATGATAGGTGCAAAAAGTATTTTAGTAGAAATTCTCAAAATTGGATTATTATGCATTTTTCTTAATCTTTTGTTTAGGTTGAGATTTATTCTTTTTAGTAGTGTTTTTCTTCTCCAGAAGGGCAAGCACAGCTACTCCTGCAGTAAAAACGACTATTGTTTCGCCAAAAGTATCGTAACCCCTATAACTTGCCAATACTGAAGTAACTATATTGGGAATACCAATATCCTCTTTAGATCCTTTAATATATTCAGGTGCAATATGTTGGTGTATTGGAGCTGTTAACTGTCCAATTTCAGGTAAATCAAAACTACACCAGATTAATATTCCTCCTAGGATTACACAAGAAAGTGCCGGAATAAATTCACTGCTAATGCTCTTTTCTTCTTTTTTGGGCAAATAAGCCATAGCTGCTAAAAATAGTATAGTAGAGATTCCTGCGCCAACTGATGCTTCTGTAAAAGCAACGTCAACTGCATCTAATGTTATAAACATTAATGCAGCTACAAGAGAATATGCACTTGTCAAAATTACGGTAAATATAACAGTTCTAGTTTTAATAAGAGCTATTGCGATACTAAGCATAATTGTCACTAAAAAAGCATTAATTAATAGTTCAGAAATCATAAAATTTTCCCAATCTTCTTCCCTAGTGGAAGTATATTTTTTTGCCTTGCTAAATTTGCTGTTACATGACTTGTTACAGGACTAGTAAAAAAAATGAACACACCAATTAATATCAACTTAACGGTTATTAATGACCAACCAGTTTGAAAAATCATCCCTAAAATAAAAAACGCAGTACCGCCAGTATCAATCATACCAGCGGCATGAATTCTTGAAAATACATCTGGTAGCTTAATAAGTCCACAAGCGCCAATTATAATAGACAGAGAACCAATAAAAAAACAAATGCCTGAGAAAATATCTAATATCAATTCCACTTTTACTTATCTCCTCCCAAGGAGCCAGTGCTAAAAAGTTTTAAAACAGCAACTGTTCCAATAAAATTAATCAATGCATAAACAATTGCGATGTCTAAAAATTCTGGTCTACTTGAATAAAAACCATGAAGAGAAATCCCGATAACTATAACAGTGCCAAGACTATTAACTGCTAAAATTCTATCAAATGTAGTTTTGCCTAAAATAATTCTCACTAAAATGAGAATACCTGTAATTGCGCAGGCAATTAAACCAGCTAAAAACATTATTTCTTACCCTCTAACCAAGTTACTTTGTTGTCCATTTCATTTGTTCGAACATCATTTCCAAAATCAGAATTTAATGCATGTACCTCAAAAACATCCTTCTGCATTTTTGTTGTAACTGTTCCTGGTGTAAGTGTTATCGAGTTAGCATATGTAACTTTTGCAACATCGGTGACCTGAGAAGCTTTGACGGTAAAGGTTTCAGGCTCAACTTTTCCGTTTATAATTACTTTTGCAGTGCTTAAATTTGATTTCAATATTTCCTTAAATAACCATATAATATAATTCAAAAGTCTTGGTATGAAAAATATTGGCAGACCTTCATCATCAATGAGCTTGCCACGTTTAGCAACAAAAACACAAAATGCACATGAAAATATACCTAGACTTATTATGAGTATACTATAGTGTCCTGACATCAATAACCATAAAGTAAGTAGTATGAAAAAAAGGATTAATGATTTCATTAATTTAAACCTTCACTAAATTATTATTAATTTTTAACTAATGTTAGGTTTTATTTCAATAACAGTTTTGATAGCTTTATGGTTTTGCAAAAGTTTCTACTTTTGTGATCTTTTTTATAATTCCTTTTCTTTTAAGGAAATTACTAAAATTTGAATAAGTTTTTAAATCATGTGCTTGTGGTCTTAGAGCAAACCTAGATATAGTATCTTTGTAAGCTCTTTTATTTAATTCATCATTTAAACCTTTTCTAAAAGAAGAAAAGTCTTTCCATGTAGAAACTGGGTCATTTATAATTGTTAAAGTAGCTTTCTGGATTGCACTAAAAAACTTATCGAAAAGGGGGTTGTTTTTATTTTTTTTATTTGCAATGTATATTAGTTCTTCATAAGTAGGTACGCCGTGCTCTTCAGGATAGAAAGCTCTACCTGGGTGATTAACAATGTCCATTTGATTGAGCTCAAAATTCCTAAAAGCTCCAATTACTGCGTCAACTTTCTTTGCAATTAATGAGGGTGATAATGAAAAGTTAATATTCACTAAATTTACATCAGACATATTTAGGTTATATTTTTGAAGCATTCCAGATAGTAGAGCCTCTTCAAATCCACCAACTGAAAATCCAACCTTTTTTCCTTTAAGATCTGAAATTGTTCTAATGGGCCCATTTTTTAAGACAACTAGGGAATTTAAAGGAACACTTACTAATGTTCCTACTCTTACAACTGGCAATCCTTGATCAACTTGAATATGTAGTTGTGGTTGATATGAAATTGCTAAGTCTAATTTACCAGCTGCTACTAATTTTGGAGGATCATTTGGATCAGCTGGCTCGATCATCTCAACTTCAAGGTTAAGGTCTTTAAAAAAATTTCTTTTTTTAGCAATTATTATGGGAGCATGATCAGGGTTTATAAACCAATCAAGTCCTATGGTTAATTTTTCAGATGAAGCATTAACATTACTAGTGAAAGTTAATAGCAAGATACTTAAAAGTATTTTTAAAATAATTTTCATTTGCTTCTCCCTCCGCTGGTTTTAACCAGATCAGGTTATAAGGGTTAATTTCTCAGCTAGACTAATGTCACGCACCCCTGGCAGTTTAATTCTATTACAAATAATATAGAAAAAATCAATAATAATTTATTTCCACCATACGTATTTACTTAGAACGTAATCTGTAATTTTATAAATGGTGATGGTCATAAAAATAAGAATTAATAGAGCGGCAAACATGTTATCAGTTTGCAATCTTGCGTTACTGTATATCATAAAAGACCCAAGTCCTGTGCTTCCCCCAATCCATTCTCCAACAACTGCTCCAATTGGAGCAAAGCAAGCAGCAACTCTTAGCCCAGAACATAATCCAGGTAAAGAAGAGGGAATTTTGATCTTCCAAAACAATTGAATTTTGGAGAGGTTTAATGTTTTCCCAGCGTCAATTAGTTCTTGAGGAACTTTATTTAAGGCATCTGTGAAATTAGATGTTATTGGAAAAAAAACTATCAAAACACCTATTACTATTTTACTAATCATTCCGTATCCAAGCCACAAAATTAACAATGGAGCTAAAGCAAAAACAGGAATTGATTGGCTGGCAAGTAATATTGGCATTATCCATCTTTTTAATGTGACCGAAGAAGAAATTATCAAAGCTGTTGATATTCCAATTATAGAGCCAATTGCTATAGATGCCAAAATTTCAATAAGTGTGTAGGATGCGTGAATTATGAGTTCATCCCAATTAACATAAATTGATACAAATATTTTTGATGGAGGAGGGAGCATAAAAACAGGTAGCTGAAAAAATAAACAGCTTATTTCCCATATCACAAAAATAGTTGTTGCAATTAATATTCCTCTTATCATTGTAACCTTAGTAAGTAATTTTATATCAATTATATATATTAAATATAAAAGAATGCAGAATTTTTTATTTACAAGTGATATTTTTAGAGGCTCTAGATATGAAAAAGGTCATCCCCTCGACATGGATAGAGTATGGCCAAGTGTAGAGCTTATAAAACTTATGGGATGGGTAAAAGAAGATCAAATTATAAAAAACTCACCCGCGGATATTAGTGAATTAATTAAATTTCATGATTTAGACTATGTAAAAGCATTAAAAAAGGCTGAAGAAGATCAAAATCTTCCAGACAATCTTAAGAAGAAATTTAATATTGGTATTGGAAATAATCCAATATTCAGAGAGGTTTTCTCAAGACCGGCAACTGCTGCTAAAGCCTCTATAAAAGCTGTTGAAATGATAGTGAACAAAAAAGCAAAAAAAATTTTAAATATATCTGGTGGAACTCATCACGGACGAAAGTCACAAGCTTTCGGCTTTTGTTTTCTAAATGACTGTGTTTTAGCGATTCTAAAAGCCTTAGAATTTAATTTAAAAAATATCGTTTATGTAGATCTTGATGCTCACCATTGTGACGGAGTGCAAGATGTTTTTTCTGAAAATGAGAATGTGTCAATTATATCGATTCATGAAAAAAATAGATGGCCTAAAACTGGTAAATTTGAGGATAACAAACTTTTCAACGTAATAAACTTTCCTGTCAATGAGGATTTTAATGATAATGAAATGGACTATATAGTAACTAACGTTATTATTCCTTTTTTAAAAATCAAGAAAGCTGATCTTTTAATAATTCAAGCAGGTGCTGATATGTTAGATGGTGACCCTCAATCAAGAATTAGTTTGAGCAACAATGCGTATTGGAAGGCAGTCAGAGATATTCAGTCTCTTAATGAAAATGTTATAATCTTGGGTGGTGGTGGCTATAATCCATATTTAACGGCAAAGGCTTGGGCTGGTAACTGGGTTTTAATAAATGATAAAGAAGAATATTTAGACCAAGAGATGAAGCCGCAGTGTTATGATTTTCTTAAATCTCTTACTTGGCATAATAGACGAGTTAAGAACGGGATCCCAAATAAATGGATTAGTGCATGGAGAGACGAATATAAAAATGCTGCAGTAGGTGATGATATTTTATTTCTTGTAGATAAAATGTTAAAAATTAAAAAAATATGCTAAGCCAAATCATAATTTCTATGTTAGGAACTTTCCTAATAGCTTTTCCAAGTTCTTTATTTTCTGAAATTAATAGTCCAATATTCAAACAAATTGTTTGTAGTGTTAATTTTGGAAATAAAAATGCTAAAGAGTTATCATTAGAAATTGCTGACAATGAACAAAAAAGATCCTATGGATTAATGAATAGAAAAGACATGAAATCTAATTCAGGAATGTTGTTTATTTGGAAAAATAGACAAATTCGGAATTTCTGGATGAAAAATACTCATTTTAATTTAGATTTGTTTTTTTTGAATAACCAAGGTGAAATAATTGAGATTTATAAAAATGCTAAAGCATTTGATGAAACTAACATTAAAAGTCAAAATGAAGTAAAATTTGTGGTCGAATTAAAATCTGGAGAGTATCCACTCCAAATAGGAGATAAATTTAACTGTCCATTTAAAGAATTATTGAAATAAATTGAATTTCTTTAAAGTAAAGCTTGATTTTGAAGATTTCTAAAGTATAAATCGAATTGTTCGGGGCGTAGCGCAGCCTGGTAGCGCATCTGGTTTGGGACCAGAGGGTCGGGAGTTCGAATCTCTCCGCCCCGACCAAATTTTATTATTTATCTTCGATTTTTAGGCCATCATAGGTTCTTGGTCACCAACTAAGGTAACTCTATGCATAATCCTTTTGATAGTATTGTTATCAAAAGGTTCAACTGAATGCATTGTACATCTATTATCCCACATCACAATGTCATCATTATTCCAAATATGTTTGTAAACATATTTAGATTGAATTGAATGTTCTATTAAGAAATCAAGCAATTCTCTTCCTGCACTATCATCATAATCAACAATTTTTACCATCGTATGTGGTGATAAAAAGAGACTAGATTTCTTATTTGAAGGATGTTTCCTTACCAAAGGATGAATAACAGGATCAAGTTTATCATAATTGCCTTTGTTTTTTCTTTTGCTAAGTTCGTCAGACAAACTTATTATAAAGTCGTTATCGTGTACTACATTTAAGCTTTTTATTTTCTGTTTCATCGACTCTTCTAGGTCATCATAAGCTTTATACATATTTGCAAATAGAGTGTTTCCTCCTTTATTTGTGGTAGAAATACCATGAAGAATAGATCCATTACTTGGTATTTTTCGAAATGAACTATCAGTATGCCAAAGCCAGGATTGTTTCAAATATTGCCAAGAAGTTTCTTTGTTAGTAATAATTTTACCATTTTCATCAACATTTGAAACTCTATAAATTTCAGGATTTCTTGATGATCTATGAGATAAAGAAGGATGAATTTCTAGTTCACCAAATCTTTTCCCAAATTCAATATGAACTTCATCAGAAATATTTTAATTGGGAAATACAATAACTAGATATTCAAGCCATAATTTTTTTATTTTTTGAAAAGTATCGTTATCTAAATTTGAAATTTTAATGCCTTCAATTGAAACTCCTATATTCTCATGTAATTTTTTTACAATCATAATAATAAACTCCTTTGATGTGATATTAAAATTTTTTATTTCAATTTAATTAGTAAATCTGCAGTACGTCTCTGGTTTGCTACAACACGTTCGCGATCTGCTTGTATGCGTTCACGTCGTTTAGCAATGTCATCACCAAGTTCTAAGATGCCTTTTGTGTCGTTCTCGACACGATTTACCAAATCATTAGCGTCTTTCTCTGCTATATTTGCTCTTTCTAGCAGTTTGTCTAATCGTTCGGTATTAGATTTTACAAATTGTGCATTTGCATTTGAAGTTGCCTTTCTCATTTGCTTAGCAATAGATCCATCAGCCCAGTCAGCATTTTCAGAAATCATGGTATCACCTTGTTCAACCACTGACTCATTTGCTTCAGTAATCAAACCGTTAACTGACTGCAACATCTGATTTACTTCAATCATTTTTGTAGCAATGTCACGTAGAGTATCATTGAGGTCAGTACGGTTTTCAAGTTGTTCAATCCTAACTTGATTTGACATTCTAACCTTGAAATTATTTTGAACATCAGATGTGGGTTCTAGTGCTTCAAGCATTGCCATTCTACAGCCATACAGATCATTGACATTGTCAATTGCTATTGATCGGTTGCCCATAAAAGCAGAAGTAAAATTTCTTTGTAGCAACGAACGATTTTCCTCAATATCAGCCAGTAAAAGCATGAGTTCAGCGTATGTCGTAGACACCTCTGCATCCAGCTCAAAAATCCTACGTCTGTTCTTACGAATATTCGTTTTATTTTCAGATATTAAATCAGTTTTTTTTGCCATGGTTTCACCTATTATTCTGTAATTTCCTCTAACTCTGTGTGATCATCATCCTGGAGTACATGTTTAGTGGATTTCTTTAGTTTGTTCATATAGATTATTCCTTTATTTGGCTCTGATAAGTCGCAGAAGCGATAAATAAAATCAAATATATTCTCAGCTTGGTCAGCTGTTACTACAGCATGAAATTGTTCTACATCAAAAGAACCTGAAACACCTGAAACAGTTTTCTGCCCGATCATTGTGCCAGCCACGTTGTAAAAGTAAACTTCATTTATATTACGTTTCATTAGCTCAGGGATTAACTTGTCTGTACCACCTTCATACAATATACCTGAAATTAACCAAGTATAATCAAGATAGTTTACCCTAGGATCTGTTTTTATTTCAGAAAAGACCATCTTACGAACCTACATATTTAGATAAAATGGAAGGTGGAACGTAGGTGGCAGCCTGCATTAGAGGAGTAGCGTACATGAAACCCATACCAGGCGTATCCAACTTTCCAGCTAAAAACATTCGTTCAAAAACTCTATCTACTTCATCACTTGAAACCATAACATTGACGACATCTCTTTCGGCATCAACAGCAACACCTAAAGCCCCTAATCTTTCGCGAATCCCGACACCCATTGCGCCATGCACGGTTGATCCTTGAATTCCTACCTCCAGTAAAGCGTCAGTAATGATTTCCCCATAACCATGTTGAACAACTGCAGTAATTAGTGTTGCTTCAGTTAAGGTGGTAAATGAACGTTTCATTTTGTTTCTCCTTCAAGAGCAAGCTCACGAGCAACGCGGCGCTCCTCACGTTTTACTTTAAATTGTACATAAATACCAAGTGTCAAAACTGCGACAATAGGGCAAATTGATGCTGCAGCCAAAATTCCAAATCCATCTGTTGAGCCAAGTGCATTTCCAAATCCTAGACCCATCGCAAGCACTAATGGAACAGTTACAGGCCCAGTAGTCACACCTGCAGAGTCCCAACCAACATTGACGAATTCCTCAGTCGATAAAAGAGTTAATATTAATCCAAGGGTGTAGCCAGGTATTAAAATATACATTATATGAAACCCATATATAAGCTTTAAAACACCTAGCATAATTCCAGTACCCACACCAAATGCGACAGCTATCATTAACATGGATTTTTTAAATGCACCGTTTGTTAAATTTTGCACTGTCATCCCAAGGGCATTCAGAGCAGGCTCTGCAAGAGTGGCTGATAGACCAAGAACCCAAGCAAACAAACCTGCAATCCCGACACCTACAGTCATGCTATAAAGCGGACTTGCTGTGATTGCATCAATTGATGTAAAAGCACCTGCAATCAATCCGCCGGATTGATCTCCGAGTTTCGCTAAACCGTAGGTTAAACCGATATTAAAAATACACATTCCAACGACTGCTAGTATAATTCCATAGTAAGTTATGAAGGCATTTTTCAACTTTTCTCGCAAAATTACTAATAGCACCACTGCTAAGAAAATCACCAATGGTACAATGGCTCGTACACCTAAAATTACTTCTGTCCAAGGGGTAACTTCATACCATTGTGGCTGAGAGGTTGCAGTCTGAGCGGCTAATTTTATTTCAGCTGCCTTTTCGATAATCAGTTCAGCAGGAACTGTGTAAGCAGTATAAAAGCTTAGTATCAACACGCCCAGGATTGGGAACACTGATGCCAATGTCACAATACCAAACCCGGATAATGAAGAATCTGCACCTTTACCGGCTGCTGCAGCGACACCAATACCAAGTGCAAGGACTAATGGTACTGTTACTGGACCAGTTGTAACTGCCCCACAATCCCAAGCTAAACCAACAATTTTAGTTAGTTCAGGGTCCATGAAAGCAATAATACTCAAAATTAAAGTAGGGGTAACGCTCATAAAAATCATTGGCTTTAAACTCCAGCCACGTAAGAACCTTACTGTCCCCAAAACTGCTGCTAAACCAACGCCAAGTCCAACTAGTAAAACAGTCGCACCAGAACGATCATTTAGTAGTGTAAATAAATAAGGTGCTTGTTCTGGATTGACAATTGATCCAGCTACCTGCAATGCGCCAATTGCTGGCTCGGCAAATGTTACACCTATCCCTAACAGGAATGCAATAAATAGTACGCCAGCCAATGGTAATTTACGAGGTAAAGTGTTTCCAATTATCTCACCGAAAGGCATAAGTCCAAGCTTCAGGCCCTCCATAAACATCATCAAGCCAATCATAACAGCAAACAATCCGCCTGCAATTATACTTGCGTCCATAACAGGTGTTTGAAGAACTAAATATTGGAAAAGTGCCAAATAAATTGCCAGTGGAACAACTGCACGTGCCTGATCAATAAATCGTGTAGACAAATATGGTTGCAGAATTTTAAATATATCACCACCGCCCAATTTCATTTTTGGAACAGGTTGTGGATGTTCATTACCATGACGATCAAACAATGGCTCTGGCATTAATTCTTGGTATGGAATTTTTTGACTGTCGATTGACATTGCTTGGATGTAATCACCAAATCTTATGGTTTTGCGTCGTGCCATAATTAATCCTTACAATATATTAATATCTATAAATAACTGTAATAAAGTACTAAATCAATAAATTTTATTTAAGAATGTATAAATATAAACTGTAAAACCTACAAATTTTAAATAAATGATTTTTACTTTTATCTAATTAAATCAATTACTTACTAAATTTATGATAGATTTTATGTTTTCCATTTAGGTTCTCTTTTTTCCAAAAAGGCTTTCAAACCTTCCTGGGCATCTGGGGTTGTTGCAGCATTACAAAAATCTTCAACTGCATTAGCAACACCTCTTCTGTAATCAAGATCATTAGTTCTTAAAAAGGCTGCTCTTCCTAAATTCATAGATATTGGTGATTTCTTTGATAAGTTTATTGCTATTTCATTAGCTTTTTCTCTAATTTCACTTGATAAAACTTTTCGACTAATTAACCCTAGCATAAGCGCTTCATCAGAATAAAATGTTCTACCACTAAAAAGTAAGTCAAATGCTTTATATCTTCCGATAATTCTTGGAAGATGTGTGAAATGGATTGCAGGTAACAATCCTAAGTTTATTTCTGGATATCCAAATGAAGCTTTTTCTGAAGCAATAATTATATCACATGATATAGCTAGTGTCATGCCTCCACCTCTTGCAGCTCCGTTGATTGATGCTATTGTAGGCTTTCCCATGTTATATTGAATATCCCAAAGATCTATATAGAGGCGTTTTAAAAACTCTCTAATTTCTAATCCTGACTTATTTATTAAAAGATTTAAATCTAGACCTGCAGAAAATATCCCGTTGACGACACTTTCTAAAATGATAGCTCTTACTTCTTTATCTTTAGAGGCAATTTTAAGTCTGTCTAAAATATCATTTAAAAAATCAATGCTAAATGCATTGGAAGGATTACGTTTCAGTGTTATCCATGCAATGTGATCTATAACTTTATATTCAATTAATTTGTCCATATTGATATTTAAATTTAACTTCACCTAATTAATTGATTAAAATTTTGACATAAATGAAATTTAAATTGCAAAAATAAATAACTAATAAAATTTATGATAATTTCATATATATATAATTAAATATCATTATTTATATTTTTAATCATGCAACAATTAGATTATTTTGAAAAGATATTAAAAAACATTGTTTCTGATAAAGATTTATTAAATTTATCTTTAAAAAATTCTAGTGATAGCTTTTCTAAGCTTTGTAGAGCTTTTATTTTTAAGTTTTACAATGAAAACAAAGATTTCAATGAATCTATGTCTTTATTAAATTCACTTAAGGATGAAACTTGCTTGAGCCTTTTTGATAAATTTTTTAATTCACAATCACAAAATATTACATTTAATTATAATAGAAAATACAATGATCACATTTGGGATATTTTTTGTCCAGAGGCTCTTGAGTCTTATAATAAACCTGAAGAGATAAAGAATAAAATATTACGAAAAAGAAAACTGACTAATCTCAAAGAGAGTAAAAATCACCTTACAAACCCAGCTAAAGAGATACTTTTTTTAAGCAATGTTTTAATCACAACACCAATAGATTATTTTTCACCAAACATACCAATTGAAATTAAAGATGAATTACAAAAATTTAAGAATGTAAGACAAAACTATTGGTATGATCATCCAATACCTTTGGATGCGACAATTAATGAAAATGAAATAATTTATGGATTAAAAAATCTTGATGAAGCAATTGCTTACGAAGCACAAAGGAATAACTTAAAAATTTCAGATAAAATCAAACTAGTTCTATCTGTTTCCGTCACACATAATGGTCTGGAAAAAATTGCGCTAGAATACGTTAAATTAATTATTAAGAAATCTTTAAATTTAAAATTTATTGAAGTTTATCTCTTTGATGAGGATATTTGTAGTAAAATTTACTCAACAATATTTCAACAGAATGATAAATTTAACAATTTATTAGGAGTCAATGGAAATTATGGTCGTCATTACACCTTTTTAAAATATATCTTATTAATTTATAATAAGGTAATTAACTCAGATTTTAGATATAGTTTTAAGATTGATTTAGATCAAGTTTTTGATCAGAAGATGTTATTAAAAAATACTGGTTTTTCAATATTTGAAATTTTTAAAAATCAAAAATTTTGGGGAGGTACTGCAACTGATTTCGAAGGAAGAAAAGTTGATTTAGGCATGCTGGCTGGAGCATTAGTAAATAAGAATGATATCTCCAAAGGTTTGTTTACACCAGATGTTCAAAGACCAAAGATAAAAGATTTTGCATCTGAATTATCATCAAAAAGAATTTTTTGTCCTGAATGGCCACAATCATTGTCAACAGAAGCAGAATTAATGTACAAATCTAACGATATTCAAAGAATACATGTAACTGGTGGCACTACAGGAATAACAGTAGAAAGTTTAAAAAAATGGGCTCCATTTACGCCTAGTTTTGTTAATAGAGCGGAAGATCAAGCTTTTGTTATTTCATCTATTAATAAAAACGAATATCTGAGTCATTGTCACGCCAAAAACTTGGTCATGAGACATGATAAACATGCGTTTGCTCAAAAAAGTATAGAAATGTCCAAGTTTGGAAAAGAAATAGGAAATTTAGAGAGAATATTAATATTTAGTAATTATTTTGAAGCGCATCAACTTGATTTTAAAATTTTAAAAGACCACTTCTGGCCATTTACATCAGTCTTTTCTACTAAGCATGCTGAATTCCTTGTAGGATTAATATTTTTAATTGATGGGTGTTTTAATGGTGAAAAATATGTAAGTTTGGGTGCAAAAAGGTTGTTGGATACTCAAAAATTTTGCAAAACAAAACTAAATGCTCAATACAAAACTGAAAAACGATTTTGGCGGGAGTTTGTAGATCGATTAGAATTTTTTGATGATAAAAATAATGTGTTAAAATCAATTATAAATTCAACTAAAATATTATGATTTATAATACTATTTTAAATTATACCTTAAATAGCAACGTATTTATATCCACTACCAAATTTATCTAAATATCCAAATTTTGGTTCTAGAATATGGCCTCCTGAACAAATTATTCTATCATTACACACCATATCAAAAGCTTTTTTTCTTGATTTCAGTCCTTGCTCAACATCAATGTCAAATAGTACAGAAATATTTGGGTCTGATAACTGTAAATTAGGTGTATGTAAAACATCGCCCATTTGAACAAAACTAATATTATCATCGTCTATTCTAAAGCCACTATGTCCAGGTGTGTGTCCTGGAAGTGGTACAGG
Organism: uncultured SAR116 cluster alpha proteobacterium; assembly: GCA_902539895.1. GTDB lineage: Bacteria > Pseudomonadota > Alphaproteobacteria > Puniceispirillales > Marisalimonadaceae > Marisalimonas. The sequence continues at coordinate 31,913 of CACBMD010000001.1, forward strand.
GAATACTCCAGAAATTATTTCTTGATTAGTTTTTATTGTTTTTACTCTTTCACCATAGGCTTTGATAACAGATTTGTTTAAATCAGCCATGTTTTTACCATTTACCTCAATATCTTCAAAATCATCCTTACTCCAAAAGTTTAATTCATCTTCTATAATGTTAACGGTTGCATTTGGAAAAATTGCCTTACCATCTTTGTTAATTGATCCTCCTACATGATCAGGATGTAAATGAGTAAAAAAAATGTCAGTTATATCTTCAGGTTTGACATTAGCTTTTGCAATTTCTTCATGAACAAATCCACAGGTTGGTCCAAATAAATCTCTACATCCTGAGTCAACTAATAGAATTTTTTCATTTTTGAATATTAGATAAGCATTAATTTGACTGTTTGTGAGTTGATTATTTTCTTCAGAGAGTTTTTTTGTAGTTTCTTCATCTATATTAAGAAGTATTTCCTTAGGTAATGTTAACTCTCCATCCTTAAGAGCAACTACTCTTGTTGAACCAACCATTAGTTCTTGTAAATCTGACATGTTTTACTCCTATAAAATAATCTACAATTAAATGTTAGAAAATAAAATTTTGTAATTCAACACAATTAATATAAAAAATTTTTACAAAAACTCTAATTTGAATTCACAAAGTTGTATCACTTCGCTCGTTGGCTTATCTTCTCTAAGCCTCTTAATTCTAGGAAATCTCAACGCAACTCCAGATTTATGTCTTGTGCTAGAGTTAACAGAGTCAAAAGCAACTTCAATGACGAAAGTTTTTTCTACTTCTCTAACAGGACCAAATTTTTTAATCGTGTTGTTACGAACAAATTTATCTAAAATTTTTAATTCATTATCATTGAATCCAAAATATGCTTTTCCAATCGGAGAAAGTTGGTTTCCATCCCATAAACCAAAAGTAAAGTCAGAATAATAAGAGCTTCTTTTGCCGTGACCTCTTACTGCATACATTAAAATTGCATCAACAGTTTTAGGGTCTTTTTTCCATTTATACCAATGTCCTTTTGGACGACCAGAAATATAAGGGCTAGACTTTCTTTTTATCATTAAGCCTTCGTGTTGTTCGTCTATAATTTCATTTTTTCTAATTGCAGTTAAATTCTTCCAACTATTAAAATTAATTATTTTTGATAAATCAAAAAATTCATTTTTGTTTTTATAATACCAATTCTCAAGTAAATTTCGTCTTTCTTCCCAATTTTTTTCTCTTAAATCATTATTGTTTAAATACAAAATATCATACAGCTTTACAAAAGCAGGGAAGTCATCAATGTGCTTCAAACTTACTTTTTTTCTATTCAATCTTTGTTGTAGTGAATTAAAATTCATAGGGATATAATTTCTTCCTACTAATAATTCTCCATCAAGTATAACCATATCTTTTTCAAGACTTTTTATTTCAGGAAATGAAAGACTAATATCATCACCTGTACGAGAAAAAATTTTGATGTTAGAATCATTTATAATAATTTGTACTCTTATCCCATCCCATTTCCATTCTGCAACAAATTTATTGTAATTAAGATTTATAAAATCTTTATCTTCTAATGGATTGGCAAGCATCATAGGGTTAAATGTATTTTTAAGATCAATCTCTGGGATAGGACCTGTATCACATAACCATTTAAATAAATTTTCATATGGTGGGTCAATTCCGTGCCATATTTTTTCTATATCATCTAATTTTTTTTCTCCAAATTTAGCTAATGCGGTTTTAGCTAGTCTTGATGAAACACCTATTCGCAAACCACCGCTAATTAATTTAATTAAGGCCCATCTTTCAGTTTCATTTGCAATGGAAAGAAAGCTATGAATTTTTCTTTTTAATTCATTTTTATTGATATTTTTTAAAATACCTATCATTTTTGAAATTTGAGGAAGATTACCATTTTCTTTATTAGGCCAGATTAAAGAAATAGTCTCCGCTAGATCTCCAACATAATCGTATGATAACGCAAATAACTCTTCATCGACGGTTTCTCGAACTATCTCTTTTATTTTTGAAATTGGAACATTTTTTATTTCTAGACTGTTAGTAATAATAGCAAGAGTAAAACCTCTATCTGGATCAGGAGTGTTTTTAAAATAATCACATAAAACATCAACTTTTCTATTCCTAGATGAAGTTAACAATAATTTATTAATTAATTCACTAAAACTTCTCACAAATCCTCCTCATCTTCTCTTCCAGATAAGGATAGTGCTAATCCGTTGATCTGATTCATTTTGCACCAATGAACTATTGCTTCTTCTCTGCCGTGAGTGACATAAACATTTTCAGCGCCCGTTAATTTTATATAATGAGTCAACTCATTCCAATCTGCATGATCAGAAATTATAAGAGGAAGTTCAACTAGGCTTTGTTTAGCTCTTTGTTTGATTGACATCCATCCAGATGCTTGACAAATAATTGGATCTTCGAATTTTCTAGACCATACATTTTTAATTGCAGATGGTGGAGCAAGAATAATTTCTCCTTGATACTCCTTTTTATCTTTGAGGTTTGTCTTTAAAAATTTTCCTAAAAAAATTTTTTCTTCTACATAATAATTACATAATTTTTCTAATGCTCCATGTATAAAAATTTCTTTATCATATCTTTGTTGTCTTAATAAGCCTATTATTCTTTGTGCCTTTCCAAGAGCATAAACTCCAACTAGATGTGGTCTTTTTGAAAATAATTCAAGTGATCTTAAGAGTTTTTTTATTTCATTATGTTCATTTGGATGTTGAAAAACAGGCAGTCCAAAAGTAGCTTCAGTAACTAAAGTGTGACATTTTACAGGTTCAAAATTTTCACAAGTTTTATCCTTTTTAGTTTTGTAATCACCTGTAAAATTTATTCTTTCGCCCTTATACTCTGCTAATACTTGAACACTTCCTAATATATGTCCAGCTGGATAAAAGGTGATTTTAACATCATCAATTTTTAAAGTTTTATTTAATGTTAACTCTTGAAAATTTTGTGCACAATTTTCACCATACCTTATTTTCATAATATTTATTGTCTCTTTTGTTGCTAAGACATTTTTATGACCTGGTTTGGCATGATCAGCATGTCCATGGGTTATAATTGCATTTTCCACTGGCTTAGAAGGATCAATATATGTATTGATTGGAGATATATATAAATTTTCATTAATCCATTTCATTATAGTAATATATAATAATGTCAGATATTTTAAAGATTGAACCTATCGATAATTGGTTGAAAAAAAATAATTGGTCCTTTTACAATCATCAAGTTGAAACCGTAAAATTATCTGAAAATGGTTTTGATGTTTTACTTGTTGCACCTACTGGAGGTGGTAAAACTCTAGCTGGTTTTTTACCATCACTAAAAGACTTAATTAATAATAAATCAGAAAAAAATAAGCTGCATACACTATATATATCTCCCCTCAAAGCACTTACAATCGATGTTCATAGAAATTTAACTAGTCCTATCGAAGATCAGGGTTTGGATATAAGAGTTGAAACAAGAACAGGTGATACTTCAGCTTACAAAAAAAATAGGCAAAAGATTTTACCTCCTCATATGCTTATGACTACCCCTGAATCATTAGCTTTGTTATTGTCAAATAAGGAATCAAAAGATTATTTTAAGGATCTAAAATATGTAATTATTGATGAAATACATGTTTTAGTTAATTCAAAACGAGGTGATTTACTATCACTAAATTTATCTAGAATTCATTCAATTAGTCCAGATTGCAAAAGAATAGGTTTGTCTGCAACTGTTAAAAATAAAGAAACTGTATTAAAATTTTTAACTTCAAAAAATAAGGCAAAAATTTTAAACGTTAAAGAAACATCTTTTCCCAAAATAGAAATTTTAGAAACAAAAACTAGGGTTCCATGGTCTGGTCATATGGCAAGTTATGCAATTGAGGATATATATCAAAAAATACAAAAATCGTCATTAACGATTGTTTTTGTTAACACAAGAGCGCAAGCAGAATTAGTTTTTAATAAACTATGGCAAGAGAATGATAATAATTTAAGAATTGCTATCCATCATGGAAGTTTAGAAAAAGAGATTAGAAGAAAAGTAGAAAACTTAATGTCTCTTGGAAAAATCGACTGTGTAGTAGCAACAAGTTCTCTAGATCTTGGAATTGATTGGGGAGATGTTGATTTAGTTATTCAAATTGGTTCACCAAAAGGGATTTCAAGATTTTTACAACGTATAGGAAGGAGCAATCATAAATTTGATGAACCTTCAAACGCAATTTTAGTGCCATCAAATAGATTTGAATATTTAGAATGTTTATCTGCAATACATTCAATTCAAAATAAGTTATTAGATGAAACAAGAGAAAAAAAAGGAAGTTTAGATGTACTTGCCCAGCATGTTTTAGGTGTTGCATGTAGTGAACCATTTGAAGTTGATGATTTGTATAATCAAGTCATAAATGCATGGCCATATAGAAATTTAACAAAAACAAAGTTTCTTGAAGTTGTCGAGTTTGTTAAAAATGGTGGGTATTCTCTAAAACATTATGAACAATATTCTAAGATAGGACTTAATAAAGATAAACTCTACGCAATTAACAATAAAAGTGTACGAAATAGATATAAATTAAATGTAGGTACTATTGTTGAATCTTATATGCTTAATGTTAAATTAGGAAATAAAACTCTAGGTCAAGTAGAAGAATGGTTTATAGAAGGATTGAATGAAGGAGATACTTTTTTATTTGGTGGTAGAGTTTTAGAATATCAAAGTATTTCAAATAATAATATAATTGTAAAATCTACAAGTCATACACATCCAAAAATTCCTTCTTATGCTGGAGGAAGATTACCTCTAAGTACAGAACTTTCAATTGAAGTAAGAAAATTATTGAGTAAAAAACAATTTTGGAAAAATTTCCCAAATCAAATTAATGAATGGTTAAAATTACAATCTAAATTTTCAAATTTACCATCTTTAAATGGGCTTTTAGTTGAAACTTTTCCTCGTTTAATGAGTGGTAAAAAAAGATTTTTTTTGATTTGTTATACTTTCGAGGGAAGGAACGCTAATCAAACACTTGGTTTTTTAATGTCAAAAAAAATGTTACGTATCGGTTATAAACCTATAAGTTTTGTTGCCACAGATTATGCTTTAGCAATATGGTCAATGAATGAGGTAAAAGAAGTAAACAGTGTTCTAAATGAAGATCTTATGTTAGATGATTTATATGAATGGTTAGAAGAAACACCATTATTGAAGAAAAATTTTAGAGATGCCGCTATTATTTCAGGATTGATAGAACGATCAATACCTGGGCTGAAAAAAACTGGTAAACAGGTTTTATTTAACTCTGATTTAATTTTCAATGTTCTTAAAAAACATGAGCCAAAACATCTTTTATTAGAAGTTGCAAGAGAAGATTCTTATCGAGGGCTAATAGATTTAGATAGATTAAGTGAATTTTTGAAAAGAATTGAAAAAAATATTACTCATAAAAAACTTGATAGAATTTCACCATTAGCAGTTCCACTAATTTTAGAAATAAACAGACAAACTATTGATAAATCTGAAATGGAAGAATACTTCCTTGAAGAACTTGAAAATGAAATGTTAAGTGAAGTTGGTTTGAATTGAAGGTAATAAATTTCAATAATCATAAATTTCAAATTAGTAAAGAGGGCATCTTATTTTGGTTTGATAAACAAATTGCAATAATTGCAGATTTACACCTTGAAAAAGGAAGTAGTTTTGGTCCTTCTGGTCAATTTTTACCACCTTATGATAGCGAAGAAACTCTAAAAAAAATATTAAATACAATTAAAGACCATAATATAAAAAAAATTATCCTTCTAGGTGACACTTTTCATGATAAGAATGCAATCAGTAGAATGTCCAAAAAAGTAATTATTCTTTTTAGGTCACTTATAGAAAAATACGAAGTTATTTTTATTCTTGGCAATCATGAAAGTAAGTTTGAAATTGGCCAAATAAATTTTTTAAATGAATACGTTATTGATGACATACACTTCATTCATGAAGCTTTACAAACAAGTGTATTTCAAATATCTGGACATTTTCATCCAGTAGCTACTGTAAAATCAAATATTAAAAAAATTACAGCGAAATGTTTGTTACATACAAATAACCACATTATTTTGCCCTCATTTGGTCAATACACTGGTGGTTTAAATATAACTAATCCGGTCTTGAAACCGTTTTTAAATAATGAAACTAAAATTTATATGCTTACAAAAAAATCTATTTACAAATTTACAAGTAAAGAAATTGAAATGTAGTATTTATGACTTTGGTATCTTTTTTGCATTTTGATATTTAATTTTTTTATGGAGATTTAAAATGTATGGTATCAAGATCTGGTCCTCTGAAAAAGATAATGATTGGTATTTATTAAGAGATATGAATGACGGCATTGTTCATGTTTGGGACAAAAAAGAAGAAGTTGAAAGAGTGCAAAACAATTTAAGTTGTAAGAGGTCAGCTATTACTAAAATTATGTCAAGCGTGATAATTGACAGAGCTTTAAATAAACGTAAAGAGAAAGAAAATTTAAAATACTTTTTAAAATAATAATTTAATTTTTCTGTATTAGAGTGTTTTTGTGTTAAATATTCTAGCATGAATATTATTAAGCAAAATATAGTAGGCGTTATTACAATCTCTAGCCTTGTTTTTTTTTCTACTTTATTAAGTCATTTTTTATCTTCCAAAAATATATTAATTTCATCTGCCTTCTTATGTATTTTTTTTGGTTTAATAGTAGGAAATATTTTTTCTTTCAAAATGATTGAACCATTCGCGAATTTTTGTTTAAAAAAACTTCTAAGAATTGGAATAGCTTTTCTTGGTTTAAGTTTAAGCTTAAATGAGCTTTTTAATTATGGCTTAACAGCTTTTTTGTTAGTCATCATAAACATTATAATAGCATTTTTGATTATAAAATATCTGTGTAATATTTTAAAAATACCTAATGTTTTGGGTTACTTAATTACTATGGGAACTTGTATTTGTGGTGTGACTGCTGTTATAGCCACCTCTTCAATAATAAAGGCTGATAAAGACCAAACTAGCTACTCAGTTGGTGTTGTTACATTGTTTGGAATTATTGCTGTGTTTTTTTATCCTTACATTGCAAATCATTACTTTCATTTATCACCAGATCTCGCAGGTATTTTTCTTGGTACAGCAATTCATGATACTGCGCAAGTTACTGCTGCAAGTGTAATTTATTCTGATATGTTTAATAGTGAAGAAGCTCTCAATTCTGCTATGACTACAAAACTATTAAGGAATTCATTTTTAATAATTTTAATTCCTTTGATTGCTTATCTTTATAAAAAAGAAAAACAAGTAGATGTGAAAAGTTCAGTAAAAGAATTTTTTCCATTTTTTGTTCTTGGATTTATAATATTATGTTTCTTAAGAACAATAGGAGATCGTTTATTTCTTGATAATGATATGTTGTATTACTGGAAATATTCATTATTTTTATTCAAAGAAATGTCAATTTGTTGTATACTGTATTCAATGGTTGCCATTGGTCTGCAAACTAATCTGAAAGGGATGATGTCATTAGGAATAAAACCAATGGTCATAGGTTTTTTTGCGGCAACTATCGTAGGTTTGATAAGTGTTTTTTATCTTTTAATACTCTTGTAATTAGAATATGATAAAATCAATCAACATATCCAGAACTCACAAATGACTATATTTAAACCAAAAAATGAACAATGTTTCTTAGCCCCTTTCGGACCTACGATGGGCTATTTTAAAATGCCAAATGAAATGGTAGATTACCTTAATAGTAGTATAGACAAAAAATTAGATGATTTTTCTGACTATCTAGTTGGGAAAGTAAGTCAAGAGCTTCATTTTGATAAAGAAATTAGACAGTATGTTTCAAATGAATTAATAAATTTTATTGTTGATTACCATGATTTCACTAAAAATAGAAACTCGATGGGTGAATTAAGTTTAGATAAGAATAAAACACCTAACCTTGATATCATTGCTGCTTGGTTTGTAAGACAATTTGAAAATGAATATAACCCTATACATGTTCATACAAATTGTACTCTATCATGTGTCGGTTACTTAAAACTACCTGAAGGTATTGATGAAGAGTGGGAAGAAGATTACAAAGATCATTATCCAGCAAATGGACACATCAATTTTATTTATGGGTCTGAGGGATTGTATACTAACTCAAACTTTTTAGTAAAGCCACAGGTTGGTGATTTTTATATTTTTCCTAGTTACTTATTTCATGGTGTTTATCCGTTTTATACTAAGGGTGAAAGAAGGTCTTTTAGTATGAATATGATTTTTAATATGTCTTAATAATTTCATCTTATTTTGTTAGTTGAACTAAATTAATATGAAATAAGTCTAATTTTTTTAACGATGTAAGTTATTAAAATTGGAATTATTAAAGTTAATAAACATACAGCTATAAGCAAAATGCCAAGTTCAGAATAATCAGCAGGCACTTTTATTTCTCCATTCTCATTTTTAACTTCACGAGTAATTACAAATAATTGATTTAAGTACTTTGTACCTAAATTACTCGCTGAGAGGGCTAAATTAGTAAAGCTAGCTAAAACAGCAAAGAATGTAGCTTTTAAATGATTAGGTGCTGACTGAGCTATCCAAGCGAGAATAGGTATCATTGATACTTGACCTAGTGGACTCTCCAACGCAGTATTAAAAATAGCGATAAAACGAGCATCTACCAAACCATTTGTAAGTTTAGATGTGAACTCATGAAACTCATAAAACATTGCAATTGATGGTAAAATAAAGAAAGAGCCAGCAATAGAAAGTATAACTATTAATCTTGTCATTGAAGACTTTTCCATTAACGGTCTTAAAACAAAAATACCTAAAATAGTAAGGAAAGACGCTATTAATCCAAGTAATGATAAAAACTCTTGATCAAAACCTAAAATATCTATTTCAAACCAGCTTCCTCCTTGACCAACACCTGGCATTGCTCTGAACACAAATATAATTATAGCAGTTCCAATTAACATTTTTTTTGCATTGGCATCTAATTCATTTGATAACTTAAAAAGTAAAAACAAAATTATCATAAATGAACCAATGAAAACGATTTCTTGCGAAAAAACCATTTTTGAAGTTCCAACAACTAGAGTAAATATTACAAAAAATATGGAGCCTATTATAATTAATAAATTGGGCTTAGTTACTTCTGGAATATTAAATATGATATTTGCAGCTTTTTTAGGATTAATACCATTGCTAATGAGTAATTTATATCTTTTTTGCTGATTAAAATATGATAAAAATATACCTGAAACTGATATAATAGGTACTACTAGGGAGTATAAGTAAATATTTCCATATGCCGTGACTTTTTCTAATTCGGTCATATCTGATGAGTTTGAAAAAACAAATAAATTTATCATTGATACAAGCAATGTTCCAAAAATGATAGACACTCTTCCAAGAAGTTGCATTGAAACATTCATTGATTTCAACTCATTAAAACTTATCTCATTTCCTTTTTCATCAGTTTTAGGTACAGCCTCCACTGTCATTGCATCAGCAACAACGTCTTGCAAAACAAATCCAATAGGTGCAAGTAAAGTTGAAATGACAAACCATGTTTCTGCATTAAAAATAGCAATCATTTCAGATTTATATTGAATTAGGAAAAACATAATTATGCTACTAGCTGCCATTACAAGAGCACCCAATATCACAAGAATTGACTTAAACTTCCAAAGTATATCAACTAAATGTCCCAAAGGCATTTTTAACACCCATGGAAGACCAGCCCAAAACCCTAATCCAGCAAGAAAAACTGCAGATAGATCTAAATACTCTTTCACAAAAAACAGACCAACTATATTTGTAATTCCTGAAACACCTGCAGCTAAATAAATCATTAAAGGCGGAATAAATGAAAATTTAAAAGAACCAAAAATTTTATAAAAATTTTTCATTTAATCATCCTTAAAACTTTGTATCATTTCAAGATAAGTGTAATTATATTTATATATTAAGTATACTATTAGAATAATTGGGGTCCCCTAAAAATGTCAAACGAAGAAATTAACCGAAAGATAGCAGTAATATTTGCCACAGATTTAGTTGGCTACAGCAAACACATGGAAAAAGATGAGAATGCTACTCTGCTCGGTCTAAGACAATGTAACAAGATCATTGAACCTCTTATTAAAAAACAAAAAGGCCGTATATTCAATACAGGAGGGGATTCTGTGTTTGCTGAGTTTCCAAGCGCTGTTGCTGCCGTAGATACGGCTGTAGAGTTTCAGAAACAGATTAAAGCCCGTAATGATAAAGACACAACTAAAGTTAAATTAGAATACCGTATAGGTATCAATATGGGTGATGTTGTAAAAGAAGATGGTAATTTATTAGGTGATGGAGTAAATATTGCTGCTAGATTAGAAGCGTTGGCCCAACCAGGCGGAATAACAATATCCAAGAATGTATATGATCTTGTTGCTAATAAGACGAAATACGAGTTCAATGATCTTGGTACGCAAAAGGTAAAACAAAACCAGTTTCATGCCTATGACTTACTCTTAGATCCATCACAAAAGAGAAAGCTTAAGACACAATCATCTAATGCCAAGATAATAGCTATGATAGGAGGTACCATAGCTGCCGTATTCATAGGACTGTTCTTTTCGGGTGTGTTGGATACACAAAATAAATTAGATAAAGATAGTGCTGTTTCATCATTATCTATTCCTACTATTTTAGTTTATCCATTCGAAGATTTGTCAAATACAGAAAATACTAAAGGTATTAGTCCTGCTTTAACAGAAAGCATGATCTCAAGCCTTTCTAAATATATTGGTATAAGAGTTTTGTCTGGGACGACTAGTCAACATGCAAAAAAAAATAATTATTCAGAAACACAATTTAGAGATGAATATAACGCCGATTATGTAATCAAAGGATCTATACAAACTATAGTTAATCAATCTCGTATAAATCTTCAATTAGTCGATTTAAAGCAGAATAAAGTAGTGTGGTCTGACAAAGAAGAATTTGATTTAAAAGATATTTTCAAAGTTCAAGATAACATAGGGAATAAAATACTAAAACACCTTCAAATAAAAGTAGTTACAGGATCAACTGGTGATTTATATTCTAAAAGATTTAAAAATATTGAAAATTTAACTTTAGTTTTGAACTCACGTGCTGAGTGGAGAAAATATACCATTGACGGTCACAAAAAATATGTTGAATATCAAGAACAATTAAGAAAAAATTTAGGACCAAAATCACCAGCCATATATAACGGTATGGCATGGGAAATTTATCAAAGAATAAGGCTTGGTTTATCAAAAGATAAAAAAAGCGATATAAAAAAATTAGTACAATATGCTGAAGCTGATGTTGCTGCTTACAAAGATGCATCAGCATATGCATTAAGAGCTTTGGTTGAATTTCGTTATGTTTCGAAAGATTGTGAAAAAACTAAATCATTCGTTAAGAAAGCTATCGATGCAGGTGGCTCAGTAGATACTTTTTCAATTGCTGGTTCAATATACAAAAGATGTTCTGATTTAAAATCAGCAATTTCTTTTTACAAAAATGCATTACAATTGGCTCCAAATGACAATGGATTTTTTATTACTAAAAGTTTACTTGCGGCTTATTATCAAAATAATGACTTAGATTCAATTGAACGTACTATAGTACCAAAATTAAATGTAAAAGATATCGATCCGGTAATGTTAGGTTTTTATTCGTATGTTCTTTTAACGAAAGGAAAAGATGAAGATGCCCAAAAATTTTTTTTGAAAGCAAAAGAAAAAGGTTTGACAAGAAAACGTTTAAGTCTATTTGTTAATTATAAAAAAGTATTAGATGAATTTATTGAAAAGTTAAAACCGCTAGGAAGTTTAGACTAATTACTTAATCACCAATAGCTATTCCCTCTCTTCTATGGTCAGATCCTCCGTATAATTTATTATTAATATGGATTATATTTAAACCAGACGAAAAATTTCTTAACTTAACTCTATATTTCATATCCTCTAATGAGGGCAACAGCTTGCTCATAATGGTATTTTTCTCTAAATAATAAGTTCCAAATTTATTTATTCCATGATCTACCGATGCAGCTTCCTGGGCATTTTTCTCCCAATCAATCATTGAAATTATAGCATTTACAACATATCCAATAATATTACTTCCTCCAGGACTTCCCAAAATATAAACAGGTTTATTATTTTTTAAGATTATAGTAGGGGCCATAGATGATCTCGGCCTTTTACTTGGTTCAATACTATTAGCTACTTTTTTTCCATTTTTAAATGATGTAAATGAGAAATCAGTTAACTCATTATTCAGCAAAAAACCACCATTTGTCATTAATCTAGAACCAAATCCATTTTCAATCGTAGTAGTCATTGATAATGCATTTCCATACTGATCTACTATTGAAATATGCGATGTTGATGGGAGCTCTATTGAATTATCTGCACTCCATTTTATTGATAAATTAGTTGTTAACTTGCCAGGTTTAATTTTCTTAAGTTTAATTTTTCTGTCTAATAATTTTGAGCGATCTTTCAAGTAGTTATTGTCTAATAACTTTTTAACTGGGACATCTATAAAATCACTATCAGCTATATAGATAGATCTATCCGCAAAAGCTAATCTTGAGGCATCTCCTATTATTCTCCAAGTCTCAGGATTTTTAGGTCCAAGTTTTGAAATATCAAAATTTTCAATTATTCCTAGAATTTGAGCAATTGTTATAGCTCCTGATGAAGGAGGCCCCATTCCACATACTTGATATCCTCTATAATTTGAACAAATGGGCTTTCTTTCTATAACCTTATAATTAATCATATCCATAATAGATAAAATTCCAGGATTATGACTGGCATTATTCACAGTTGAGACAATATCATTTGCAATATAACCATTATAAAAAACTTCCGATCTATTTTTTTCAAAAGCTTTAAGAGTATTTGCATAATTTTTATTAAAATGAATGTCACCGGGTTCTAGTGGCATATCATTGGGTAAAAAATAGGATTTAGTTTTCAAAAACTTATTCAATGATTTCCTACTTTTTTTTATAGAAGAGCTAAGTTTATTTGAAATTACAAAACCATTATTTGATAAATTAATCGCATCATCGAATAATAAAGACCATTTAGTTTTACCCCATTTTTTATACGCCATTTCAAGTAAAGCTGGAGTACCAGGTGTGCCAACTGATTTTCCTCCTACAACGGCATCAAAAAACTTTAATGGGTTCCCGTTAATATCTTGAAATACATTTTCATTAATTAGTAATGGCGCTGTTTCACGACCATCAAGAGTTGTGACTTTTTTAGTTTTATTATCAAAATAAACTAGAAATGCGCCACCACCAAGACCAGAGGATTCAGGTTCAACTAAACCTAAAACCAATTGAGCTGAAATCATTGCATCTACAGCTGTACCTCCATTTTTAAGTATTTTAGCAGCAGCCTCAGAAGCTTGGGTATTTGCTGTGACAACCATCCATTTATCAGAAATTACTGGTTTACCTTCTTTTTTGAATTTCAGATATTTATTTCCAGAGTTTAAATTGTAATTTTCTGATTTGTTTAGATCAGATTTTTGATTCCCAGACGCTAAAATTGGTATAAATAAAAATAAAATAGTTAAAATTTTAATAAAATACATAATTAATTTTCTAATTATTCAAATCTAAGAATCTTTGTTTTTCTATCCATTTTTGCATAATGAAGCCAATTACAACCATTCGTATAACCTTGTCTTTTTCGTACACGTAACTTTTAATTACAGAATAAGCCCTTGAAGATAAATCATTTTTAAAATTAACTTTTGCTTCTATTAACAAACCTCTGTCTTGTAAATATTTTTGAGTTTTAAACAGTAATGATTGAAGAACTCTTTCCTCAGATAACTTACTTAGTTTTATATACATTATTTCAAGAAAAAAAGGCCAATGGGCCAAGTGTCTCCATAAAGTTGCTACATGAGAATTTTTTCCATTTGGCGCGCATATACTGTTAACATTACATACTAGCTGCCAAATATTGGGTTTTATTTCTTCTTTTTTTTGGAGTTTTCGTAGTACAGGCCAAATTATTTTTTTTTTGTTATTTTTTGGGATTTCTAAGCATCTTGGAAAATTTTGTTTGATAATTGAGTGCAATACAACCATATTCATACCATTTGAACGGTTATAAGCTTTTAAAATAATCAAAATTTCTTCCCAATCTTTAGGGGTAAGTCTGCATTTTGAAACCTCTTCATCTGTAAATTTTGGCAGTAAAGGAAGTTTAATTTCTTCAATAATTTCTTTTAGTTTTTTTTCAGGATTCTCTGTTTCATATATTGGTCTAGCAATAGTCCAAATTTTTTCTAAACTATCGTCTATCTCTGCTAAACCTCTCCAAATAGATGTTATGAGTGGAATGTTCATAGTCTCTCTAATATCTTTGAAAATTTTTGCAGTTTCTCCAATAGCTTCTTTTTCATCTATAACTGAAACTGGGTCATAAGAAATATCAGAATTCATTTTAAATCATACAATTTAATTTTAATTATTATTTAATCTTACTTCATTTGAAAATGGACCAAGAACAGGAACTTCTCCTTCAACAGTTCCCCTAATCATTGCTCTTCTATATTTAGCGTAATCATAGGGAATTACCCTATGTAACAACACTCTATTATCCCACATGATAAGATCATTTTTTTGCCACTTATGGGTATAACAAAATTTAGGCTGGCTAATATAATTAACAAGCCATTTATGTAACTCCTTACCTTGTTCCAGGCTCATTCCACCAATTTCAAGGCTTGTATTTGAGGTAAAATAAAGAGATCTTTTAAAGTTTCTATCAGGATGAACTCTTATGATAGGATGAGTGACAGGTGGAAAGTTTGATTTCTCTTTATAAGTAAGTTCTGGAAGGCCAGGTTCTAATCTTCTAATATCATTGTAAGAGTGAACTTGGTGTAGTGGTTCAAAAAGAATTTTTTTATCCTCAGGCAAATGATCATATGCTAACAACATATTTGAAAACTGAGTTTGCCCCCCTTCTGCTTTAGGAGGTAAAGTTTCTTGACCATATAGGATAGAAAAAATAGATGGTAAATATCTGTAAGAGCTATCTGTATGCCACCTTGAATTATTTTTTTGGAGAATAACTCTTTGGTCATCAGGATCTAAATGTTCACCATCTTCAGAAACATTAGAAACATTAAATATTTCTATTTTCCCCTTTGTTTTATCTCTTTCTGGATAGGCCTCTAATTTACCAAAGTTTTTTGTAAAAGTAGCAAGTGTATCCCCATCTAATTTTTGATTTTTAAAGCATATGAAATGTCTATCTTGAATAGTTTTTTTTAATAAATTTAATTCGTCATAACCAATTTTTTTTGAGCAATCAAAATTTCTAACTTCTACACCAAAATCATCAGTTAAGTTTTTAATATCCATTGTGAATTTTCCCTGTACAAAAATTCATTATTTAACTTTATTGAAATTGTTCTTTTTGTAAACATTTGTTACGTTAACAATTTAATATTCAAAATTATTAATAAAAAATAAGGATAATAGATGAATTGGACAATTTTGAATGTCTCCATTCCTGTTTACAATTTACAAAAATCAAAACAATTTTATGATATGCTTATTGGTTATAATGAAAATCAAAAATTACTTTACCAATCCTTATATAAAAATGAAGAAAGTATTTTTTTTGGTGATAAGGGGTTTGGATTAAGATTATTCAAACCAATTCCAGATTTATCAATTTCAAATCATATACAAAGTAGAAGAAGTTATATTACATTATTGGTAGATAATCTTGAAAATATCAAAGAAAAATTAGAACTCAAAGATATAAAGTTTATTTATAAAAAATCAGACAATGAGTTATTTAAGAGTCTATATGTTCAAGAGCCTTCATTAAATTTAATACATTTAGTTGAAAACACTTCTGGTTTTGAAGATCATGTAAATGGTTGGTCTATGGGTTTGGATTGGGGAATTCATCACATGAATTTAGAATCTTTGAATGTTAGAGAGTCTATTCATTTTTTTTGTGATTTGTTGGGTATGAAAGAAGGGCAATGGGTTGCACCGGTTAATAAGGGTGATTTTAGTATTGATCCATCTGAATTAGCAATATTACCATTATCTAATAATAATAGAGGATTACATGTTATAAAGCCTGACGATGGATTTGGTTATAGAAATAATTTTGCACATAATCCATCAATTGCAGGGCATCCAGCATTCACAATTAAAAATTTATCGAATTTAACGGCTAAACTTGATGAAGAAAAAATTTTATACTCTGATGCCAAAGTATACGCAATGCCTGGGTTTCATCAGATTTATCTTTATGACAATAATGCTAACATGTTAGAAATTAATCAGGCAGTCTAGTTTAAATTGAAAAAATGATAAATAGGATTTTTAAAAATGTATGTGTTACTGGAGCTGGAAGTGGCATCGGGAAAGCTATTGCAATTGCAATGAGCAATCAGGGATATAACGTAACTTGTGCAGATATAAACTTAAAACAAGCTAACGAAACTCTTGAAATAATATTAAATAGTAATGGATCGGGTGTTTCAATTGAAACTGATGTTACCAAAATTAATGATATAGAAAACATGATCCTAAAAACTGTAAAGCAATTTGGTACAATTGATATTTTAGTAAATAATGCAGGAGTAACTAGAACATCGAATATTATGGATTTAACTGAAAAAGATTGGGATTGGATACATAATGTTAATGCGAAAGGAACATTCTTTTGTTTACAGATAGCGGCTGACCAAATGATAAAGCAAAACAAAGGAGGAAGAATTATTAACATGGCCTCTGTAGGTGGGAAAGGCTTTGTAGATGTGTCTAATGCTATTTATGCCGCCAGCAAAGGTGCTGTAATTAGTTTGACAAAAACAGCGGCTCAAGAACTCGCAAAATACGAAATAACTGTAAATTCAATTTGCCCAGGTATTACATATACAAATATACTTTCAGATATAGTAAAGAAGAGAGCTTCAGAACAAAATAAAACTGAAGAAGAAATAATGAAACATTATGTAAGAGATATTCCTTTAAAGAGACCAAATAATCCAGAAGATATTGCATCAATGGTAGTTTTTTTGTCCTCTGAAGGTGCTAGAAATATTTCTGGTCAATCATATAATGTTGATGGTGGATTAATTCCAAGTTAATTTAAGTTAAAGTTAGGATTTTAATTTGAAAAGATGGCGTCATTTAATTGTAGTAATTGGAATAATCCCTTCATTAATTATTTATGTAGCATTTTTTATGTATATTTTTGATTATATAACAGGCTATCACTGGTCAATAGACTGGTTGATATACATTTTAGCAGGTTTCCTGTGGTTATACCCTGCTACTAAAGTTATAAAATGGTTGGCAGATAACGAAGCTCATTAAAATATAATAGGTTAAATATGAAAATAACTAATTTAGAGGTTTACGAATTAAAAATACCATTTTCAATAGGCATAAAATCATCCTCAGCTGACTTTTTGAAACAAGATGGAATGGATTTTTGTGTTATCAAAATTGAAACAGATAACGGTATTACTGGTTGGGGTGACGCATTTTCATTTAATTGTAGAAGAGCTGTTTCAGAAGTAATTCTAAATATGGTTAAACCACACCTAATTGGAAAAAACCCACTAGATGTTCAGAATATAAATTTTGAATTACAAAAAAAGCTCCATCTTTTTGGACGTTATGGGATTACAATGTTTGCAATCAGTGGAGTAGATATAGCTCTGTGGGACATTGTAGCCAAAAATAGTAATTTACCATTGTGCAATGTTTTAGGATCAGCGGGTATTAAAAAGATACCCGCATATGCAAGTTTATGGCGCTATGAAAATAAGGAGGCAGTTAAAGATAGATGTTCATATGCCAAAAATTTGGGATATAATTATATAAAATTACATGAAGTGTTTACATCCGAAGTTAGAGCAGCTAGGGAAGTGCTTGGTGAAGAGATCCCAATTATGGTTGATACAAATTGTCCATGGACAAAAGATGAAGCAAGACAAATACTAAATAGTTGGGAAGAATTTAATTTATATTGGGTTGAAGAACCTATAAATCCACCAGAAGATTTTGAAAGTTTGTCTAATATTAGATCTGAATCACTTATTCCATTAGCAGCAGGAGAAAATGCTTGTACTTCATTTGAATTTAAAAAAATGTTTGAAGCTGAAGCTGTTGATTATGCCCAACCAAGTGTAACAAAAGTTGGTGGTATCACTGAATTTAATAAAGTTGTTTCAATATCTCAAAGTTATGGAGTACAGGTAATGCCGCATTCTCCTTATTTTGGGCCAGGGTTTTTAGCCACATTGCATCTTGCTCAATCAATGCCTAATCCAGGACTTTTAGAGAGGTTTTTTATTGACCTTGAGGCTTATCTATATCCTGAAGATATTTTTACTCCGAGAGATGGTTTTTTTAAAATTAATGGTGGTATAGGATTGGGATATGAACCTGATGTAAATGTATTAAAAGACTACATTGTAAAATAAATTAATATCCTGCTCCAGATTTGGAAGTTTCACTTTCTGGAACATAAGTTTCAAAAGCCATTGATTTCAATCTTTCCCAACATTTATCGTTAAGATTAGTTACTTCTTTATTTTTTTTGAAACTAGTAAATTTAGTATTTTTTTCCTCTATATAATCATAAGTTTTTAAGTAAGAATAACTTGTAACTTTAGTATCTAGATTTGAATTAACATATATTTTTTTTTCTTTTGTAAATGCAATTATCTCTTTTTGCTCATTTTCTAATATCAAATTAATTTGTTGTTCTTCTGCAATTATTCCCATAGCTGCAAGTAAAAATTTTGAGTTATCTATATAGCCCTCCCAAGTAATTTTGTTTGCAGAAACATATTCTACTAGAAGCAGTCCTATTAAAGCAGAAGCTAATGGTTTTTTATTTGTGTTTTCATTAATTGAAATAGTTATTTCTTTTTTTTGATAAAGGTCTGCTGTTTTTAAAATTGATCCAAGAAAATTTTGACCGTGTTGTACTAACCATTTTGCTTTGTTTGCAGAGTCTTTAGCTAAACTCCATTCAATATTAACACTTCGTAATGCTTTGTAAGTTTCTGAGTATATCTCATTCAAAGAAACACTAATCATAATTATACATTTGATAAATTTGGAAATAGCCAATCATTTATGTTCTTTTTCCATAATTCATTAGGTAGTGGGGCTCCTTGAAAAAGAGTTATTCTTGTCCATAAATTAGATTTAGGATCAAATTTTGAGGCTCCAAAAAAACTTAATTTACACCTCAAAATATCAATCGGCCTCATATCCTTACCAATTAAATTATTTTGTATCTCGCTGTATGGCATTGATTTATTAATGATAACTCTCTTAATTATATTCCTTAATTCTGGGTGATTTATCATTACTTCAGCAGCAGTCATATTAGAAGGTAATTTATTTAATGTATTTACTGCTTGTTTTATCTGATGAGCAATATCAAAAGGTAGTTGTTTTTCTATTCCAGCATCTTTTTTTGTAATACCAAGACGTGGTTCTAATTTTGTTTGAGAAGTATACCAGAAACAATAATTTTCTTCAGGTTTTGAAGTGTCTATTTTAATAGCCCAATTAAAATTATCTTTAATAATGTCTAGTATATCGTTAACTGTATAACTTATAAAAACAGATTTTTTTTCTTCTGCTCCCATATTATTTATTAAATCCTCTAATAACTCAGGAAAAGGTTCAATAAAGATAGAGTTTAGCATTTCTTGTGTTTCTAAAGTGATATCATCTTTAAAGAAATTAAAAAATCTTTTAATAGGATAATCAAAATTCAAAAGCTTCGTCAGTTCTTCATTTTGTAAAATTTTTTTTAGGTCTGAGTTTAGCTTCTCAATTTTTTTTGACTGTAATTTATCATCAACTTTCCATTGTAAGCTGTATTTAAATGCTTGATGGATATAATTTATAATTTTATTTTGTGTTTTTTTATTTAGTCGTTTAATTGAAAAAACTCTCGATATAGCTGTTTCTCTATTATAAATCCATTGATGAATTAACTCTTGATGGTTTACCAAAAATGGAGCCATACCTAAACCCGTAGCATTGCCCACTCCTAAATGTTTTGTAAGGTGTTTGGATAGAATTACAGATTTTTTACCTCCTTTTTTTTTAGCAAGAAAATTAATTAATTCTATTGAAAAATATCTAACAAGATACACAGTCAACATTTCTGCCTGAAAAGGTTTTTGTAAAAAGATATGTCCGTTGGTTTTAGAAAAATCTTCTATCCCAAATTTACCATTGCCATATACAGCAGTAGTTCTAACAAGGTAACCTACATCATTAATAAGTTTTTCAGATGGCTGTTTTCCAATTGATAAATCATTTAATACTTTTTCAAATATTCTTTGAGACTTGTTAGCTCTACTTAAAGTTAACTGTTTTGAATTATGTCTTCCTGATTCCTGTATTATCAGATTTTTGGATAATTGATTTAATTCATTTTTATTTGGGATACCCTTAAAAAGTGAGAAAGTCATATCCCATTTCTCAGCTATAACTCTATCAGTTCTCTCTTCATCATTTATAGAATGGCAAAAGATTACTAGTGATAAAGTTTCTTTTTTTAAAGCTAATTTAATAATAGCACTTCCAATTCCACTATTATCAATATCCCATTGGTAAATTTCTATTTTACTTTTTTGATACTTAAGATCATCAATAAGACGCCTTGTGAAAGATAGACGTGATTGATGAAAGCTTCCTAATCTATCAAGTTTCATAACTGTTGAGGGTGATCTTATAGGATGATTATAGTCCAAATTACTTGTAGTGTTTTGAAAGCTCATCTTTTAAACTGACCTAAATGAATTCTTGAAAAAATTTAACCAATTTTTACCTTTAATTTTATCAACTTCTTCTTCATTAAAACCAATATCTTTTAACCCAGTTATAATATTATTCCAGTCTCTATTATCTCTAAACCAAGTTGGCATATTAGGAAAACCTGGGTTAGAAGCAGAGCCCTCACCATAGTCAATATTTTTGGTCCACTTACCCACTCTCATCCATTCTACAATACTATCAGGTTGATCTTGGCATAAATCTGATCCGAAACCTATATGATTAATTCCCATAATATCGACTGTTTTTGCTATCATTGAACAAAAATCCTCTAACGTACAACTGCTTCTATTATTTAGATGATGTGGGTAAAGTGAAAATCCTAAAATGCCATTACTTTCTGCTAGTTTGGATAAAATATTATTAGATTTATTTCTTTTAGCTGAATACCAAAAAGATGGATTGGCATGACTTATAACAATTGGTCTTTCGGATACTTCAATAGCTTGCAGAGTTGATTTCTCAGAAGAATGAGACATATCAACAACCATTCCCACTCTATTCATTTCTTTTATTACTTCTTTACCCATTCTAGTAATACCTGGGTCATTTTCTTCGTAACAACCGGTCGCTAATAATGATTGATTATTATATGAAAGTTGCATAAACCGTCCACCAAGTCTGTGAAGAATTTCAACCAAACCGATGTCATTTTCAATAGGTGATGGATTTTGAAATCCAAAAATTATTGCTGTTTTATTTAGTTTTTTTGCTTGCTCGACATCCTCCGCAAAATATGCTGGCATTATAAGTGAAGGATATTGTTCAAACCATTTATTCCATTGTTCAAAATTTGAAACTGTTTCTCTGAATTGTTCATGATAAGAAATTGTTACGTGTATAGCGGTGACATTAGAATATCTTAACTCACGGAATATTTTTTCAGACCAATTACAATATTGTAAACCATCAATAAGCATTTAAAACAATTATCATATTTATGAATTATGGTGAATTATTAAATTTTTCTAGTTTTTTTAATAGATTTACTTGTTATTGCCTGAATTTTTTATTATTCAGTAGATTTAAAATAGATTGTTTTATAAGTGAGAAATTTAATTGAATTATAAATATTTAGGCAATTCGGACTTAAAGGTATCAACTTATTGCCTTGGTACAATGACATTTGGAGAAACAACTTCAGAAGAGGATGGTCATTATCAATTAGATGAGTCATTAGCATCAGGAATTAATTTTATTGATACAGCTGAAATGTATCCAACATGTCCATTAAGACCTGAAACCACTGGTGATACTGAAATTATAGTTGGAAATTGGATTTCAAAAAATAAATCTAAAAGATCCTCGATAGTCCTTGCAACTAAAGTTTCTGGTAAAGGCTACATGGCAGTAAGAAATGGCGAGGGCATAAATGCCGAAACTGTAAAAATTGCAGTTGAAGGAAGTTTAAAAAAACTTCAAACTGATTATATTGATCTCTATCAATTACATTGGCCAAATAGGGGATCTTATCATTTTAGACAAAATTGGAATTATGATCCAACCAAACAAAATAATGAAGAAGTTAAGGAAAATCTTCGAGGTGTTATAAATTCTTTATCTGAACTTCAAAAAGAAGGAAAATTTAGATATCTTGGACTATCAAACGAAACCTGTTGGGGTACATTACAATTTATTAAATTTTTAAAAGACTTTCCAAATCTAAAGTTAGTCTCCACTCAAAATGAGTATAGCTTGCTGTGCAGATTATACGACCTAGATATGGCTGAAATGTCTCACCATGAAAATATAAGTTTATTAGCTTATTCACCACTCGCAGGTGGATTTTTAACAGGCAAGTACATGAATGATAATGTACCTAATAATTCAAGATTATCTAGAGTACCTAGTTTGTTTGGACGAATTAATGAAAATTCTACCTTAGCAGTCTCTGAGTATGTGTCATTAGCTAATAAATATCAAATTGATCCAGTGCACATGGCTATAGCTTTTTGTAATAAGAGACCTTTTATGGGGTCAGTTATTTTTGGTGCAACTGATAAAGCACAATTTAAAAATATTTTAAAAGGTGTAGATGTTGTACTTTCTGAAGAAATGATGTTGGAAATTAATCAATTATATAAAAAATTTCCAATTACTTTTTAGTTACTCTAAAGCATTTCCAATTTCTTTAAAAACAGAGAACATCAACTCTTCTGTTTTTATATTAATTGGATCAGATGCTGATGACATTCTAATTATTGTAAGTTCTTTTTTAGGGTTAATCCAAATATTTTGACCATGTATACCTATTGCACAGAATTCATTTTCTTCAAAACCTGTTTGATACCATTTTGATCTATAATTTCCATTAGGAAATCTTTTTAAATCATCTTGATTTAAGTAACATGAGTTATCTTCATAATTCTTAATATCATTTATCCAGTTTTCTGGAACTATTTGCCCATTTTTGTTTGCGCCATTTGTACGTACCATTTCTGAAATTAATAATAAGTCGTATGGTGATATACTAATTCCGCCTGCTGATCTAGTTGCACCAAATCTATCTAGTGTTACATTGGCATCATTTATTATTCCTGAGGGTTTGAATAATAAATCAGATATAATTTTAGAATACTTATCTCCTGAGACTCTCTCAATTATCCAACCCAACAAATCACTATGTGGAGAGCAATAATGATATTTTTTTCCATGTAGATGCATAGATTTTGGCAAATTTGAAAGAAATTCATGTAAACCACTTAAATGTGTCATATCATTATTCGATGGTATATCCCATCCTGTGGAGGATCTATATTTTTGAAATATTTCAGCTTTTCCTGAATAATCTTCTATAAAATTAGATGCTACATTCATATCAAGAACATTTCTTATAGTCGCATCTTCATAAGCTGAACCAATTGTTTCTGGTAAAATTTTAGATACGGTAGTATTCACGTCAATTAATTTTTTATCTACTAAAATACCTGTCAACAAACTAGTAAGTGATTTGGAAATTGAAAATATAATGTGAGGTGTTTCATAAGTTGTAAAATTATTAAAAAATTCAAAAACTAATTTTCCTTTGTGCATTACAAGGAGACTGTCAGTATTACAATCAACTAAAATATCTTTCAATTTTTTTTTAGTATTATTATGAGAAATTTTTATTTCATCGAGGTTTGTTAACTTTTTAATAAAATCAATTTTTTGTTTTGCTTCAAACTTAATTGAAGAAGTAGGAATAATATTTCTTACATTTACAAATGCCCAAATATTATATGGATATTTTCGCCAATTTTCTAATGTTACTTGATATTCCAAAGGTGGCGGACTTCCTTTCATAATTTTATTCGCATCTAATTTTATCATTTACTATCTTTATATAACTTGGTTAAAAAATATAATTACATTTGACAAATATCTAATTTAAACATACCCCATTATAATCTTAATCAGTAAAGAGATACTAATGAATTTAACATTTAATGATATTACAAACGTTCACAAAAAAATAAAAGATAATGTCAAATGGACTGAAACTACTTTCACATCTTCTATTTCAGAAAAATTAGGTATAGATACGTTCTTGAAGTTAGAAAATAGACAGCATACTGGTGCTTTTAAAATACGAGGCTCCTATTCAAAATTATTATCTTTGTCAGCTGCAGAAAAAAAAGCAGGTGTGGTTGCTATGTCAGCCGGCAATCATGCGCAGGGTTTGGCTTATATTTCCAATAAAATGAATATTAAATCAAACATTGTTATGCCTGAAGGCACTCCATTTACAAAAATTAGAAGGACACAAAATTTTGGTGGAAATGTAATTATTAAAGGTCAGGATTTAAATGAATCATATCAACATGTTCAAGACTTAATTTTAAATAATGGTTTTGTAGAGATACATCCATACAATGATCTTAATGTAATTTTAGGGCAAGGCACAATTTCATATGAAATGATTACAGATTGCAATGAAATAGATGTTTTATTAGTTCCTGTTGGTGGAGGAGGGTTAATTGCCGGTTGCTCAATAGCAGCTAAACACATGAAAAAAGACATTGAAGTTATAGGTGTAGAATCTGATCTTTACCCATCATTGTCTAACAAAATGTTTAATAAGAAATCAAAGTGTAAAGGTTCAACTTTAGCAGAAGGTATTGCAGTAGCAGAAATAGGTGATATTCCTTTTTCAATATTAAAGGATTTTGTTGATGATGTTTTAACTGTTTCTGATAAATCGATTGAAAGAGCTATTGCAATGTTAGCAGAGCATGAAAAAATAGTTGTTGAAGGAGCTGGTGCTACAGGTTTAGCAGCTTTATTGCAACATGGAACTAAGTTTAAAAATAAAAAAGTTGGAATTGTCATCTGTGGGGGTAATATCGATTCTAAAGTATTGTCCTCAATTTTAATGAGAGATCTAGTGAGATCAGGTCAGGTGACAACTTTGGGTATTACTATGCCTGACAAACCAGGACAATTGCAGATAATTTCAAAAATATGCGCTGTGAATGGAGCAAACGTCTTGCAAGTTGAGCACAGTAGGTTTGCAATGGATCTTTCGGCTAGTTTAGCAAAATTAAATATAACTATTGAAACACAGAATGCTTCTCATCTAAAAAAAATTATAAAGGAAATTGAGATCAACGATTTGCCAGTTAATATAGAAGGTATAATTTAATTTATATTTTACCTAATTTTAGATGTATAATTTCATTTTTTGAACCAAGTCTTATTTTTGGTCCCCAGCATGCTGCACCTGAACTTACGTATAGGTTTGAGTTATTCATACTATATAAACCATAGATAAATTTGAATTTCAATTTAACTATAAAGTTAAAAGGAAATATTTGTCCATTGTGAGTATGACCTGATAACATAAGATGATTTTTGCAATTTAATTTTTGCCAAATATCCGGTTTATGACAGACAACCAAATTGAATAAATTATCATCACAAAGCTTGTTTGCAAAATCAATTTTTGATTTTTCAGTCTGGTTATCATCAATTCCAATCAGATTAATATCTTCAATTTGTATCTTTGTGTTTCTTAAATGTTTAATATTAAAGGATGAAAGTTGACTCATTTTATTTTGAAAATCTTTTAAGTAATATTCATGATTACCACTAACAAAATATATTGGTTTGTTAATTTCATTTAGAATATTTAGATCTTTAAAATTAAAAGAACTAGAGTCGATCAAATCTCCACCGACCAATAAAAAATCAAAATTAATTTTTTTAATTTTTTTAATAATTTTTACTAAGTGGTTTGTGTTGTTACTTCCTAGATGAACATCACTTATAAATAATACTTGATAGTTTTTTAATAAATTTGGTGATTTTATATCTATTTTTTTGATATTTATGGTTCTTGCATTATATGAACCAAACAAATAAATCAAAATTATTAATATTAGGGAAATTATTCCGATAAAGAATGTGTTGAATTGTAAAATATAATTAAAAGAAACACATATTGATACTACCATAAAACTAATAAAACCAATTCCTAAACCTTCATAAACAAAAAATTTTAATGGTTTAAAACTATTATTTGATCTTAAATAGTACAAAATTAAAATATAAAAAATTATAGTATTTATTAAAGAATATTGAAATGATTGTGTTTGATTAAACAGTAATTCATTTAATGTTTCGAATGGGAAAATATAAAATAGATACGTAATTATAAATAAAATAAAATAAAATAAAAACCTGTAGATATTTTTATTCATTTTAAGGTTGTTTGGTTTTTGCAAACGCGTCCAAAGCAGTTTGTCTTGAACTTTTAATTTCCACAATAGGTTTTGGATAATTTTTACCTAGTTCAACTCCTGCTTTTTCCAAAATTCCATAGGGTGCCTCCCATGGATTAAACAAGTATTTGTTTGGAACTAATTTCAACTCTGGCACATATTTTCTAGTATATTCGCCAATAGGGTCAAATTTAATACCTTGTGTGACAGGATTAAAAATTCTAAAATATGGTGCAGCATCAGCACCACACCCAGCTACCCATTGCCAACTTGCACTATTGCTTGCTAAATCAGCATCAACTAAACAATCCCAAAACCATCTTTCACCTTCATGCCAATGTATAAGTAAATTTTTCACTAAAAAAGAACCAACTATCATTCTAAGTCGATTATGCATATATCCGGTAGACCACAGCTCTCTCATTCCTGCATCCACGATAGGATACCCAGTTTGCCCAGTTTTCCATGCTAAAAGATGTTCTGAGTTATCAATCCAAGGAAAATTGTCAAACTTTGTTTGTAAATTTTTTTTTGGTAATTCTGGGTAATAATACAATAAGTAATTTGAAAATTCTCTCCATCCTATTTCAGATAAAAAAACATCCGTATCTTGTTGATGTTTTAATCCCATTTGATTTAGGTCTTTAACGGCGTGCCACACTGTGTTTGGAGAAATTTCGCCCCAATGTAAATGTGGAGAAAGTCTAGATACATTTTTCTTATTTGGAAAATTTCTACCTTCCTTGTATCCATCTAATTCATGATTAATAAATTGATTTAATCTGTTAGTTGCAGCCTTTTCTCCGATAGACCAACTTTCCATTATTTTATTTTTCCAATTATGTTTTGGTAGTAAGTCTAATTCATCAATTTTTAAGCTTTTAAAATTTTTAACCTCGACGTAATCAATAATTTTTGGTTTTTCAAAAGGTCTTCTTGGTTCTGTTGAGTTTAAACAACCCCTTCTAAAATAAGGAGTAAAAACTTTATAATTTGTTTTATCATCTTTAAGTATATCCCATGGTTCCCATAGGAGTGAACTATTATAAGAGTATGTATCTATTTTTAATTTTTTTAAATTTGTTTTTATTTTTTTATCTCTAGAAATAACCCACGGTTCATAAACTCTGTTCCAATAAATTTTTTTTATTGATTCTAATTGACATATCTTGACTAAAATTTCTTCTGGATTACCTTTAGCAAATATCAATTTATTC
Source organism: uncultured SAR116 cluster alpha proteobacterium (assembly GCA_902539895.1). GTDB lineage: Bacteria > Pseudomonadota > Alphaproteobacteria > Puniceispirillales > Marisalimonadaceae > Marisalimonas. The sequence goes on from CACBMD010000001.1 coordinate 59,786, forward strand.
TGAAATTCTTTATCAAGCTCTTTTAATGATTGGTGAAGCCAAACTCTTCCGGCTTGTCCAATTTTATGATCGTCAGAGTTAACATCATCAAGAATATATATTGGAATTATTGGACCATTTTTTACGGATTCAATTAATGCAGGATTATCGTGTAATCTTAAATCTTGTCTTATCCAATATAAACTAACGTTTTCATTCATTATCATCTAGTTCTTGAAATTGTAAGATATAATTTGTCTTATTGATAAATTAAATTAATGATTTGGTTTGTAATTAAATATTTGGTGTTTTTTTTACAATTTATCAATAGATTAATATTAATAATTTTGTTTAGAGAGAAATTCCATGTCATATCAAAAACCATTTAAAGGTCTTAAAGTTATTGATTTTTCTCAAGGCGTAGCCGGTCCATATTGCGGCATGCTTTTAGCTCAACATGGAGCAGAGGTAATTAAGGTAGAGCCCAAAGAAGGTGATTGGGCAAGAAATCTTGGACAAGAGTATGGTGAGCATTCTGCTTTTTCAGTAGCTGCAAATTTAGGTAAAAAGAGCATTATAGTTGATTTAAAGAATACAAAAAGTCAACCTATTTTAGATACAATTATTAAACAATCCGATATTTTTATTGAAGGTTTCAGACCAGGTGTAATTAAACGACTTGGCTATGATTATGATAGGTTAAAAAAAATAAATCCAAAGTTGATTTATTTGTCTATATCAGGCTTTGGACAAAATGGCCCTATGAGTTACAAACCTGCTATGGACCCAGTCCTTCAGGCTTTTACAGGTTTTATGGCAGAAAACAAAGGCCCAGATAATATTCCTCATAGAACACCTGTTATAATATTTGATATGACTACAGCCTTATATGCAACTCAGTTAATATCTACATCATTATATGCGAGAATTAATGAAAAGTTTGGAAGAAAGATAGAAATAAGTCTAATGGAAGCTGCAGCAGCCATACAATCAATAAGACTTATGAGTGGTTATATGGAAGGGCCTTATACTCATGCTTCATCTCCATCAGGTACATTCAAAACAAAGGATGGTTGGATACAAATTATAGTTGTAAAAAATCATGAATTTATTAAATTTTGTAATGCTATCGGTTGGAAAAAATTCATCAAAGATAAGCGTTTTGTAAATAATTCTGAAAGAAGAAAACATGAAGCAATTCTTTCAAGAGAAGTTCAGAAACTATTTATTAAAGAAAACACAGATTATTGGAAAAATTTACTTAATAAGTATGAAGTTCAAAATGAAAAGGTTCAAGACTACAAAGATTTCATAGAAAGTGATCAAACAAAAGCAATAGACTTAATTTCTTGGTTAAAGCAACCAACAACTGAACAAATATGGCCAGTTCCAAACATCCCTGGTATGCCAAGATTTGTAGATAATGACATACTATCTAAGGCACCAACTTTAGGGCAACATACAGAAGAAATACTGATATCTTTAGGTTATTCAAATAATCAAATAGAAGAACTGATTAATGAAGGAGTGATAAGGAAATCTATATAATGCCAGTAATAGTAAATAGCAGTGGAAAGAAAAGAATTACCGCTAGTATGGTCTCTGATTTTAAACTTTCAGTAAATGTGTATTCGTCTTTACTCATAAAATGTCCTCTTTTTTTTTATACTTTATTTTTTTTTTAATAGAATTCAAGTATTTTTAAATTTATTATAAAAAAATTTATAATAGGGGATAATAATGACTTTTATATTTGGAATAATAATTGCTGCTCTAGTTTTTTTCTTTTCAAATGAAATTCAAGAAATTATGATCTCCACCGGTTTAAGAGATTATTTGGTAGATTGGCTTCAGTCTTGGTGATTAGATAACACTTTTCTAATTGTATAAAATTTAGCTTTAACTATTATCAAGTAATAAACATAACTTAAATTTTCTAATTTGGGTAACTTTAATGGCAGATAATTTTGATTACATTATAGTTGGTGCAGGATCTTCTGGTTGCGTTTTGGCAAATAGGCTGAGTGCAAATCGTAAAAATTCAGTATGTGTATTGGAAGCAGGTCCGACTGACTGGAATCCATTTATACATATACCTGCAGGTTTTATGAAAACTCTTGTTAATCCAAATGTAAATTGGTTATTTAAATCTGAACCTAGTTGGGGTACAGATGGAAGAGTAATAGACATTCCAAGAGGTAAAACATTAGGCGGATCAAGTTCAATAAATGGTATGGTTTTCAATAGAGGACAAAACCTAGATTTTGATGTTTGGGCTCAAAAGGGTAATAAAGGTTGGAGTTATTCAGATTTACTTCCATATTTTAAAAAATATGAAAAAAGACTGGGTGAATTTGATGACGTTTATCGAGGAACACAAGGCGAATTGCCAATCACAGATCTTGAATACAGAGATCCTTTATGTGAAGCATTTATCAAAAGTGCTATAGAACAAGGTATTCCACTTAATAAAGATTACAATGGGAAATTGCAAGAAGGTGTTTCTTACGTACAACGTACCACTAGAGGTAGATTTAGAGTAAGTGCTGCAAAAGCATTTTTGAAACCAGCCAAGTCCAGAAAAAATCTCCAAATAATAACCAACGCATTCGTTACAAAAATTAACTTTAATAATAAAACAGCAATTGGTGTTGAATATTTAATAGGAGGAAGAGGAGGAAAAAAGATTAACCTTAGAGCAAATAAGGAAATAATATTATCATCTGGTGTTATAAAATCACCTCATATTCTACATATGTCGGGTGTTGGTCCCGTTGAAGATCTTAAAAAACTTGGAATAGATGTCATTCATGATCTTAAAGGTGTAGGAATGAACTTAAGAGACCATTTTGCTCCTAGATTAACTGCAAGAGCTAAAAATGTTGAAACAGTAAATGAAAAATCTAGAGGGTTTAAACTTCTAAAAGAAATTGGAAAATATATAATTGGTAAACAATCTATAGTAAATTTAAGTCCTACGTTAGTATATTGTTTCTGGCATTCTAATGAAGAAATAAGAAATCACGATCTTCAAATGACTTTTACTCCAGCATCGTATAAAGAAGGTGTTCAATCGACCTTAGATACTGAACCTGGATTTACGGTTACTGCGTGGCAACAAAGACCTGAATCACTTGGTTGGATAAAATCAAAAACAAATGACCCATTCGACGCTCCATTAATTCAACCTAATTACTTGGATGCTGAAGAAGATAAGAGGGTAGTTGTTGCGGGATTAAAACTATCTAGAAGACTAATGCATTCTAAAGCTCTTTCACATTACTTTGATTATGAAGTTTATCCTGGAATTGAAAAACAATCAGATGAAGAATTACTTCAAGTTGCAAGAGAAAGAGGAACTACAACCTATCATCAGATGGGAACATGTAGAATGGGTCCAAAAACTGACCCAACTGCAGTTGTTGATGATAATCTTAAAGTTTATGGTTTAAACAATCTTAGAGTTATTGACGCGTCGATTATGCCAACAATGTTATCTGCAAATTTACACTCTGGCGCTACATTAATAGGAGAAAAAGGTTCTGATTTAGTACTTGGAAAAGAACCAATTGATCCAATAGTTTTAAATTATTAATTTAAATTTTTTTAAAAGGGAAAAAGTGGCAAAATCAGAAAAATATGTACCTCCAAAAAAATGGGAGTGGGACAAAGATAATGGTGGTAAATTCGCCAACATTAACAGGCCAATCTCAGGTAATACTCATGTAAAAGATCTTCCAGTTGGGAAACATCCTTTTCAATTATATTCTCAAGGTACGCCAAATGGTGTTAAAATAACCATTATGCTTGAGGAATTACTTGATTTAGGAATTAAGGAAGCAGAATATGATGCATGGTTAATAAGAATAGGAAATGGAGATCAGTTTAGTTCTGGCTTTGTAGAAATTAATCCTAATTCTAAAATACCTAGTCTTTTAGATAAATCTCGAGATCACCCAGTGAGGATTTTTGAATCTGGGTCAATTTTATTATATTTAGCAGAAAAATTTGATATTTTTATTCCTAAAAAATTTGAAGATAGAACAGAATGTCTCAACTGGTTGTTTTGGCAAATGGCAAGTGCACCTTATTTAGGAGGTGGCTTTGGCCATTTTTATGCTTATGCTCCAGAAAAATATGAATATCCAATAAATCGATTTGCTATGGAAGTTAAAAGACAATTAGATGTCTTAGATAAGTTATTATCTGATAAAAATTTTATTTGTTGTGAAGAATATACCATAGCCGATATAGCCATTTGGCCATGGTATGGAGCCTTAGTATTAGGAAGATTATATGATTCAGAAGAATTTTTGGATGTTAAAAAATATGAAAATGTATTGAAGTGGGCAAGAAAAATTAACGAGAGAAAAGCTGTTAAAAGGGGAATTATGGTAAACAAGATCAAAGGAAAGCTATCATCCCAACTTCATGAACGACATAGTTCATCTGACTTTATTAATAAAACCCAAGATAAGTTAGTAAAATTATCATAAATTATTTATAATTTTTCAATCCCAAGATCTGCAATATATCTTCGATGCCATGTAGGGCTGATAGTTAATTCATTAATACATACATGCTTTGGCATTTGACACAAAAATACTATAGTTTGACCTAAATCATCTGGTTGAAGCATTTTATTTTTTTGTTCGCTAGAGAGCTTTTTTGGACGTTTGTCTAATATAGCTGTTGCAACCTCTCCTGGACACAATGCAGTTGCCCTAATACCAAGATTACAATATTTCATATTTATAGTTTCTGTCATAGCATTTAATGCATGTTTAGAAGAGGTATAAGATACACCTGATAATAAACTTACATGATTTCCAGACCACGAAGATACGTTAATAATTAATCCATCCTTATTTTGTTTCATAAGAGGTATGACTGCCTTACAGCAGTAAAATAAACCATTAATATTAGTTTGTATTACCTGATCCCACTCATTCTCATCTATATTGTCCCAGTCTCTTTTCAAAATATTTATACCTGCACAATTTACTAAAATATCTACATGTCCAACTTCTTTTTTTATTTCGGAAAAGATATCTTTAACATCTGATTTTTTTGAAACATCAACAGGTTTAATAATAGTGTTAGTTTTACATCTCTCTTGAGTATCTTGTAGAGAGTTTTTATTTCTACCTGATAAAATCACTTTCATACCAAGTTTAGACAATTTTATGGCAGCGTCACGTCCAATTCCAGAACCTGCACCAGTAATCCAGGCTACTTTATTTTCCAAATTTCTTATCATTTGTATTTATTTTTTGTTTTTTTAATTTTATACCTATTGTGCAGTTAATCCTCCATCTACAACAAGACTTGATCCAGTCATAAAACTTGAGTTATCAGAGGATAGAAATAAAATTGTTTTGGCAACTTCATCAGCTGTTCCAAGACGGCCAATAGGTGTCTGATTAATGCCAGCTGAAATGGACTCTTCTGTTGTCATCTCTGGGTTTTGACTAATTCTTGCTTTATATACTTGTGTTCCCATGTCAGTTTCTATAATTCCTGGGTGGACTTGATTAATTCTGATTGGAAATTTTCTTTTCCCAAAATATATAGCCATTGATTTAGTGAAAGTAGTTATACCGCCTTTTGTCATTGAATATAATGGGTCAAGTTGAGAACCAATAAGACCAGCTACAGAGCTAAGATTAATTATAGTACTTCCAAATTTTGTTTTTTTCCCTGCCTCAGTCAAAAAGGGTACTAAATATTTAGTACCAAGAAATACACCAGTTAAGTTAATAGATATAAGTCTCTGATATTCTTCTAGCGATACATTATCAATATCTTTACCAATCCAAATACCTGCATTATTTACTAATATATCAATCAGAATTTTTTTATTTTTTAAAAAAGTAGAAAATTCAATCCATGAATTTTCGTCTGCAACATCTATTTGATAAAAACTAACTTCAACATTTAATTTAGAAATTTCTTTTTCGGTTTCTTGTCCATCGCCTCTATTGATATCTAATATATGTATATTCGCTCCAGCATTAGCTAAGGCTATACAAACGCTTTTACCAATACCTTTAGCGCCTCCTGTAACTATTGCGTTTTTGCCTCTTAAATCTTTCAATTTAATTCCTTTATAAAAAATTTTGTAATCTCATTTTATTTTTTATAATTAACTATAATTGTAATTTATTTTATTATCAAATATACACTTTAATATAATACATTTAGTGTATAATTTGTTTGTTAAACTTTTGGTGTATTTCATGAGTTCTCATAAATTAAAAGTGTTCACTGATTATGTATGTCCTTGGTGTTATCTTGGTGATTCAAGGGTTAAAAAATTAACAAATATATTTGATATAGATATCGAAATAATTCATTTTCCATTACATCCTGATACCCCAAAAGAAGGTAAATCCCTATTAGATCTTTTTGGAACAAATCAAGAGGATATTGATAAAAAAAATCAAAATATGAAAAATTTAATGTCTAATGAAAATCTTCCTTATAGCTATAGAACTCATACATTTAATAGTAGACTTGCTCAAGAAATAGGCTCTTGGGCTCAATCTTTAGATAATAAAACATCAATTCATGACAATTTTTTTGAAGCGTATTTTGTAAAAGGATTAAATATTGGTTTAGAAGGTGTAATATCAGAAATTGTAACAAAATCAGGATTAGATGAAAATGAAGCGAATGATATAATGAAAAATCGAACTTTTAAAAGTTCAGTGGATAAAGACTGGCAAAGATCTAGAACATACGGTGTTACTGGAGTTCCTACTTATATATATAATAATCACAGTGTTGTTGGTGCGCAACCGATTGAAAACCTAATTGAATTTTTTAATCACTTTGGTGTTCCCAAATTGTAAATGTGATTTCAATATGAAGAAAAAAAACATTTTATTTGCTCATCATTCTCCATCTGAAAATACCAAAAAATTATCTAAACTTGTAAAAAATAAGATTGAAACTGCAACTCTAGATGTAAATTTAACAACGCTGAATTTAATCGAGGCAAATACATCTTCTTTTAAAAAAATTGACGGTCTAATAATTGGAACTACTGAAAATTTTGGATACATGTCAGGTTTAACAAAAGATTTTTTTGATAGATGTTATGATGGGTTAAAAGACAAAACAGAAGGACTTCCAATTATTTATTATGTTAGAGCAGGATTGGATGGGGAAGGTTGCAAATTTGCATTAAACAAAATTTTAATTGGTTTACGATGGAGACAAGTTTTACCACCTTTAATACTCAAGGGTTCTTGGCAAGAAGATTATTTGAAACAATTAGAAAAATTTGTTTTAACTTTTGCAAGTGGTATTGAATTAGGCATTTATTAATTATTTGGAAATGTTGGAATATTTTTTAATCCATTCAAAAGAGCATTTTGAAAATTAACCATTGCATTGTTTGAACTAGAATTTGAATCAGCCAATCCATCCAAAAAACTTCTTACATCTTTTTCTAAAATTGCAATTGTATTATCTGTCTCATAGTTTTCTTTAGCCCAATCTATATTTTCTAAATTTTCACTGAACCAAGTTTGACCAGATGAACTATTTAAAATTTTTAGCAATTGATTAGTTGTGATGTTTAGATTTTTAGCCTCAGATAAGACATGTCTTACTGCTACAACTGAACAAGATGCTACAAAATTATTTAAAACTTTAACAGACATCCCAGAACCAAATTCTCCAATATGATAAATCTTATCACCTAATATATTTAAAATAGGTAAAATTTTTTCAAACTCATTTACCTTAGATCCAACCATAAAAGTTAGTGATGCATCTTGTGCTCTCATTGGAGCTCCTGACATTGGTGCTTCTATCATTGTAATATTATCAGGCGATTGCAGAAAAAATTTTTTTAAAAAGGCGGGAGATAATGTTGAACATATTATAAATGTTTTGGGAGAATTTAATTTAAAAAGCCCATTATGGCCTTCACAAAGTTCTAATGTCTGATCTATATCTCTTACTGCACTTAAAATAATATCTGATTTATCAAAAAACTCTGTTTTGGATGAGATAAATTTATTTTTTAAAGTAGGAAAATTATCTTTTGATCTTACATCATACCCAAAAGCTCTTATTTTATTTTTTAATAGAACTTCCAACATAGGTAGTCCCATAGTTCCGCATCCTGCAATTCCAATATTTAATTTCAGAATTTCGTTCATATTTATCCTCAATTATTTGCTATAGTTAACTTGTTTTAGATTATAATTTTCAATATATTAAACAAAATTTTATTTATAATCACAAAAAGAAATCAAAATGAATGTTAATGTAAACGAACTAAAAAATTGGATTGGCAATGAAGAGACTATATTCGACGAAGTAACAAAATCGTTAGAAACCAGGTTTAGGGCAACGCTTGACATTGATCCTGGCAATCCTGAAAATGGTGAAATAGCTTCATCTGGCCTTCATTGGGCACTAGGACCAGCGGTGGTCAAATCCTCTTTACTTGGAAAAGATTCTCATCCAAAAAAGGGAGATTTTTTACCTCCTGTTCCCCTTCCTAGAAGAATGTGGGCTGGATGTCGAACGCATTTTTTTCATTCTTTAAAAATAGGGGATCAAGTAAAAAAAATATCTAAGGTGATTGATATCAATTTAAAAAATGGTAAGTCTGGTATGTTATGTTTTGTAACAGCTAAATATCAGTTTTTTGTAAAAGATAAGCTAATGATCGAAGAAGAGCATGATCTTGTTTATAGAGATGTAGAAAAAACAAAAAATAATGTGATTATTAAAAATGATTTACCATTTGAAAATTCAGATTATGAAGAAAAAATTTTTACACATCCTACAATGTTGTTCAGATATTCAGCAATTACATTTAATGGTCATAGAATTCATTATGATTACCCTTATTCGACAGCAGAAGAAGGATATAAAGATTTAGTGTTTCATGGGCCACTTCAGGCAACTCTTATGTTGAGAGCTGCAGAAAAATATAAAAAAGCAAAAGCGCATTTTTTCTCACATAGAGGCGTTGCACCTGTATATGCAAATGACAATTTATTTATCAACATTGAAAATAATGAAAATGGTAATCTGAATTGCTTTACTAGTACAAAAGATGCAGGCATGACAATGAAGGGTGAGGCAAAATTTTAAATAATTTTTTATACTGGGGATTTTATGTCAGATTTTGATTATGACCTTATTGTAATTGGTGCTGGTTCAGGCGGGACGAGAACTGCTAGAATTTCAGCATCTTATGGAGCAAAAACTCTTGTCATTGAAGGAGATAGAGCAGGTGGCACTTGTGTTTTAAGAGGCTGTGTCCCAAAAAAATTGCTAGTATATGCATCTCAATTTTCAGAACAAGTATCAGATGCAGAGGGTTTTGGTTGGCAAATTGATAACTTTAATAGCAACTGGAATGACTTAATTTTAAAAAAAAATAAAGAATTAGATAGACTTCACGAAATTTATGTAAAATTAATTAAAAATTCTGGTTGTGATCTGATTACTGGTTGGGGCAAGATTATTGGACCTAATAGTGTTTCAATTACAAAAAGTAATAATGAGATAATTGAGTTATCATCAAAAAAAATAATGATTGCAGTAGGAGGTGAATCTTTTTTTCCAACTTTTGATGGCAATCATTTTATGATTAATTCAGATAAAGCTTTAGATTTAAGTGAACTTCCTAAATCGATTGTTATATATGGTTCTGGTTATATAGCTGTTGAGTTTGCTGGCATATTTAACGGTTTTGGAGTTGATACTCATCTTGTTTTTAGGGCTGATATGGCTTTAAGAGGCTTTGATAACGATATAAGACATTTTTTGATGACATCCATGAAGCAAAAGGGAATAACAATTCATAATGGAGTTACAATCTCAAAAATTGAAAGGAATAACATAAACTATAGTGTTAAATTATCAAACGGAAAGTTAATTGAAGTTGAAACTGTTATGGGTGCAACTGGCAGATTGCCAAACGTGTTAAATCTTGGATTAAATGAGGTTGGTGTAAAAACAGGAAGTCGTGGTGAAATAATAGTAAATAAGCATAGCCAAACAAATGTTAAATCGATATTTGCAATTGGTGATGTTACAGACAAAATCACATTGACTCCTGTAGCTATTGCAGAAGGACATAGTTTTGCAGATAGAGAATTTGGGGGATTGAAAAGATTTATTTCTTATGAAAATGTTCCTAGTGCTGTATTTAGTCAACCATCCATTGCAGTTGTAGGTCTAAGTTTTGATGAAGCTATAAAGAATGGTATAAATGCAAGAGAGTATAAAAGTGAATTCAGAGCTTTAAAAAATACAATATCTGGAAATCTTGAAAGAACTCTGATGAAACTTGTTGTTAACGAAAACACTCAAAAAGTTATTGGAGCTCATATGATTGGGCCAGATTCTGCAGAAATAATTCAAGGAATTGCAATAGCAATTAAAGCAGGAGCATTGAAGTCTGATTTTGACAATACTATAGGCATACATCCCTCGTCTGCTGAAGAGTTTGTAACTATGAGATCTTAGTGATAAACTTAACTCATAATTTGAAGAAAAAGTTAAATTCTGTTATTTGAGGATTGTTAATAAAAATTTTATATTGATTTTGTTTTTAAAGGAAAAGTCATGATTGATTGGAAATTAGATAGCTGGAGAAAACTTCCTATTAAGCAAGTGCCCGAATATAATGACCTTGCTAAGGTAAATAGTGTGGAAAAGGAGTTATCTATTAGACCGCCTTTAGTTTTTGCTGAAGAAGCTAGAAGATTAAGAAAAAGGATGGCTGATGTGGCTGAAGGTAATGCTTTTTTATTACAAGGTGGTGATTGCGCAGAGTCGTTTGCTGAACATAACGCTAATAATATAAGAGATAGTTTTAGAGTATTGTTACAGATGGCTGTTGTTCTCACTTTTGGATCAGCTCTGCCTGTTGTTAAAATAGGTAGATTAGCTGGCCAATATTCTAAGCCTAGATCATCTCCTTTTGAAGAAATAAACAATATTTCTTTACCTAGTTATCGCGGTGACATGGTAAATGACATGGCATTCGACAAAAAAGCAAGAGAACCTGACCCAGATCGTCTGATTCAAGTTTATGATAAATCTGCTTCAACATTGAACTTATTAAGAGCGTTCGCAAGTGGTGGTATGGCAGATTTAACAAAGTTGCACGAATGGAACCTTGAGTTTGTTAGAGGTACTAAAGAAGCAGAAAAGTACAAAGAGTTAGCGTCTCAGATAACTGCTTCACTCGAGTTTATGAATGCTTGTGGTATGACACCAGAAAACACTGTCCAACTTCGTGAAACTGAATTTTATACATCTCATGAGGGGTTGTTACTTAATTACGAAGAAGCCCTTACTAGAAAAGACACTATTACAGAAGAGAAAGGGTGGTTTGCTACATCTGCTCACATGTTATGGATTGGGGATAGAACAAGAGATATTGATGAAGCTCATGTAGAATATATGAGGGGAATTGCTAATCCAATAGGGCTAAAATGTGGACCATCCACTGAACCTGATGATTTACTAAGATTAATTGAAAAGCTTAATCCACTAAATCAAGCAGGTAGATTAACTTTGATTGCTAGAATGGGCTCCTCAGAAATACATAAAAAATTAAAACCATTAATATCAGCGGTTAAAAAATCTGGATTGATTGTAGGTTGGTGTAGCGATCCAATGCATGGAAATACAATCAAAGCCTCTTCAGGATTTAAAACTAGGAAGATGGATGATATTATGAGGGAGGTTAAAGGTTTTTTTGAGGTTCATAATGAAATGAACACGATACCAGGTGGCGTGCATTTTGAAATGACAGGACAAAATGTAACAGAGTGCGTTGGTGGTGTGTATGAAGTTAATGAATCAAATTTAGCTGATAGATATCATACTCATTGCGATCCTAGACTAAATGCAACTCAATCTCTTGAGCTGGCATTTTTAGTAGCTGACTTGCTTACAGAAAAAAGAAATAATCAAAAAAAACAAATTGCAGCAGTATCTTAAGGAAATGTATTGAGTAATCAAAAGAAAAAGCATAACTTTAAAATAGTTAAAAAAAATAATTGGCCCTGTGATCTAAGGCCAAATCCAAGCCAATTACCCTCAGTCACAGACACTTATTTTTTAAGAACAAAGGATATTATATCTTCATTTGGAGACACAGAAGTTACATATGCAATTTTCATGAGAAGACCAGTTATCTCTGCATTAAACCCTGCTCTAGACTGGCTTCAAAATATCATTAAAGACAGAAAAGGTAACGTTAATATAAAACGCTGTTTTCCGGAAGGTTTTGATGTTGGTGCTGGAGAACCTTTATTGTACATCTCAGGTTCTTTTTTATTGTTAGTTGATTTAGAAACCGCTTTACTTCAAAAAATTGGTGCTACATGTGTAGCCGCTTATAACGCTAAATCAATGGTGGAAAGTTTACCAAAGACTTCATTTTTAGCTATGGATGCAAGACATTGCGCTGGTGCTGATATGGCAGATTTAATGGCATATGGCGCTCATGTTGGTTCTAATAGGGTTAAATCAGAAGCCAAAGCAATTGGTTTTATTGGATGTGCAACAGATAAAACTGCATATTTGTTTGAAAATACTAAGGGACTAGGCACAATGCCTCATGCATTGATAGGTTATGCGGGGTCAACATTAAAAGCAGCACAAATGTTTCATTCAACCTGGCCAGACGAACCTCTAACAGTTCTAATTGATTATTTTGGTAAAGAAATTACAGATGGTTTAATGGTTTGTAGATCATTCAAAAGTTTAGCAGATAAACATTCTTTATCACTCAGAATAGACACTCACGGTGGAAGATATATTGAAGGTCTTGATGTTGCTGGTTCATACGCGGTTTTAGAAAGGAATGCTCCACAAGCTATTCGTGGCTATAGAACTGAACAAGAACTTCGATATTTAATTGGCACAGGAGTGTCTGCAGCTGCTGTGTGGCATTTAAGAGAAATACTTGATAATGCTGGTTTTGAAAAAGTTAAAATTGTTGCTTCAAGTGGATTTGGTCCAGAGAAGTGCAAGGTTTTTTCACTTGCAAAAGTACCCGTTAATGTTATCGGCACAGGATCGTATCTACCTAGCCGTTGGTCAGAAACCTATGCAACGGCTGATATAATTTCTTATGGTGGTAAGTCACAAGTTAAACTTGGAAGAGAGTTTTTACTGAGATAGTAATTATTCTAATAAATGAGTAAATTATTGAAAAATACAATGAAAATAGCACTTGCCCAATTAAATCCCATAGTAGGTGACGTTAAAGGAAATATGTCTAAACTTATTTCTATCAGAAATGATTTAAGTAAGGATGTAGATATTATAGTTGTTCCTGAATTATATGTTACTGGATATCCAATTGACGATTTAGTTCTAAGAAATGATTTCTTAGAGCTTGTAGAAAATGAAATAAATGATTTAGCTAAATTAACTAATGATGGTAAAGCTGCTATAATTCTTGGATCTCCAAGAAAAGATCAAGATAAAATTAGAAATTCTGTTTTTGTTTTGGATCAAGGAAAAATTCTGTCATTTAGGGATAAACATAATCTTCCAAATACTGGAGTATTTGATGAACAGCGAATTTTTACACCTGGTTCTTTATCAGGCCCAGTTAAAATTAGAGAAACATTAGTTGGGTTACCAATATGTGAAGATATTTGGAATGAAACAGTCATAGACTGCCTGTCAGAAACAGGAGCTGAGATAATTATTTCAATTAATGCTTCACCATATACAACAAAAAAAATTGATCAAAGGATGTCTGTTGCAGTTTCAAGAGTTTTTGAATCAAAATTGCCTTTAATTTACCTGAATAGGGTAGGAGGACAAGACGAATTAGTTTTTGATGGTTCATCTTTTTGTTTAAGTCATAGTGGAGAATTAACAGTACAACTAAATGATTTCAAAGAAGAAATATTGAATATTGATTTATATAAAAATAATGATAAATGGAATTTTCAAAAAAATATTAAAAACATCTCGTCTAATATTGAGGCATTATACAAGTCTCTAGTTGTAAGCGTGAGAGATTATGTTTACAACAATGGTTTTCCAGGTGTTGTACTTGGGATGTCAGGTGGTGTGGATTCAGCACTAGTAGCTGCGATAGCAACTGATGCTTTGGGGCCAAATTTTGTAAAAGCAGTTATGATGCCTAGCCCCTATACTAGTAAAGAAAGTCTTGAAGATGCTGAAATGGCTTCATCTAATCTTGGAATTGATTACTCATATTTAGATATCAAAGAGGGTATGAATACTATTGATGAAATTTTATTAAATTTCAATGGTTCAAAGATACCACCGGGTATAACTGAAGAAAACATTCAATCTAGAATTAGAGGATTACTATTAATGGCAATATCGAATAAATATGGATCAATGGTATTAGCCACAGGAAATAAGTCAGAATACGCAGTTGGATATGCAACATTATATGGGGATATGTGTGGAGGGTTTGCGGTTATAAAAGATGTCTGGAAGAGTGATGTATTCAAATTATGTAAATGGAGAAATTTAAACAAACCAGTAGAATTTTTAGGACCTAAAGGAATTGTAATACCAGATAGAATAATTACTAAACCACCTAGTGCAGAGTTAAGAGAAGATCAAAAAGACACAGATAGCTTGCCAGAATATGATATCCTTGACGTTATTTTAAAAAAATTAGTTGAAGATGATCTGTCATTAGATGAAATAGTAAGTGAGGGTTTTGATTTAAATGATGTAAAAAAAATCTCAATGTTGTTATCTAGATCAGAGTATAAAAGATTTCAGTCAGCACCTGGGCCAAAAGTTACAGAAAAAGCTTTTGGTAGGGATAGAAGGTATCCTCTAACTAGTGGTTTTAGGAATTGGAATTAAAATTTACTATATTTATTTTGAAATTTTTACAAACTAGGAAAATTAATGATTAAAGTTCGATTTGCACCAAGCCCAACGGGATATTTACATATTGGAAATTTTAGAACTGCATTAGTCAATTTCTTGTATGCTAAGAGTAAAAATGGTCACTTTATGCTTAGAATTGATGATACTGACAATGAAAGATCATCAAAAGAATATGAAGATGCTATTAAAGAAGATTTAAGTTGGATGAATATAAATTGGGATAGCATAGAAAGGCAATCTTCTAGGCTTTTATCCTATAATGAAGCTTTAGAAAATTTATTAGAAAAAAAACGTGCATATCCATGTTTTGAGACGGCGGAAGAATTATCCCTAAAAAGAAAAAGCCAACTAACTTCTGGTAAACCACCTGTTTATGACAGATCTGCATTAAAATTATCTGACTCAGATATTGCTGATTTGAAGTCTAAAGGAAAAAAACCACATTATAGATTTTTCCTTAATCATGAGGATGTAAACTGGAACGATCTTGTAAAGGGTGAGAGTAAATATAATATGTCTAATTTGTCAGATCCAGTTATATTAAGAGAAGATGGAAGGGTTATTTATACTTTAGCTTCAGTAGTAGACGATATCCAATTAGAAGTAACAGATATTTTAAGAGGTGAAGATCATATGACAAACTCAGCTGCTCAAATACAGTTATTTGAGGCATTAGGATCATCACCACCAAAAATGGGTCATCTGTCACTGCTGACTGATAATACTGGATCAGGACTTTCAAAAAGACTTGGAAGTTTATCGCTTCGAGAATTAAGAAGTCAAGGGTTTCAACCAATGGCAGTTTCTTCTTTATTAGCCAAAATTGGAACCTCTGACTCAATTGATATTTTTAGAGATATGAGACAAATTGTTAAAAGTTTTGATATTACTAAATTTGGAAATTCAAAGCCGAAATTTGATGAAACAGAGTTGTCAACTTTGAATACTAAGTTTTTTCAACTTGCAGATTATACAGATATTAGTAATCAGTTAAATATATTAGATCTTAAAATTACTAACGAATTTTGGAATTTAATTAGAGGAAATATAAATAATTTAGATGATGTAAAGTTTTGGTGGAACATTGTTTATGGAGATATTAAAGAGGTTCCACATGATAAAGATTTAAAAAAATTAGCATTACAAACACTTCCTAAAGATGAATTTGATAAAAACACTTGGTCGGTTTGGACTAACTCTCTTATGAAAGAAAGTGGTAAAAAAGGTAAAGAACTTTTCAAACCACTAAGATTATGCCTTACAGGTCAGGATAATGGACCAGAAATGGCAAATTTAGTCTTAATGATGGGAAAAGATAAAATTAAAGAAAGATTAAAAAATAATAATTAAATTTTTAAAAATAAATAAATCTCAAAATGATTGAATTAAATTTATATAATACACTTCAAAGGCAATTGTCTATTTTTCAGCCTATCGATCAAAAAAATGTAAGAATATATGCATGTGGACCCACTGTATATGATTTTATACATATTGGTAATGCAAGACCTTTAGTTGTTTTTGATGTTCTAGTTAGATTACTTAGAATAATATACCCTAAAGTTACATATGTAAGAAATATAACCGATATTGACGACAAGATTAATAAAAGAGCAATTGAAAAAAAAATAAGTATTTCAGAATTGACTAATGAAACAATAAAAAATTTTCATAAAGATGCTCATGCGTTAGGCAATTTGAAACCTGATTTTGAACCAAAAGCAACTGATCATATATCTGAAATGATAGAAATGATTGAAAAATTAATTTCAAATGGTTTTGCTTATGTTTCTTCAGGCAATGTATTGTTTGCTGTTGAAAAATATAATAATTACGGTGCTTTATCAGGTAGGTCACTTGACGAGATGATATCGGGATCAAGGGTTGAAGTTGCTGAATATAAAAAAAACCCTGGTGATTTTATTTTATGGAAACCATCTTCCGAAAAACTTCCTGGATGGGATAGTCCATGGGGTAGGGGGCGTCCAGGTTGGCATATAGAATGTTCAGCAATGAGTAAAAAGTATTTAGGAACACAATTTGATATACATGCTGGTGGATTAGACTTAATTTTCCCACACCATGAAAATGAAATCGCTCAGTCTTGTTGTGCCAATAAATCCAATATTATGGCCAATTACTGGTTGCATAATGGTTACGTTACTTCTGACGGTGACAAAATGTCAAAATCACTAGGTAATTTTGCTACTATAAACAATTTGTTGTTAAATTTTAGGGGCGAGGCAATTAGATATGCGTTAATGCAAGCTCAGTACAGGGCTCCTTTAAGTTTTAGTAAGAAATCTTTAGGTGAAGCTACTAAATCACTATCTAGACTTTATAGAGCTGTTGAAAACTTTGAAGTAAATGATGGGCAAGACACTCAGATAATTGATAATCTTTGTGATGATTTAAATTCACCTAAAGCTCTTGCTAGATTACATTATCTTGCAGATGAAGCAAATAAAGGAAGTAAAGAATGTGCTCAAAAGTTAAAAAATTCTTCTAAAATTTTAGGAATTTTATGCAATTCTGCAGAAGAATGGTTTAAATTTGGAGAAATAAATTCAAACGAAGCAATTGAAAACTCTTCTATGACAGAAAAAGAAATCGATGAACTCATAATAAAACGTAACATTGCAAAAGATAATAAAGAGTACGAAAAAGCAGATCAGATTAGAGAACAATTACTAGAAAAGAATATACAATTAGAAGATAAGCCAGATAGAACAGTTTGGAGAAGACTTTAAACTCAGATGAATTTATGATTGAATTAAATCCATATATAATTTTATCTAAACCACAACTTGGTGAAAATATTGGTTCTACTGCTCGTGCTATGAAAAATTTCGATGTAAGAAATCTTTTCCTAGTTCAGCCTAGAGATGGTTGGCCTAATAATGTTGCTTTTGCTCCCGCAGCGGGTGCAGACGACGTATTAAATCATGCAAAGTTGTATAATTCAATAAGTGAAGCTACAAAATCAATTTCTTTGTTATTTGCAACAACTGCACGAAAGCGTGTTATTGGCACAAAATCCTTAAGCATCTTCAAAGCAATAGAGAAATCATTTGAACATGTTGTTAATGGTGGTAACGTCGGATTTTTATTTGGTCCTGAGCAATCAGGGTTATCCAATGATGACGTTGTCCAAGCAGATTACACAGTTTCAATTCCAATTAATAAAGAATTTTCATCATTAAATATATCTCAAGCAGTATTATTGATTTGTTGGGAATGGAACAAAATAAAAATGTCATTTTTGAATGATGATAAGAATTTTGTTAAAATTAATAAAAAATTAAAAAAAAGTACTGAACTCTCTAATGTTGGTGACAGAGAATATTTTTATAAACAATTAGATGAACTTTTAACTAAATCAGGATTCTTTTATTCATCTGAAATGGCTCCTGTTGTTAAAAGAAATATCAGAAGTCTATTTAATAGAGCCTCATTAACTCACCAAGATCTAAGAACACTTCATGGTATTATTAGATCATTATCAGGAACTTCAAATCGTACTTGACATTTTATGTAATGATAGTATTTTGCAACTTCCTTTCCGATAAAGTGGATAATAACGTGGTGTTATATATCCCGAAGCTCAGCTTCTGGTTGGAATAATTTACTACTTCAAAGTAGTTACTAAAAGGTTTAAAAATGCCTAAATCAGATCATAAAAGAACAAGTTCGAAGCATAAAATTGATAGAAGATTAGGAGTTAATTTATGGGGACGACCAAAATCTCCCTTAAATGATAGAGAATATGGTCCAGGTCAGCATGGTCAAAGAAGAAAAAAACCTACAGATTATGGTGTCCAATTAATGGCCAAACAAAAACTTAAAGGCTATTACGGTAATATAGGTGAAAAACAATTCAAAAAATACTATACAGCTGCGGTTCGTAAAAAAGGTGATACTGGCGCAAATCTGATTGGTATTTTGGAATGTAGACTAGACGCTATCCTTTATAGAATGAAGTTGGCACCAACTGTATTTGCCTGTCGTCAATTGATTAATCATGGACATGTTATGGTAAATGGAAGCAGATGTAATATACCTTCTAGAATGATCAACGTAGGTGAAGTTATTTCTTTGAAGGATAAAGCAAAGAACATTCCAGCTGTAATTGAAGCAACAACTCTACCTGAAAGAGATGTTCCTGAGTATGTTGAAGTTGATCACTCTAAGTTCACTGGGTCTTTACTAAGAATACCTATGCCAGATGATGTACCTTATCCAGTGCAAATGGAAACTAACTTAGTAATCGAATTTTATTCACGTTAATAAAACTTGCTATAAGTAAAATTTCAAAATTAAAAATAACTTATTAGGCAGAAATTCCTGCGTCGTTAAAATATTGAGTTAGCTCTCCACTTTCGTGCATTTCCCTAATAATGTCACAACCACCAACAAATTCTTTTTTTACATATAATTGTGGAATAGTCGGCCAATCTGAATACTCTTTAATACCCTCTCTTATTTCAGGATCTTCGAGAACATTTACACTATTGTACTTAATTCCCATATGACTTAAAACTCCAACAACTGCTGCAGAAAATCCGCATTGAGGCATAACTGGAGTACCTTTCATGAATAATAAAACATCATTTTCATCAATAATATTCTGAATTTTATCTTTTGTACTTTGTTCCATTTAATTCTCCTTTATTCCTTAGGGGCAGATGTATTCAAAGCCAATGCATGTAATTCTTTTCCCATCCTGCCACCCATAGCATTGTAGACCATTTGATGTTGTTGTACACGAGTTTTTCCCCTAAATTCTTCAGCAATAATTTGTGCTGCGTAATGATCTCCATCACCACGTAAATCATCAATAATAACTTTAGCATTTGGAAAAGCTCTAATAATTAGTTCTTCAATTTCTGTCGCTGTCATACCCATTTTACAAATTTAACCTTGTTGTTTGATACCCATCATTGAAGGAATTGTTTTTTCATTTAATTTTCTTATGTCAGGTATAGATATAGTAGTAATATCTTTTAAATTCAAGTTACTGCTTGAATTAGTTTTTCCAAGAACAAAAAAGTCAATATTATTTTCTTTTAATATTAGTTGTATTTTTTTGATATGTTTTGTTGCAATAATTATTCTTGCTTGATCTTCTCCAAAACACCATGATTGAAGTAAGGGGTCATAACAATTACAATTAATTAGGTTACTAGGTAAATTAATATCTAATCCTAAATTATATTTAAATAACATTTCACAAACTGTGGTCAGCAAGCCACCGTCTGAAACATCATGAGCAGCTGTCAGAAGTTTTTGTTCATTCAATTTTAATATAATTTCAATAACTTTTTTTTCATTTTCTAAATTTATTGGTGGAGGAGCTCCGTCATATTTTTTATTAATAATTTCTTGATAGATACTACAACCAACCCAACCTGCTTTAAAATTTTCAGATTGTCCAAGGGCAATCAACACATTATCTGGTTCTGCACTTATCTTTAGAGAATTTTCAACCTCATCTATTGCTCCTACCATACCAATGACTGGAGTAGGAAGAATACTTTTACCATTAGTTTCATTATAAAGAGAAACATTTCCTGATACAATTGGAGTACTTAGATAAGAAGCAGCTTGTGAAATTCCTTTTATAGATCCTACAATTTCTCCCATAACATTTTTTTTATCAGGATTTCCAAAATTTAAGTTGTTTGTTATCGCAAGTGGTTTTGCCCCTGACGAAGCTATATTTCGTGCAGCTTCACAAACTGCTTGCATACCTCCAATTATAGGATCTGACTTAACATAACGTGGTGTGCAATCAGTTGTAATAGCAAGGCCTTTTCCTAAAGATCCTTTTTTTTCTGTTCCATGAATTTTTACTAATGAAGCATCACTATCACCATTTGCAAAAATTGTATCGCCCATTACTGAACTATCATATTGTTCCCAAATCCATTTCTTACTGGCTATATTTGGATTTTTAAAAATTATTTTCAATATATCAATTATTGTAAGATTGGTTTTGAGATCAGACGGTTTTAATACTTTTTTAATAGCTTTTATTTCATAAGGTTTATTATATTCAGGAGCGTCTTCGACAAGAGGTTCAAGAGGTAAATTGCACGCTTCAAAGCCGTGTTTAGTAAGAATTAGTCTTCCTGTATTAGTAACTTCTCCTATATTAGCAAAATCTAGATCCCATTTATCAAAAATTGATTTTGCTTTTTCCTCTGATCCTGGTTTTAAAATCATTAGCATTCTCTCTTGACTTTCTGAGAGCATGATTTCATAGCTAGTCATCTTATCTTCTCTAGTAGGCACTAAATCTAAATTTAAATTCATACCTAATGATCCCTTAGAAGCCATCTCTACGCTAGAGCTTGTTAAACCAGCTGCTCCCATATCTTGAATAGACAAGACAACATCTGTGTTCATTAATTCTAAACAGGCCTCTAATAGTAATTTTCCTGTAAATGGATCTCCAACTTGAACAGTTGGTCTTTTTTCAGTACTGTTTTCTGTAAATTCAGCAGAAGCCATTGTCGCTCCATGTATTCCATCTCTTCCTGTTTTTGCACCTACATATATAACTGGATTACCAGCGCCTGTTGCTGCTGAATAGAATATTCTATCTTTTTTTGCAAGACCAACAGCCATTGCATTCACTAGAATATTACCATCATAAGACTTATCAAAGTTTGTTTCACCACCAACCGTTGGAATTCCTATACAATTACCATATCCACCAATTCCTCTAACCACACCGGATACAAGATGTTTTGTTAAAGGTTGATCTGGAGATCCAAATCTCAATGCATTCATAAGAGCTATAGGTCTAGCACCCATTGTGAAGACATCTCTCAAAATTCCGCCAACACCAGTTGCTGATCCTTGGTAAGGTTCTATAAATGAAGGGTGGTTGTGAGATTCTATTTTAAAAACAGCTGCTAAATTTTCTCCTATATCAATTACACCAGCATTTTCTCCAGGTCCTTGAATCACATGACTAGCCTCTGTTGGTAAAGTTTTTAACCATTTTTTTGAGCTTTTATAAGAGCAATGTTCTGAAAACATGGCAGAAAAAATCCCTAATTCTGTTATATTGGGAATTTTATCGATTTTTTCACAAATTAAATTATATTCATCTTTCGTTAAACCCATCTCTAAAGCATCTTCAAGTTTACTTTTCTGTTGAGCTAAATACTCATTTTTATTAATTTTTAAAAGTTCTGATTGTAGTTCCATTATTATTTAACCAATTATTTGTTCAACACAGTTTGTAAGAAATTTTAAACCATCTGTTCCACCGTGTAGATAGTTTATGGCTCTTTCAGGGTGTGGCATCATTCCTAAAACTTTTCCATTGTTTGATAGAATACCAGCTATGTCTTCTGTTGATCCGTTCGGATTATAATTTTTTTCATTATCCTTTTGTTTAATATATTTTAAAGCAATTCTTCCTTCTTCTTTCAGTTGTTTTAATAAATCTTCAGGAGCAAAATAATTACCTTCATTATGTGCAACTGGAAATTTTAAACATTCACCTATTTTTAAACCAGAGAGAAAAGGGTTTTCAATACAGCTTTGGACTTGTAATGTTGTCTCTCTGCAAGTAAATAAGAGTTTCTTATTTCTTATAAGAGATCCAGGGAGTATTTTAGCTTCAATTAAAATTTGAAAACCATTACATACACCTAATACTGTGCCACCACGACTTATATGGTTTTTAATTGAAGTTATTACTGGAGATCTGGCAGCTAAAGCGCCGCATCTAAGGTAATCTCCAAAGGTAAATCCACCTGGGATAACAATTAAATCTAAATTAGGAATGTCATATTCTTTATGCCAAATTTTGATTGGAGTTTTTCCTGTGATTTTCCTGAGTGCAACAATCATGTCTCTATCACAATTAGAACCTGGAAATATTACAACACCTGAACGCAAAATTTTTTTAATCCTTTAAAATATTGATTTCATAATTTTCAATAACGGTGTTTACTAACAACTCTTCGCACATCTTCTTAGCTTGTTTAAGAACTTCAGTTTCACTATTTTGATCCAAATTTAAAATAATTTGTTTGCCAGTCCTTACATCACTACAATGTTCAAAACCTAAGTTATTTAAAGAAGACTTAATAGCTTGTCCTTCTGGATCTAAAACACCTTCTTTAAGAGATACATTTACAATAACTTTCATAATAACTCTCTTTATTTTACTATTTCAGGTTTAGCGCTAGAGTAATTTTTTTTCTCAGGAATAATACCTAATCTATTTGCAACTTCTTGATATGCCTCTTTTAACCCACCTAATTCTTGCCTAAACAAATCTTTATCCATTTTCTTATTAGTTTTAATGTCCCATAATCTGCAGTTGTCTGGGCTTATTTCGTCAGCTAATAGCAAAATTGAGTTGCCATCTTCAGAATAATATCTTCCAAACTCAATTTTAAAATCTACAAGTTTAAGACCTATTCCCAAAAACAGGCCTCTTAAAAAATCATTAATCCTAAGACCGTATTCTTGCATTTCCTCTAATTCATCTCTAGTGCCCCACTGAAAGTTTAGTATATGATCTTCGTTTATAAGTGGATCACCCAACTCATCTTTTTTCAAATAATGTTCAATGAGGGGTCTTGAAAAAACACTACCTTCTTTTAAACCAAGTCTTTTTACAATGGATCCAGCAGCAATGTTTCTAACAACAAATTCTATAGGTATTATTTCAACTTTTCTTACAAGTTGTTCTCTCATGTTTAACTTTTTGATATAATGAGTTGGTATTCCAATCTCATTTAATTTGTGCATCAAGAAGTCAGAAATAGAATTATTTAAAACTCCTTTACCATTAATTATGGAATGTTTTTCAGCATTATTTGCAGTGGCATCATCTTTAAAATATTGTATAACTGTATTTGAGGTAGGACCTTCAAAGATTGTTTTAGCTTTCCCATTATATAAAATTTTCTTTTTAGACATAGATTAATTATCCTCTAGTCAAAAACTCTGTCAAATATATGATTAACATGAACAAAATGTTGATCTAAATTGAACAATTCATCTATTTCTTTTTCACTAAGGTATTTAGTCACCTTTTTATCATTTTTTAACAAGTTTTTGTATACATCTTTTCTTTTATATTCTAGAGTTTCCCAAACTTTCATGGCATTTTCTTGAACCATTTCATAGGCATCTTCTCTACTAGCACCTTTCTGTGTTAGTGCAAGTAATACTTGTTGTGAGTGAACAAGACCACCAAGTTTTTCTAAATTTGTTAACATTGTGTCAGGATAAATAAGCAAATTTTCAATTACATTATTTAATCTATGTAAAGCAAAATCTAAGGTTATTGTTGCATCGGGAGCAATCATCCTTTCTACGGATGAATGTGAAATATCCCGCTCATGCCACAATGTAACATTTTCTAAAGCTGGTATAACCGAAGATCTAACTAATCTTGCAAGTCCAGTTAGATTTTCTGTAAGCACAGGATTTCTCTTATGTGGCATTGCACTTGATCCTTTTTGACCTTGAGAAAAATATTCTTCTGCTTCCCTCACTTCAGTTCTTTGCATATGTCTTATTTCTGTTGCTAAGCGTTCAATACTAGATGCAATTATTGCCAGGGTTGAAAAGAACATTGCATGTCTGTCTCTTGGAATAATTTGTGTTGAAACATCTTCAGGTACTAAATCCATTTTTTTAGATACGTAGTTTTCTACAAATGGGTCAATATGAGCAAAAGTTCCTACTGCTCCTGATATAGCACATGTACTAATTTCTTTTTTTGCTTCAATTAATCTTTTTTTATTACGTTTGAATTCAGCATAGTAACCGGCGAGTTTCAAGCCAAATGTAATTGGTTCTGCATGTATACCATGAGATCTTCCAATTGTAATAGTATGTTTATGTTCGAAAGAACGTTTTTTTAATGTTTCAAGTAATTGATTAATATCATTTAATAAAATATCAGATGCATTTCTTAATTGTATAGAAAGAGTAGTATCCAAAATATCAGAAGATGTCATACCCTGATGAATAAACCTTGCATCTTCTCCAATATATTCTGCCAGGTTTGTTAAAAATGCAATTACATCATGTTTAGTTGTTTTTTCAATTGCATCAATTTTATTAATATCAAACTTCCCTTTTCTCCAAATTATTTCTGCAGATTTTTTTGGTATTACACCTAATTTTGCTTGAGCATCACAAGCATGAGCTTCAAGTTGGAACCATATATTAAATTTCTCTTCTTGAGACCAAATTTTAACCATATCTTTTCTTGAATATCTTTCAATCATTTCAAAACCTAAATCATTTTTTTAGAAAGTTTATATTTTTTCTTTTGATCTATTTTCTTATACTGGATAAATAAACATATATACATATATATATTTTTTTTTTAATTTTAATACGAGAATAAAATGATTATCGGAACACTTTTAAAAAATGCGGTAAAAATTTTAGCGACTAATCCAGCAGCAAGAAAAAAAGCAGGAGAGTTAGCTTTAAAAGGTTATGAAAAAGCTAAACCAATTATCAAAGAAACTTCAAAATCTCTAAAAAAAACAATTAGAGAAAATTTAAAGAAATAAACACAAAAAATTAATATTTAAATTGGGTAATCTGGTTGTGTATAGCCTTTAGGAGAATACGTAAAAACTTCATATCCATTTGATGTCACTCCTATACTGTGTTCAAATTGAGCTGATAAACTCTTGTCCCGAGTAACTGCTGTCCAACCATCAGATAGAATTTTGACATCATATTTCCCTGAATTAATCATAGGTTCAATGGTAAAAATCATACCTTCTTCAAGAATATCTCCAGTATTTGGCTGCCCATAATGTAAGATTGTTGGAGGTGCGTGGAAGACTTTTCCAAGACCATGGCCTGTAAAATCTCTTACAACTGATAATCCATTTTTTTCAGCATGAGTTTGAATTGCATGGCCAATATCACCTGTAGTACTTCCAGGTTTGACCGTTTCAATTCCTAACCAAAGGCACTCATAAGTTACTTTAGTCAAAAATTTTGCTTTCCTAGATGGCTCTCCCACAAAATACATTCTGCTTGTATCACCATACCATCCATCAAGTATTACAGTTACATCAATGTTAAGAATGTCTCCTTCATCAAGAATTTTGTCTCCAGGTATGCCATGACAAACAACGTGATTTACAGAAATACAAGTGGATTTAGGGAATCCTCTATAATTTAATGGTGCTGGTATAGCGTCATTTTTTAAAATATAATCATGACATAAATCATTTAGATACCCAGTTGAAACACCACTTTTAACATATGATGTTATATAGTCTAAAACATCAGCTGCTAATTTACCTGCAGCATGCATTTTTAAAAATGCTTCTTTGTCATGTAAATCTATATCTTTTTTCATTTCAACTAGTAATTTGTTTTATATATAATTCTTATAAATTGTAATATATGATTATAAATATCTACGTACAATATTAATTTTTATTAAGGATTTTTTTATGGTGGCCTCAGCAGGTATAATAATTATTGGTGATGAAATTTTATCTGGAAGAACAAAAGATTCCAATATTAATTGGATTGCATGTGAATTAGACAATTTAGGTATAAGGTTAAAGGAGGCAAGAATTATTCCAGATGAATCAAGCACAATTATTAACACAATTCAAGGTTTTACAAATAAATATACATATGTTTTTTCTTGTGGAGGAATTGGTCCAACCCATGATGATATTACCACAGAATGTGTTGCTAAAGCTTTCAATCAAAAGTTATATAAAGACTCAGAAGCTATGAGAAGATTAAAATTACATTATGAGGGTACAAACATTGAGTTTAATGAGGCTCGTCAAAAAATGGCAATTTTACCAACAAATTCTGAGTTAATAGATAATCCAGTCTCTGCCGCACCTGGCTTTAGAATTGAAAATCTTTTTGTTTTTGCGGGTGTTCCAAAAATAATGCAGGGAATGTTTAATTCAATTTTGAGTGATTTAACAGGTGGCAAGAAACTTAAATCAAAAACTGTGTCAAGCAACATTGGTGAAGGTCTTATAGCAAAAGACTTAGAAAAAATAGAAAATAAATTCTTAAACGTGAAAATTGGTTCATATCCATATTTTAAACCAGGGAGTTTTGGAACATCTATTGTATTAAGATCAGAAGATGAACTATCTCTAGAAAAAGCTTCTGAAGCAATTTTAGAAATTGTAATAAAATTAGGTGGAAAAGGAAAAATTTTAGATGGTAATGAGATTGATAATAGATCTTTATAATTATTTTGAACTAGGAACAGAGCCATTTAAGGTTCTGTTTTTTTTTGCAATTTTATTTTTCATTATATTTATTAAAAGTACTCCTGATATAAATCCACCAATGTGTGCAGCATATGCAACACCCCCAGAGTTTAAGTCAGATCCATTAAAACTAATAAATTGAATTATTATCCATCCTCCAAGTACAATAAAAGCTCTTATTCTAAATACTTTTACAAAAATTATAAACCAGAATAAAACTTTTATATTTGCTTTAGGGTATAAAACTAAATAGCCTCCAAGCACACCAGCAATTGCACCTGATGCACCAATCATTGGTATAGTTGATGTGGGATCAATTATTGCTTGAGTGAACGCGGCAACAATTCCAGAAACTAAATAAAAAATTATAAATTTTAATTTCCCTAACCTTTCTTCAATGTTATCTCCGAAAATGTAAAGATAAGTCATATTTCCAATTATATGCATCCAGCCACCATGTAAAAACATAGAAGTGAAAATTGATAAAAAAGGAGGTATAATTTTAAGATGTCCTGATAACTCAGAATGTCCAAATAAAATAGCTGGTATCATACCAAAACTTAAAAAAGTCTGTTCCACTATATAAGTAGGATCAAAAATTTGGTTAAGAAAAATAAATGAACAAGAAAAAATTATTAACCAAGAAATAATTGGTTTTTTACTTGTGGGATTTTCATCTGCAAACGGAAAAAAAAACATTTAAAATTCAATGTTATCAATTAATCTAATATTATTTATTGTAATAGATCCTAGAAATACTTTGTTACCTTTAAAATTATTTTTTGAGATGATATTAAGTTCGCTATCTCTCAATTCAAAATAATCAGGTACTAGGTTTTTTGATATTAAAAATGAATTGGCGTTATCCAATATCTCATTTAACTCTTTTCTTTTGTGGTAAGAATTCACACTATTTTGAAGACACTTAAATAAATTTGCAGCAATTTCAAATTCTTTTTTAGATAAATAATTATTTCTTGAAGATAGGGCAACACCATTTTTTGATCTTATTATAGGAGCTTTTACAAGAGATATTTTAGGGTGTAATAATTTAGCCATTTGTTTTATTAAAATTTGTTGTTGATAATCTTTTGCACCAAAAACAGCTATATCTGGATTAATTAATTCAAATAATCTATTAACTACAGTTAATACTCCATCAAAATGACCAGGTCTAATCTTTCCACAAAGCTCAGATCCAAGATTTCCAGAATCTAAGGTTTTAACTTTTTCAATTTTAGAAAACACTTCTTCACCACTACTAGGAATAAATAAAATATCACAATGTTCTTTTTTTAATTTTTCTATATCTAATTTTTCTGTTCTTGGATATTTTTTAAAGTCTTCATTTATTCCAAATTGAAGAGGATTAACAAATATTGAAGTAATTGTTTTTGTTGCTTTTAATTTAGCTAATTTTATTAAGGACAAGTGTCCATCATGTAAATTGCCCATAGTAGGAATTAATGCTAATTTGCCTGGACGTTTAGAGAATTCTTCTAGGGTTTTATATAGTTCTTCTCTTGTACGAGTAATAACCATTTATATAATGACCTATATTATTTGTTTGATATTTAAAACAAATTATATGGTACGAGCGGGGGGACTTGAACCCCCACGTCCTTATCGGACTCTGGATTTTAAGTCCAGTGCGTCTACCATTCCGCCACGCTCGCAAAACCATATAACTGTTGTGTAGCCTAGCTTTTTGGCTAAGGCAAGTTTTTTATAGATTTAAATATTAATTTTAATATAGTTTGAATTATTAATTTGGAGAATAATATGGTTCAAAATAAATTAGGCAGTAAAATTGAAGGTGAAGAATATTTAGTTCTTCATGAATTTGCTAAAAAAGCTAAAGAAAAACTTTCAAAAGAAACTTGGGATTATCTAATTGGTGCTGCTGAAACTGAAACAACCTTTAAAAGAAATAGATTTGCTCTTGACAGTTTAGCATTTAGACCAAGAGTATTAAGAGATGTTGAAAATGTTGATATTTCTACTAATTTAGTTGGTCATTCTTTAAGAATGCCAGTAATTCTTGCACCTATAGGGTCGATGCAAGATTTTGTTGATGGAGCAGGAATTGCTCCAACAATTGCAGCATCTGAATTTGGTATATTGCACATGATTAGCTCTACTTGTTTGCCAGGATTAGAAGAAGTTGCAAAAAGCGTTAATTATCCAAAACTATTTCAATTATATATAAGAGGCAACCAAAATTGGGTAGATGATCAGATCAAAACTGCTATTGACTGTAATTATGCAGGTATATGTTTGACAGTTGATTTAGACGCTTATGGAAGAAGAGAAAGAGATCTTGCAAAAAGATATAGGACAACATCAAGACAAAGTGCAAGTGGTTTTGAGTATCAAATGCGATTTTCATGGAAAGATATTGATAGGATTAAATCTTATTGTGATTTGCCAATTATAATAAAAGGTATAGCTACTAAGGAGGATGCTTTATTGGCTATAAAACATGGTGTTGAAATAATTTATGTTTCTAATCATGGAGGAAGACAATTAGATTTTGGAGTTGGTGGTTTGAATGTTTTGCCAGAAATTGTTGAGGTGGTTGAAAATAGAGCAAAGATCATTTTTGATGGAGGCATAATGCGAGGCACAGATGTTTTAAAAGCAATTGCATTAGGAGCAGATTGTGTTGGTATTGGAAGGCTTCAGGGATTTGCTGCAGCTGCTGGAGGATCTAAAGCTATTTTTCGAATGCTTGAGCTACTAGAAACTGAAATTTTGACAGGTCTAAGATTGCTAGGATTAAACTCATTGTCAAAACTTGATCAAAGTTATTTAAGTAAAGATTATGCATTTGATTCCAAAAATGTATTAAGTGCTTTCCCATTAATAGATGAAGGATATTAAGAAATTTTTGTGATTATTTCTTGGAATCTTTTTAAAAATTTTTTCTCAACATCATTGGCTGATAGTGCAACTATAATTTGATGTTTAGAATTCAAATTTGGTTTTTTAATTATTTGTGAGGCTTCTTTTTCTCTATAACCAGCTAAATCAATAGCTTCGAACCAGGCAAGAGCTTTGTCTATTTTTTTTATTTTAGACTCTATATGTCTTGGAAGTAAAGCTGGTAACCCAAACCTAAGATAAATTGCTTTCATTAAATTATCTTCAACATATCGATAACTATTATTGAGAGCATATTTAAAAGGTGTAATTAAATCTCCTATTACAAACTCTGGTGCATCATGAAGTAGGGCTCCTAAATTCCATTTTTTATCCAAGTTTGGGTACTCAATGTTGAATAGTTCTTCAACTAACAAAGAATGTTGAGCAACTGAATAAGGATATTTACCTGTAGTTTGACCATTCCATCTTGTAACCCTTGATAGTCCTAAAGCTATATCTTCAATTTCTATATCAAATGGAGATGGAGATAGAATGTCAAGCTTTCTACCTGATAACATTCTTTGCCAAGCTCTTTGATTGATTTTTTTTAGAGGTTTAATGTTTTTGTTTAGCATTCAAAAAAATATATTGATTTATTATTCATTAAATATAAAAGAATAGAAAAATTATTAGGGTTTAATTTTGGACTTTTATCAAGCACAAAATAAGTATAGGCAAAAACAGTTTAGATCAATATTAAATTATATTTTTAAACTTATAATGATTATTATTGCTGTTTTTATTGGATGGTGGCTTGGTAACCGTGATAAATTGGTTCTAATACAAGAAAATGAAAAAATAATTAACGATTTTAATGATCAAAAAATTGAATTAGACAGAAAATTAACTGATATAAGATTGAAGCTTAAAGAAGCTAACCTTGCACTTGATACTCAAAACATAAGAAATAAAGATACTGACTTTGGTAGAGATGCAAAAAATATTCTTGCATCAAATTTAGCTAAGGGCGTTCCTGAAAATGAAATAATCGATGCTCTGAGATTACTTGGTTTTAACAAAACTTGTAGCAAATTTGACTATAAAGAGTTAGCTGTTTCAACACAATCATTTATACCACCTGAAAATACTTTATTATTATTATCAGGTGGATTAAAGATAAAAGTTGAAGGTAATATATCTAACACAGTAACGGATAATCCTTATTTTGACCCATCCCAACCAATAAGAGTAATATTTATTTATTTAGGAAATAATGATATAGTTGAGGGTAATTTGCCAATTACAAGAAACATTATGGCCGGAAAGTTCTCTGTAAAAATCAAAATATTAAAATCAAAGGTAAGAGGGGCTGTTATAGTTCAATATCAAAATTGTAAAATTTAATTTATTAATAATGTGAAACATTTGAAAAAAAATAACAAAGAAAAAAAAACTGCTATTGTCACTGGTGCGAGTGATGGAATTGGAGCTGCTTTTTCTAAATTATTAATTAATAAAGGTTGGGAAGTAATTGGTATTAGTCG
This sequence comes from uncultured SAR116 cluster alpha proteobacterium, assembly GCA_902539895.1. Taxonomy (GTDB): domain Bacteria; phylum Pseudomonadota; class Alphaproteobacteria; order Puniceispirillales; family Marisalimonadaceae; genus Marisalimonas. The sequence goes on from CACBMD010000001.1 coordinate 91,326, forward strand.
CAGTTCTAGTAAATTGAGAGCAATCAAACAAAACTTACTTTCAAATAGACACTCATTTAAATATTTTTCATGTGATGTACAAGATCTTAAAAAATTGAGAAATATAGCAAAAGAAGTTGAAGCACCTGACTTGCTTTTTTTGAATGCTGGTATTTATTCACCTGTGAGTGCAACTGAAATCAACCTAGATCTTTATAAAAAACATTTAAATATAAATTACCTTGGTGTATTGAACAGTTATGAGGCATTTTTACCAGGTCTCATAAAAAAACAAAATGGTCATATAATCATTATGTCTAGTGTGTCTGGGTGGATTGGGTTGCCTAAAGCTGCTGCATATGGTCCGACAAAGGCAGCTTTAAGGTCATTTGCACAGTCTGCTCGTTATGATTTAAATCCTAAAGGTGTAAAAGTACAATTATGCAGTCCTGGCTTTGTAGAAACACAAGCAACCTCAATAAATGATTTTTATATGCCTGGTTTGATGAATGTTAACGATGCTGCTAATTTAATTTTCAAATATATGAGTTCAAATAAATTTGAGTTTTCCTTCCCATTATCATTTTCTATTTTCATGAAGATTTTTAGTTGTCTACCTGATAAGATCTCATCTTATTTAATTAAAAAATTTATAATATAAAATTATGAAATGAAAAAAAGTATTGTAAAAAATTATATGGATTTATTTAGTAATCTTTCTCCTGATAATATTAATGAATTCGATAATCTAATATCCAAAAATATAACTTTCGTTGATCCATTTAATAATATTAAAGGAATAAATGCTTTTAAAAACGTTTTTTATCATATGTTTGAAAATGTAAAAGAACCTAGGTTTTTTGTTCTTGACTATTCAATCAATAAACAAAGAGTACTTTTGAAATGGAAAATGACTTTCTTTGCATTTAAGTCTTTACAGACTATTGAAGGTATGAGTGAATTGATGTTGAATGATGCAGGAAAAGTGGTTTCTCATACTGATTATTGGGATTCATTAAATGGTCTTTTCATTAAAATTCCATTTATTGGTTATTTCTATAAAATAAGCTTATTTTTGTTTAAATCAAAATCTTAATTAATGTTCAATTTTATTTGTTTTAAGTCAATATTTTTAGATAAAAAACCACCTTCACAATAAGATAAATAATAATTCCACATTAATTTAAAAGTTTCGTCAAATCCAAGCTCTTCAATTTTTTTCCAATTTTTATTAAAACTTTCATTCCAAATATTTAATGTTTTTGCGTAATCATTTGAAAAACTATTTACGCTATCAATATTAAAGTTATTTTTAGTTACAACATTTGTAAGTATTTTAAAAGATGGTAACATTCCTCCAGGAAAAATATATTTTTGTATAAAGTCTGGGTTATTTTTATAAACTTCATATATTTTATCATCAATTGTAATTAATTGAAGTCCAACATATCCGTCAGGATTCAAAATACTTCTTATTTTACTAAAAAATTTGTTCCAATATTCTTTTCCTACAGCTTCAAACATTTCAATTGACAATATTTTATCAAATTCGCCGTCAATATTTCGATAATCGCAATATCTTATATCAATTTTGTTTTCTAGATTTGCGTTATTTATTCTTTTTTTTGCAAAATTATATTGCTCTTTTGAAATTGTAATTGCTGTTATTTTACAATCGTACTCTCTACCTAGAAATTCAGAAAAACCACCCCAACCACAACCAATTTCTAAAATGTTGTCACCATTTTTTACTGAAACTAGTTCTGCGAGTTTTTTATATTTATTTATTTGAGCAATCTCTAGATTATCAGTTGATTTTAAAAAAATCGCAGAAGAATAGGTCATAGATTTATCTAACCAATAACTATAAAATTTATTTCCTAAATCATAGTGATAAGAAATATTTTTCTTTGCTTGATCTTGACTGTTTTTATTTTTGGAATGTAAAAACTTATTGAAAAAATATTTTACTATAGAAATTTTGAGTGTGTCTTCAGCTTCATCATTATTTAGGGCAAAATAATGCATTAAAGTTGTTAAGTTTGAGGATGTTAATCTTTTGGCCATATATAATTCTGCAAATTTAACAGAACCACCATTTATAATTTCTTTAATAACCTTATCGTCAGCAATTTTTAAATTTGCAATAGGACCAGTTTTGCTTGCAGAAATCTTCTCAACTTTTCCGCTTGGCCATTCAATTTTAATAGTCCCATAAGGAAAATTTCTAATTCCACTTAAAAATAAATTATTCCAAAAATTCATTAATTTTATAACCTATTTAAATTAAATTAATCTTTTGACACTTCAATTCCGAATGAATGTTTAATTTTTTCACTAGGAGGGATTTTGTAGAGACTTACTCTTTTAAACCAGAGAATTAATGCTTGTAAATGAATATTTATCCAAATTTTACCTGGATACAAAGAACATTTTAAAAATGCCTTTAAAATATTCAAATTATTAAATTTAATTTCTTGCAATTTCATAGTAGCTATAAATACTTTTTTATTTTGCAAGGTATATTCTACTGAGATCATAATTTGATCATGTACGTAGTTTGCAAATAATTTATAACTTCCTTTTTTTGGATAAAATGGAGATACAAATAGATTCTTAGTTGTTTTTTGTGTAATTTTTTTTAGATTTATATTTCGTAAAACATAATGGTGCATATCTCCAAAAGTGTTTCTGACTTCAAAAATTGAATGCATTAGCAATCCTTTTTTATCATAACAAAAATAAACTGAAAGTGGGTTAAAGCCAAAACTTAAAACTTTTGGAAAAGTTAACAATTTTATATTATGAATTTCCTCATTATTTTTCGTTTTTTCGTTACACAAATTTTTAATAAATTTATAAAGATCATTAGATGTAGAAAATTCACATTGGCTTCCATGTTTCGAGGGACTCCAAGTAAGTAGATTGAATTTTTTTAGAGAAAATAATGAAGGGTAATTGGGTGTTTTTTGTTGAGATTTATATTTTAAGTCAATTAATACTGCGTTTGTTTTATTTTTAAAGAAATGATTTTTGTTACCATTTCTTTGATGAGTTATATTTGCTTCAAAAAATTTTATATCACCTGTGATAGGTTCATTATGATCTCTAATTATTTTTCTATCCATGGCACTCTTATGTCAAAATATTTTGAAATTTCTATAGCTGATGATATTCCATCTTCGTGGAAACCGTAACCTAACCAAGCACCTGCAAAGTAAATATTATCTTTTCCTTGAAATTTATCAATCAGCTTTTGAGCTTCATTTGTACTATTATTAAAAATAGGATGTTCATATACAATTTTTTTATGAATTAGAGATTTATTTGGCATTTTAAATGGGTTCAGGCTAACAAATACATTTAATGAGGTGTTCAAATCTTGTAGTTTATTCATCCAATAAGTTGTTGAGGACTTTTCATTTTTATTAGATAGATAATTCCAGCTAGACCAGGTTTTGAGATTTCTTGGCATCATTGAAGGGTCTGAGTGTAAATACACTGTGTTTTTCTGATATCGAAATTTACTTAAAATTTCTGTAGTTTTTTTATCTAAATCTTTTATTAATCTCAATGTTTGATCAGGGTGAGTGGCCATTATTACTTTATCAAAAGTTTCATAACTATGATTATATTCAATTTTAATTTTATTTCTCTTTGAAATTATAGAAGAAATTGTTGTATTAAGTAAAAGTTTATTTTTTTTATTTTGTTCAAGTGTTTTGATTACTTTTTTTACATATTGTATAGAACCTCCTTTAACTGTTCTCCATTTAGGTCTAATAAAAAAATTAATCAGCTGATGATTCTTAAAAAAAGTAAGTAAATTTTTTGCTGGAAATGATAATATTTCTTTTTCTGGACAAGACCAAATTGCAGATGACATTGGTATTAAATGATCATTTGCAAATTCATCGCTAAAGTTACATCTATTTAAGTAGTCTTTTAAATTTTCATTTTCTTTAACATTAAAAGCATATTTATAACCAAAGATAAAAAATCTAATAATATCTCTTAACATTTTATAAAATTTTAAATTAAAATAATTCTTTTTTTGTGCAAACATTCCTTTAAGGGAACCTGAATATTCTAGTTCCCCATCTCTTGCAGAAACTGCAAACGACATATCTGATTTAATAGTTTCAACATTAAGATGTTTTAAAAAACCAACTAAGTTTGGATAATTCATTTTATTAAATACTATAAACCCCGTATCAACATCAATAGTTGTATTTTCGTGGTTAATTTGAACAGTATTGGCATGCCCACCATATCTTTTATCTATTTCGAATATTGTTATTTGGTGTTTTTGAGACAACATCAAAGCAGCTGATAGTCCTGATATTCCAGAACCAATAATGGCAATTTTCATTTATTCAGGACTCTATTCTAATTTTGTTTTAATTTCTTTAATCCAGTTCTAGGAGTGCATTTATCTGAAAACATCTGTTCAAACATTGATTCTTTACAATTTAAATGATCAGGCATTTTCATACCTGATTGTTCTCTATAAATTGATGCAATTACTAATACTGATATCAATACTGCTAATATCCACATGTTTCTAGACATTTTTTTTCCTTATTTAATCACCAATTATAGATATGATTTGGTAAGTTTTTTATTTTAACTTTAAGTTCATTTGTTACTCTATTTTTTACACTATTACCACTTTTCACAATTTCTTCATTATTCCCACATACTAGTGGATGCCATTTAGGTAATTGACCACCTTGGTCAATGATTTTATAAGCGCATGTTTCTGGCATCCATTTAAGATTTTTTAGGTTTTTAGGAGATAAAATTTTGCAGTCTGGAACAAAAGTCTTTCTATTAACATAATCTTTACAAAGAGCAGTCTTTTCGCACAAAAGCTTGCAAGATACATTTGTATAATAAATTTCTTGTGTGTCATAATCTTCTAATTTGACTACACAACATTTACCACATCTATCACATAATGACTCCCATTCATTAAGGTTCATATCTTTTAATGACTTAGTTTTCCAAAACATTATGAAAATCTCAATAAAATCTAGTTTTAATTAATAATTTTAGTAAATTTCTATAAAATGTTAAAGATATAAAATGAAAAATAATTTAAAAAAATCAGAAATCTTAATATCTCCTGTATTGGGAATTTATTCAAACTTATATAAAGATATTTATTTTGATAAATATCACGGAATAAAAGAAACTCAGCACAATTTTCTAAAAGCTAATAACTTAGCTTCTCGTTTTAAAAAATCTAACAAATTTGTCATTTCAGAGCTTGGCTTTGGCACAGGTTTGAGTTTTCTACTGACTTTGAAACTTTGGAAAAAAACTAAAAAACCAAATGCCAAATTAATTTTCATTAGTTTTGAGAGTGCTCCATTAACAAAACTTGAGTTAATAAAAGTATATAAGCATGTAAAGGGTTTAAAAACACTTTCTAGTCAATTAATTAAAAAATTACCTAGCATATATCAATCTACACATAGAATAATTTTTGAAGCAGATAATGTTGAATTAATTTTAATTTATAACGATTTCAACAGTTTAATTAATTTTAAATTTAGTGTAGATGCTTGGTTTTTAGATGGTTTCGCTCCCCAAAAAAATATCTCTGCTTGGAATTCAAAACTCCTTGAACAAATTTATTTTAATACTAATTTTCAAGGAACATTTAGTACATTCACAGCTGCAGGGCATGTTAGAAGAGGATTGTCTAATTCTGGATTTTCGGTATCAAAAGTAGTTGGTTTTGGTAACAAAAAAGAAAGTTTAATAGGAATTAAAAAAACTTTATCAAGTGAAATTAATAAAGCGTCAAGTTTTAACAATCACATTGGACCTGTAGCTATAATAGGATCTGGTATTTCAGGGGCTTCTCTTGCTTATTCATTAAGAAAAAGAAATATAGAATGTTTTGTAGTAGATAAATCTTCTAAATATGCAGGTGGAGCAAGTGGTAATAAGTTAGCACTACAAATGCCAAAATTAACATTGGATAATTCCCCATATGGATCACTTTCTTTGGAGGCTTTCACTTATTCAAGAAATCTTGCCCAAGACCTAAATTCAATTCCTTACTCTGATGGGCTTATTGTATTACCCACAAGGGAAAGAGATTTGACTAAATATTCAAAACTTTTACAAAATAATTGGCCACTAGATTTGATTTCCAATAAAGCAGAAAATGCTAAGTTTCTTGAAAATATAAATTATGTATATATGAAATCATCAGGAATATTGAATAATAAAAAATTTATAAAGAATTTAATTAAAGATGTTAAATTTGTGGCAAATTTTGATGTAAAAAAAGTTATCAATACTAAAGACCAACTTAAATTATTAATTGATGATAAAGGTAATAGTTTAAAAGCTAAAACTGTAATTTGGGCAAATGGTTATGAAATGAAAAATCTAAGTAATAATATCCCCATCAATTCAATTTCTGGACAAGTAACTTATTTAAAAGAAAATAAAGCATATAAAAATTTAAAATTAAATTTTAGTTATGGTCATCATTTTTCACAAGTTTTTGAGGGTTATTATCAAATAGGATCTTCATTCAATAGAAATGAAGATAAAAATTACAAAGAAATAGATCAAATTAATAATTTAAACTCTATTCCAGAATTTTTAAAAAAAATAACTAAAGACTTTAAGAATGAAACTAAATATAGAGTAAGTGTAAGGGCAAGCACAAAAGATAGAATGCCATTTTTCTGTAGTTTGGAAACTTTAACAAACAAAAATACGAAAAACGAATACTTATTAGGAGGTATGGGTTCTTGGGGGTTTGTTTATGCTCCTTTATATGCTGAATTTTTAATCAAAACTATTTTGAATGAACCTCTTGTAATTGGTTCTAATATAGAGCGTTTATTAGGAGTTAATAGACTTTTATAATTTATTCAGCCGCCTCTCTTTGAGAGTATCCAAAATTATTAAAAATTTCTGAAAATATTTTTTGTAGATTATCAATATTATGTATTTTAAGATTTTTTTCGTCCATATATAATGATCTATTAATTTCTATTTGAATTGTTTCAATGCCAACTAATGGATTGCCATAATGCCTAGTTATATAACCACCCGCGTATGGGTTGTTGACTTCAACCTTAAGACCAAATTTCTCAAAACGGTTTTTAATATTATAAATTAGATTTTCAGATGAGCTTTTACCAAAATTATTTCCTAAAACAATATCAGGTTTAATTTTAAAATGCTTTAAAGCTCTAGAGGGCATAGTATGAAGATCAAAATGATAACAAAAACCAAATTTTTTTAATAAAAACTCTAATTGCTTTGATAAAGATTTATGAAAGGGATCATAATATTTTTCTAGCATTTTTTTTGAATATGAGATTGATAACTTTTTTTTAAAAATTGATTTATTAGAAATAATTTTAGGGAAAACACCTAAACCATATGAAAGCATTTTTTTTTCGTCTGGTTGGCCAATTATAGCAATTCCATTAAACATATCATTATCTATTGATTTTCTAGATCTATTTAAATCCACTACAGCTCTGGAACATTTTGCAATTAAAAAATCTACATTTTCTTTTTTTATTAATTTTAAAATTTTATCAGATTGATAATCTTCAATCTTTCTTATTTTATCTAAGTCTAATGTTATATATTTTTTAAAAACTTCTGGGTAAAAACTTCCTGCATGTGGCACAGTTATAAAAACTGGATTTTTGGGGTCGTTTCTAATATTATAAATTATCATATAATTTCTATAGTTTATTTCGTTTATTAGTTCAAATTCAAAATTGTACTAAGTTATGTGTATTTAAAATTTTAGTTGAAAGATTTTCTATGAGATATTTTGATATTCAATCACCAGCACTTGATGCAACTAGACTTATGTTTAAAGAATTAGAAAGTGATAAGAGAGCTTCTAAAATTGACTTGGGAATAGGTATATACAGAGATGAAAAAGGTGAGGCGCCTGTCTTTAAAGCAGTAAAAAAAGCTGAAACCTTATTATTACAAAATGAAGTTTCTAAATCATATAAAACACCTGCTGGAAACTCTGAATACTGTAAAAATATTTTAAAATTAGTTTTAGGAAAAGATATTCTTAATGAAAGAAACAACAAAATTGGCGCAATACAAATCCCTGGAGCAGGCTCTGGTTTGAGAATTGCTGGCGAACTTATAAAAAATAAATTAAAAAATAAACTAATTTCTATCCCCAATCCGACATGGGGACAACAAACTTTTATGTTTCAAAAATCTGGTCTAAATATCACAAAACACAGTTATTATGACAATACAAACAATTTCTTAAATTTTGAAGAAATGATTTTAGATATTAAGAAATTAAAGTCGGGTGATGCATTATTATTACATGGATGTTGTCATAATCCAACTGGGGCTGATTTTAATATTGATCAATGGGAAGAAGTTGCCAAAATATGTAAAAAAAATGGAATTGTTCCATTTATAGATTTGGTTTACCAGGGTTTGGGTAAAGGTATTGATGAAGACGTATTAGGTATCAGAAAATTAGTTAAAATTGTACCTGAAGTAATTATAACTATTTCATCCAGTAAAACTTTTGGTGTTTACAGAGACCGTTGTGGTTTGATAGCAGTTATTACTGATTCTAATCAGGTAAAAAGTGACTCTTTAAAAACAATGTTAAGTGAAATTGCTCGTGAACTTTATTTTCATCCACCAGACCATGCTGCTGAAATAATAAATATTTTACTTGATGATAATATTTTAAAAAATGAATGGCTTATAGAAATTAGTAGAATGCAGAAAAGAATAGTCTCTCTAAGAGAAAAGTTTTCAAGAAGTTTACAAAACAAATTTCAAACAGATTATTTTAGCTTTTTAAATGTTCAAAATGGTATGTTTTCACTTTTACCTATTTCTGAAGAAGGAATAATGACATTAAGAAAAGAAAATGGAATATACTTAATGCCTGATGGGCGAATAAATATAGCTTCTTTGCCAGAAAGTAAAATAGATTTAATAGCATCTAAAATTTGTACGTTAAAAGAATTTAAAAATAGGAAGAGTTAATTTGCGACAAAATCCTACAAATCGAAGTGATTATAATTATTTTTCTAGAATGGGCACAAGGTGGAATGACAATGATATTTATGGGCACTTAAATAACGTAATTTATTATGAGTTGTTTGATACTGCAGTTAACAAATGGTTAATAGAGAACAATTTAATAGATATTAAAAATGGGAATAATATTGGTCTTATAGTTCAATCAGGATGTAATTACTTTTCTTCGTTTGAATATCCAGAGGATGTCGATGCTGGAATTAGAGTAACAAATATTGGAAATAGTTCCGTCAGATATGAGGTGGGTTTATTTAAACTAAATGATGATTTGGCATCTGCAGATGGATTTTTCATTCATGTGTATGTTGATAGAGTTAACAATAAACCAACAACTTTAGATTATGAATTTAAGAAAAAATTAGATACAATTTACGTTGACCTAAATAATTAAAGTTTTTCTATTTTAACAATCTCGTTTTCTTTAATTTTTTCAATATAACTTTTTTCGAAATTACTGTCTGCCCAAATATTACAAGGTGAAATTAATCTAATTTCATTTTCTTTTGAAACTGGAGTTTTACCATAACCAATGGCAATAGCAGACCCTCCATTCCAGAAAGCTATTTCACCAAACTCAACTACTGCCCTAGCATTATCCTCTACATCAACATCAACAGGGGTCTCAAAATAAATCTCTTCTCCCCATTTTTTCACTGTTGAAGTAAAAGGTAATGCGCCATAAATCATATTTGCTGTTGGTGTGTCTCGTAAGTTTAAAACTAAGTTTTTATCTTTGAATTTTAGAACAATTTTTTTCATAAATAATTTACTTTTTTTAATTGTTAATATAATTAAATTATAACACAATTTATTTAATTATAAAATGGGACTATAGCTCAGCGGGAGAGCACTTCGTTGACATCGAAGGGGTCACTGGTAATATTACGAGTTAAAGTCTGCCATTATCAACAATTTTAAAGCCTTTTAAAAAGATCACAACCTTTGTGTCACACATGTGTCACAAAAGGAGTGCGATATGGCATCAATAAGGAAGCGCAAAGGTAAATATCAGGTACAAGTTAGAATAAGAGGAAAGGGCACGTCTGCAACTTTTCAGAACCTTGATCTTGCAAGACGGTGGGCAAGATCCAAAGAGCTAGAGTTTGAAAAGAATATAAAAGTAGGGATGCAATACCGTCCCAAAACACTTCAAGAGATTTTAATTAAATACAAAGATACTGTAATACCTCATAAGAAATCAGCTTCATCAGAAACCTTCTTGATAAACGCCTTCATGAAAAACAAATGGGCGGCATTACCTCTTAATATGCTATCAGCAGCGCAGATAACTGAATACAGAGATAAGAGATTGTTGAGTGTTAAACCATCTACAATTTCACGTGAATTTGGCATTGTAAAACATGCATTACACGTTGCAAAACTAGAATGGGACTGGGAGGTTCCGAATGATCTGTTCGTGGGCATTAGACTCCCACAGATCCACCAAAGAGCTGTTCGGCGTATTAATGATCATGATCTTAAAACACTGCTGGTAGAGGCTTCAAAGCACAGTAACATCTATTTAAAACCCATTATTTTAATTGCTTTAAATACAGCAATGAGAAGAGGGGAGATCCTATCTCTTAAATGGTCGGATATAGATTTAAAACGCAGTCTTATTAATATTGATAATACAAAGACTGGTTATGCTAGATCAATCAAAATAAATAATGATGTTAAAACTATTTTAGAAAATTTAGAAATGATTCAAGAGAGAGTATTTCCAATAAGTATTAATAGCTTGAGGCTTTGTTATCAAAGGTTGTGCAATAAACTAAATATTAAAATAAGGTTTCATGATTTTAGGCACGAAGCTATAAGCCGTCTATTTGAGCAGAACCTATCTATACCCCATATTGCCTCAATTAGTGGGCACAGAACAGTGTCTCAACTATTCAGATACGCTCATTATAAAGGCTCGATTTAAGACTCATACAGTGACAAAGCTTTTGAAATAAACCAAGAAGAAACGTTTGAATAAATACATGGCTCAGTGACTCTTAAATCGTCTTTAAATGACTTTTAAAGTTATATAAAAGGGTGCACAAGGGACACTGGGGGTATCCTAGCTATTGCACATAACTTAGAGATCGTTTTAAGTTGCATCATTAGTTGTACAAGTAATATCATATATTTATTTTATTAAAAAGAATTGGATGGAGTTGTTAAGATGTTTAATAATAAAGTATTATATCAAATTTTAGGGGAATTAAAGGAAATAAAAGAATTTCATTATCACAATTTTAATAATTCTAAAAAATTTAAAGAAGAAGTATCTTACAATCTGAATAGAATTAGAGATGATTTGTCTTCCATTCAAATTTCTCTTAGTAACATAGAAATGGAAACAAAGTCTCAATCACGTTTTAGCTCTTCAGATATAACTTCTTCAATTGATAGTATTATAAATATTCTAGGAGGCTCATATGGTAGTAAAGATATTACAGAGTCATTAAGCTCAATTGCGTCTAATACTAGATCGATGGATCAAATCTTATATGCACTCGAAAGAATAGAAGGTAAAATTGAATAATTTTGATTCAGTTCAATTTGTAGTGATTTATGTTATGTTTAATTTATGAGTGATGAATTTATTATTCTTGTTTATACAACAAGTGTGTTTATTTTAACTAGTTTATGTGCTGCATACATAATTAGAAATGATCATTTTTCGCTTGATCATGTTAAAGAAATTTTAATTTTATTTGCTGGTATAGTAGTAGTTTCTTTTGGAATGATATTTTTAATTGGGTTTATATTTGAACTAATCTAATCTTCAAGTTTTAGTAACTTAAAAAATTACTTTTTATCAAATTTTACTTTGAGTTCTTCTGTTCTATATTCTTTGCCTCTCCAGTCAAAAATTTCAAAACCATCACCGGTTATCATAAATTGATAAACTTCTTCAAGTGTAAGATAATCTATGAACATTTTAGACGGATATTCATATGTGATTGTAGATATTTCTGTTCGTGTTATAGGATGGTAAGAAATATCGTCAATAATGTATACAGTATTTACTTCAGCAAAATGACAAGGTGAACCACAACTTACTAAATTATGAGTGCTGATTTTAATAGCGTCTAATTCTTTCATTATGAATGGTGTATAATATTTATACGTCTCTATTAGAGAAATCATAGGAGCATGGTACCAGCTTCTACAGTCTATAATTGATTGGTCTTTCCAATTAAATTGAATTCCATAAAAATTTTGTGTTTTATGATCTGTTACAGCAACAGCTTTTATTTCAACTTGCTCTGTGCCTTTTCTTTTTAATATAGTTGGAAGGGGAACATACTCATCATCAAGAATTTCAAAATCATTAAAACTAATTTTTCTTTTATCATAAAATGCAGATGCTTCTTCTTGACACTCTTCAGATAAATAATTTCTTTGGGCAATTGCTTTTTGTGTAATAAAAACAGATATCATTAAAAACAAAACAAAAGTTTTAAAACAAAATTTCATTTATTAATAAACCTCATATCTTATGGAAAATCTTTTGTATGTATTTTTACCAAAATAATCAGAGAACTCATTTGCAACCATGTTTGCCACTTCTTTAACTGCATTTGTATTCGACTTAGAATTTTGAATTTGATTAAAATAATCTTTTAGTTTTGGAAGGCCGTTTTTGTGGAGCATATCATAACCAATAGTAACAATAAATCTTGATAGAATTTCTTGTTCTGATTGATCAAAAAGAGATACATCGCCAATAAAATCATTTTGTTCCCAATAATTAAATAAACGCTCTAACTCATTGAATTCTCTATGGCTAAACCATCCTTTTTTCATATAATCATCATATAGATGACCATATGCAGATAATAATTTATCGTTAAGCAATTCACCTTTTAAGGTTTTAGCTTCATAAGGAAAATCTATATAAGCGAGAGAAAAATTTGGAGGGCCAAAAAATCCCTTAAATTCATAGTTAACATAATATTCAACACCGTTATTTAATGCCATGAATTTAGGATAATTACATGAAGAAGCAGTCTCAGTAAAATAATTGCCTGTCTTGGTATCAAAAATATGAACTCTAGAACTACCCCAACCGGTTGCCCCCCAACTCGATGTATAAACTCCGATAGATGTAGGTTTTTTATTAAAGAAAGGAAAAGTATTATTTACCTTTTTATCTTTATAAATTTTACTTCCAATTTTTAAATCTGGAGATCCATCAATACAAAATTGAGGTATTCTATCTTCAGGAAAATTATTTATAATATGATATGTATAAATACTACTTTGATTTTTATTAGTGATAACTTGTTTATCAGTTCCAAAAGTTAAAAAACCATTATCCCTAAAAGAAAATTTATCAGAACAATCTCCTTTGCATTCCAAAAAGAATTTACCAACTTTTAATTTTCGAATGGAGTTGTCTGCATTAGCAGCGGGAACTGCTAATGCAACTAGGAGGTTTATAAATGAAACACAAAATACTTTTAGGTTCATGATCACATTTAAAAGCCTAATTAAGACTTGATTATGTATGAAATAAGGTAAGTTCGTGGCAAATAATAAAATTACAAAATTTATTAATAAGAATATGAAAAATTCCCAAACATGTATTCTGAAGCATTAATAATAAATAAATAGATTGGGAATAGGTAAGGGGTCAAGTCTTGAGCAATTGGTTCTATTAGAGGAAATAGTGGAAAATACATTTTTGTTGCACTCAAAGTTAATGCAAGAGGAATAAACCCAAAAAAAGCAATAAATGGACACAAAATAACAGAGGTATTAAAAGAGTATTTTTTGTTTTTAAGTTCAGGAGCAGTAATCTGTGATGATATTATGTAAACACGAATTGCATTTATAATGCACCAAATTATCATCAAGAAAGCTATGCCTACAGTTGTATAATATAATAATTCACCCATGTAGTATAAAGTTATAGATCTATTCTCAATTACAACAATATTTACAAACTCAGCAGCAAAATTGAGGCATATTACATAAGCAACAACTAATGGTAGAACACCATAGTACCAGAACCACTTTCTAAGTTTATCCATAATCAATATTTGATCAGTCATAAAATAGACACTATCATATTAACAATTTTTATAAAGTATTTGTAAATTAACTAAATGCAATTCGATTTCTAATTTTATAATTCAAGGAGATTTGATTTTTGCCTTTTACACCTTTTCATTTAATGGCAGGTACTTCAGTTAAATCTTTTTTCCCACAATATTTCAGTTTTTCAATTTTTACATTAACAAACGTCATTATTGACTCAGAAGTTCTGTTTTATATTTATACTATTGGAATTCCTGCTCATAAATTTTTTCATACTTTTTTAGGTGCATCGTTAATAGCAATATTTGTTGCTTTATTTTGCAGATCTCTATGTGAGGTAGGCTTAAAGTTTTGGAACATAATTTTATACACCAAAAAGTTTTCTTTATTTAATGTTGAGGTAAAAATAACAAGGCTATCTGCTTGGTGTGGAGCATTTGTGGGTGCTTACTCACAATTGCTGCTTGATAGTGTAATGCATAGGGATATGATACCTTTTTTTCCTTTTTCAAATATAAATGAATTGCATGGTATAATTTCAACAAATAACTTACATTATCTATGCATAGGATTATTTTATGTGGCTTTTGCTATCTTTGTTTTAAGAAGTTATTTTAAAATAAACAAGAGATTTTAAAAGTCTTAGTAATGGAAGATGGGTGTAAGATAGTTGGGAATATTATAATATGAGAAGTCAATTTGAGAGTTTGTTTACAAGCAAAGACATTGTACGTGCTAAATATCCAAACGGCTGGGTAGGGTGGTTAAATGATAAAATGTCTGATGATGACGATGGTCGTTTAACACGTTTTACAACAATGGATGGAAGATATATGTATTGCATAGTTGAAAGACTAATTGATTATGGATTTAAACCACCTGAGTTAATTGAGAATACAATCTATTTTCATGACTTTTATTTAAATGTTTATGAATATCTTGATTATGCAAAATATGACTATTCAAAATATATGATCAAAACCCCATATTGGCTTAATATCCAATCTCAACCAAAGAAAACTATTAAGGAAATATATGAGACAGGTTTAGATTTTTATGAGTACAACGGACTGGATTATTCTGTTATTTAGAGACTCATAATAGAAATAACAAATTCTGAACACTTTATGGTCTCAATTGTTATTTAATTTTCTTATATGAATAGATTATACGTATTATTTGTTCCGTTAATATTCGGTTTTCTAATTTATGTTATTTCACCTAATTCTTATTTTTCCAAGACAAAAGATGATGATGCATTTACTCGTCATATTAAAAGTATTTTAAAGAAAAATGCAAAAGACCCTCTGAATATTGCTTTTGAACAACTGTTGTCTAAGATCCCATATGAGGAAAACACTTTTGATTCCATGTTTATACATTTCCATGATTTATGGATTAAAAATAATTGTAAACCAAAGTGTAATGAAGAAGCTGTTAAAGAGAGAATAGCTTTTTATAATAAGCAACCTATAAAACATTCGCTTTTTAAAAGTGTTATTTTTGATAAAGATATTGTAGTTCCTTATACAAAAACTTCCTTAGAAAACTGTCTTAAACATTATTGTAATAAAATTGTTGGAACACATAATATTAGATTTGAGCTAACTTTTTCTGAAAAGATCCCAAAATTATCAGAGAATATTAATGAAATAATACTTAAAAACAGAGAGCAACCTTTTAGATATGGTATATCGGCTGGTTTCCACTATGGAGTTGATAGTAATGATGAACAATCTATTGAAATCTTTTTTGATAAAATTGTAACTATTAAACAACTTGTTGGAGCATATACTCATGGTGCTGCTCATTGGTATGGTGGCACACACACAACTCATTTTAATATTCCAAAAAATAGAATACTAAAGTTTGAAGATGTGTTTAAAAAAAATTCAATAACACAGTTATCTAAAGTTGTATTAAATAAAATTAATGAAAAATATAGCAAGCCGATAGATTTACTTCATCCCGTTGAAGAAACAGTTTCAAGAATAGATCTTTGGAACTTTACTGATGAGGGTATTTACTTATATCTTCCTCCATATGAAGAGGGAGGTTGGATGGCAACTCATCGAGATTTTACATATGAAGAGTTAGAAACTTTCTTGACGCCTTTTGGAAAAACACTTAAATCATAGTATAATTGTAACTTAAAAATTAACTTTTACTATTTTCTTTAAATGATTGTTTTATATACATATATTCTTTAGTAATATTAGGGGAATTTGTACTAATTTCTATCATTCTGTCTAAATAAAAATCTCTATCTAAGTGGCGATTAGAATGTATTTCGGTATAACCAAAACCAACTCTTTTAATTTTTGGGTTGGCTTTATTAATTATATTCTCAACAGCATCAACCATAGTTTTTCTTAAAAAATTATCTTGTTTAACTGACACAATAAAACTGTCATGTACACATAAAATTGGGACGTTATGTGTAACAAATTTTTCAATTATATATTCTGCAATTTGACTATCCAAATTTAGTAATCCGATACCCTTGCCGTTGCAAAAATCATCTGCGATTTCAGTATGATTGTCTTTAAGTTGATGCAATATCGAACGTAAATTCGCAAAGGTAAATTTGAATTTAGGTATCACAGTTTGCAACTCAGACTTAACTGCTTGAAAGCAACTTTTCTCATCTTTTGCATTGATAGCCGTTAAGAATAAAGTTTTGACTATTCTTCGTTTTGTTTCTCGATCATTTATATCTATTTTTGCAACATCGTAGGGATCACCTTTTTTTAATTTGTTATAATCAATTCCTTTTTGGGCATACAAGAGTATCGGGTGAAGAGAACTGTAATCATCCTCAATTGTGGGCATATCGTTTATATATATCTTTGATCGCCACTGTTTCGGTATCCTTTGCCACCAACCACCATAAAATCTTCCATTTTCATTCCATGAACTATTACTAAATATCCTTCTTACAAACTTTTCATGTTGAGAAATATATATAGGTTTATTCTCAATATTGATGCATGGTTCTTTTAATTCAGGAATATCTATAAACGTTCTTTTAAGTAAATCATTGTAAGCTTTTACAAGCTCTCTCATTTTGATAGTTTGAGTAGTATCCTCGTATTCTATGTCTTTTTTATTATTATCCCTTAATATAATAACTTCTCTATCGCTATGAGTTTGAAAATTCTCTAATCCATATTTTGCTTTTTCAAAATGTTTAATAAGTTTATCTGCTGCCCATATTCTTGTTACTCTTCCTTCTTTTTTTCCTTGCGCAAAATATCCTGATTTTAGGTTAATAAACTTTAGATTATGTAGATGATTAACTACTAAGATAGTTTTCTTTGATATATGAAGTTCATTGTACCTAGATTTAGCTTTGTAGGCGTTATTATTCATATGAACGCCTAATTTCATTAAAGGGTTTTCTTTCCATGCAACATACAAATCAAGCAAAATTACTTTAAGGTGCTTTTTTACAAGAGTTGGATTATGAAACTTGAAATAGTCATTGTAAATTAAATTAACAAACGTATTAATTTCATTATATTCAGACCATTTATGTACATCTAGAGGGCGTGATATTTCATTTTGCATATTGAATAAAAAATCATAATATTAGGGCAATTGTGTGACCACAAATCAACAATAAATAGGATACTATCAATTATGAGTATACTGATAGGGATTGCTGCAATAGGTATAATTTTATTTACTTTACCACTTCTTTTAAGTTTTTTTGGTCAACTTTTGGGTTGGATATTATTTATAGCAATTGCAATTGGGGGAATAATTTTAGCTGTTTATTTTATTGGCGGCATAATACAGATGATTTCAGAGTCCACTATTGATGATTGGTTTAATGCCGGAAAAGTTATTCTTTTGTTTGCCGGAATGTTTGCAGTACTTTTTTTATTTTTGAATTTAGGGACTCTAATTGAAAAATTATGGAATGGACTGAAATTTATTTTTAAAAAAGTAGGAACTAAAATCAGACAAAAAAATATTGAGAATAAAAAAAATAAGGAAAATGAAAAAGAGAGAATAAAGTCTGACTTACAGGACAAGAATTATCAATTCATTAAAAATAAATTTAAAAGTTTTATTGAAAACAAGGATACCTTGAGTACTTTTAAAGATATGTCTGGAAACACACTTGGTGGTTCTTTAAACTCTAAGGGATGGTCATATGAAGATGTAGTTTTATACATAAAAAGAAACAATCTTTCTGAAAATGAAATCGATATTAAGTTTATTAATCCTATACTTTTTGAAAAACTAAAATTAATTAAAACTAAAACTGAAAAAGTAAGTTTAGTTAAAAATGTGGAAAAAATTATAGAAGATAACAATCTTAGAAATGAATTTGAAACTTTAAAAAAAGATGTGCATAAACATATTTCTTTAATAAATAATCACAAAAAAGAGATTTCAAAAATACAAAGTTACATTTTAAAAAATTTGGAAAAAATTCTAATTTCAAGAGCTAAAAATGGTGAAGGATTTCCTTATTTACTAAAACTTGAAGAATTTGATGAATTAAAAGACATCAATATTGAATTGTCTTTGTTTCATAGTTTTGTTTTTTTAAAAATTGATAATTCAATATCAAAAAAAATTAATGGATCTTATAAAAAGATTAGTGCAAGTAAGTTTGAGGTATTAAAAACATGTTTCACTAACCTTACAAAAAATAGTGACAAATTTAATGAATTTATGGAGAAAAGTGAATTAGATTTTGCACTTGTATTTGATAAAGATAAAAAGAAATTAACACATATTAGATTTGATAAAAATGCTATAAACACTTCCGTCAATCAAGATTATACAAACATTTTCACTTAGATTTTTATTTTATTTGATTAAATACTTCTTATGAGTAAAGATAAAATATGAAATATTTAACAATGATATTTATTTCTTTATTTATTTTTGCTCCTAATAAATTATTTGCAGGGTGGTTAGATAATCTATTTGGATCTAAATATTATTATAATGTTTTATTTTATACCCCTGCCAACAAAGAAATTTTTTTAGGAACTGCTAAGACTGTTTCTGATTGTCAAACAATGGCATTTAGAGAAGCTGACTACAAAAAAATGCCAGCTGACTATATGTGTTGTAAAACAGACGGTAAAAGTTTTTGTATATCAAAACACAGGTAATATTGTATGAAAAAAATTATATTTAATTTTAATATTAGTTTTTTAATTTTGATGTTTGTTTTTCCTTCCTCAGGGTTTTCTAGTGAGAAATTACTACCTTTGTCTCAACTGGTGCTTCAAGAGCAAAGCCTTTCAAGGCATTTGTATGTTAATGAAAGATGTGCAGGCTTAAACCAGAGTATTGCAGGCAGGTTTAATAATTCCTCTAATACAAAAGCTAAAAAGCTTGCAGGTGCTTTATTTCTCAAGGCAGCAAATCATAGTATGTATGCAATGAGTTATGCAAATAAGATGGGAAAAAATTATACACAACAACAAGCTGTAACAAGATCTTTATTGTTTGCTAAAATTTATCAAAAGGAAATGGATAAAATTTATGATATGACTGGAAGTGCAATCGGTGGAATAGTTTTAGAAGATCAAACAGTATGTGATAAGATTGACTCAAATGGTGGTTCAATTCTATTAGAAAATAAAAATTCTAAAGAAAATAATTCAAAGAAAAAGTTTTCTGAAGAAGCAAAAGATTTGGAAAATCAATTTCCTCTAGAAAAAAAAGAAATGATAAAACAAAGTCTACAGGATGAGCCAAACAGATGTCTTATTTCTCAAATGGATTCTTACAAAAATGGTTTTGTATCATCTAAAACCTTAATTTTGCAATTTAATAATGATCGTCCTTCATTTGCTATTGTTGGTGAACTTGCCATAAGTAAGGAAAAAGTCCTTAAACCGTATCTTTTTTTATATAAAAAACTAGATAAGTGGATGACGGATGAAAAATTATTGAATACTTTTTTTACTAATAGAGTTGAAGGTATAGAATTTTTTATGGAATATTTTCAAATTGTTCATAATTATTATGATAAAATTACAAAAAATCAAAATTTATTGCTAAGTGATGTTCCTATAATGACTTTTAAAGATAATGAAACAGGAAACCTCTATAATATTGATCTGTTTTTTGAAAAATTTACTGAATTTTCAAACTGTTTTACAAGGGTTAGCCAAGAGAATATGAAAAGATTCAAAGAAAGAAATTAAAATAATAAATTCTTATCTATTTGGATTAGACTTTTGCGCATCCTTTTGGGAGATACTTAATAAATTAATAACTTTGTTTTTGAGGAATTACTCCCCTTACTCCACCTTTAGGATTTTTAGTATCACCTTTTCTTCTAGGTATAATATGCATATGAAAATGAAAGACTGTCTGTCCAGCATCTTCTCCAATATTCATACCTATATTAAATCCAGTTATGGTATCGTCAATTAAAGTTAATTCTGTTTTTTGAGTGTCCAATATCAATGGTAATTCGTTGATTTCTTTTTGATTGCACTGAAAGTAACTAACTACATGTCTTTTAGTTATTATTAAAGAATGTAAATCGGTAACAGGAAATGCATCTCTAATTACATAAAAGTATTTATATTCAGCAACAATTCTGTCTGAAGGCAAATTGCAAAAAATACAATTACTCATATTGGCTCTCCTCTTAAAATCATCGGCCTCCATCTGTGAGGTTGAATAGATAAGGCATTTTGATCAAAATTTTCTAAAAATGATTTCCTTTCACTAGAAGTGCTGCCAGTTTGTTTCATTATAGATTCTCTGATAGGGAGATTACTTTCAATGAAAAAATTATTTCTTTTAAACAACTGGCTCAGATATTTTTTATCTGGTAACAAATCAAACTTTCCACTTTTACCATTATTACAATCACTACACGTCAAAACTAAGTTCCAAACCAAATCCACATTATTAAAGTTGAATTGCTTTAACATATGTGGAAAAAAATGATCAACATGACAAACTTCACCATTTTCCCTTTCAATGTTTATAGATCCATAACAATAGAAACATTTTCCTCTCTGGTAACCAGCTATTGCATGTTTTGCTGAGGTAACATTTACTCTTCTGTTACTTTCATTCCTTACAAAAATTGTTTCTCCATCGCCATCTACGTATAAATCTAATAATCTTGGATTTATTTTTAATGTAATTGCTGTTTCCCATAGTCTCCACCTAGCTTCAACTTCATATCTGAAATTAAACTTTTGCTCTGTTTCAAATAAATTATAAAAGTTATCTGTTAGAGTAATACCGTTATCATTTTTTCTACTATCGTCAAAAAATCTAGGAGACACAGCTCCAACTACATTATGAAAAGCATCTATTACGTAAGTGAAACCGTTTTTAATTGAGGCTTCTCTTAGATCGTTTTCAGAAATTTCTTTTAAATTAAATTTTCTACATTCATCCAAAAAACTATTAGTAGAGCCTGTATGTTGTTTATCGTTGAGTTTTAGATGTTCACAAATATTTAATGCAAAGGGTAGGGCAAGTTCGTCTATTCTTATCAAACTTTGCTGTCTGGGTAATTCAAGTAATGTCTTAGCTAAAGCAAATTTGTATGATGCTGTGTTTTTACCAAGTAAAACTATGGATCTCCAATGAGTTTCAATGGTAGCATTAGGATCAACATAAGTATTTGTAGTCATGAAAAGATTATAAATTGTGTCACACATATGTCACACATTTAATGAAAAATCATTGTAAAATCGTCTTATATGGTTATATTCAGTCTAAGCAAAGGTTGTGATTATTTAAGGCAAACTCTTTAATTAAACCTAAATGGGACTATAGCTCAGCGGGAGAGCACTTCGTTGACATCGAAGGGGTCACTGGTTCAATCCCAGTTAGTCCCACCATTTCAATCAA
Organism: uncultured SAR116 cluster alpha proteobacterium; assembly: GCA_902539895.1. GTDB lineage: Bacteria > Pseudomonadota > Alphaproteobacteria > Puniceispirillales > Marisalimonadaceae > Marisalimonas. The sequence goes on from CACBMD010000001.1 coordinate 113,289, forward strand.
GATAATTTATTATTATAACTATTATAATTTTTTAAATTTATTTAGAACCTTAATACTCAGTTAAGAAATTTTGTTTAAATTCTTTCTATTTTATAAATATTGCAAAAAACATTATTGAAACAACATCACATTAATGCTTAATATAAATATATGAGTTCATCAGACATAGACCGTAAGATAGCAGTCATATTTGCCACTGACGTAGTTGGCTATAGCAAGCACATGGAAAAAGATGAGGACGCTACTCTAGCCAGTTTAAACGACTGTAATAAGATTATAGAACCCCTCATTAAAAAACAAAAAGGACGAATATTCAACACAGGAGGGGATTCTGTATTCGCTGAGTTTCCAAGTGCTGTTGCTGCAGTTAATACAGCCGTAGAGTTCCAAAAACAGATTAAAGCCCGCAATGACAAAGATACAACTGAAGTTAAATTAGAATACCGTATAGGTATCAATATGGGTGATGTTGTAAAACAAGGTGATGCTAACCTTATGGGAGATGGTGTTAATGTAGCAGCTAGATTAGAAGCTCTTGCTCAACCAGGTGGAATAACAATATCTAAGAATGTTTATGATCTTGTTGCTAACAAAACAAAGTATGAGTTCAATGATTTAGGCATACAAAAAGTAAAGCAGAACCAGTTCCATGCTTATGACTTGCTCTTAGATCCGTCACAAAAGAGAAAGCTAAAGACACAATCATCTAATACCAAGTTAATAGCCATGATAGGGGGGGCCATAGCTGCTGTCTTCATAGGACTGTTCTTCTCAGGGGTTTTGGATACAAAACAAAATATTAATGTTAAAAATTTAGAAGATTCAATAACAGAAAATCCCTCAATTATTGTGATGCCATTTGAAAATATCTCAAATAACTCTGAATATAAATATTTGAGTAAATCAATTGTAGAAAATATAATTTCTGTAATTAATGGATCACCACAATTAGTCGTTTTATCAAGTGAAACAAGCTTAGATGAGAATAATAAAAATCTAAATATTCAAGAAATAGCTACAAAAAATAAAGTCAGGTATGTTCTTACGGGAAGTTACCAAGTGTTGGGAAAAAAAATAAGAATTACGTCACAGCTAAACGATGCTTTTAAAAAAAATATTATTTGGTCAGGAAAATTTGATAATGAAATTAATAATATATTTGAAATCTTAGATGATATTTCAGGTACAATATTTAAGGAAGCGCACATTAAAGTTAGTGGTTTGCCAAGAAGTGAGCTTTCATATTTTGTTTCAAATAAGGATTATATGACATACTTAAAATGTCATGATTTATATGCGCAGTTTTCTTCCAAAACAAATATCGAATCTTTTAAGTGCTTAAAAGAGATTTCAGATTATGAAACAAATTCATATGTTACAATGTTGAAAGGCTGGTTACATTTTCAAAATATATGGATGGGAATGTCTAAGGATGTTAAAAGAGATATGAGACTAGCTAAGGATATTGCCAAAAAAAGTAAAAAATCATTGACTAATGGCATGCCATATATTCTTGCTGGCTGGTTAGACTTCTTAAGTAAGGATTTCATTAATACAGAAAAAAATGCAAAAAAAGCTCTTGAGTTAGATCCCTTTAATTCAAAAATTATACCTGTTGCTGGATCATTGTTAAGAAGATTAGGTCATTATGATGATGCTTTACCTGTATTTACCAAAACATTAGAATTAAGCTCTAATCCGGCACATTGGGTTTGGTTTGAGTATGCGATTACATTAACAGCTTTAAAAAAATATGAAAAAGCAAATAAAATTATTGAAAAAGCGCTAACTACAAAAGAAGCTGGTACTCAAAATACGATATTAATTTTGAACCAAGCTGCTATTGCTATTTACGAAAACAAGATTGAAATCGCTAAAGAAAAATGTAAAGAAGCAAAATCTAGAACACCAAATTTTAATTTAGAAAAAAATCTTAAAATGATGAGCGATACAGTTGACAAAGATTTTTATGATAATTTTCTTTCTGCTGTTAAATCTGCATGTAAATAATACTTTTAATAAAAAGTTTCACAAATTATATGCTGAAGTTAAAATACTATATGCAGTAAAAGCAAATCTTCCATCTTCTTCAGCTTGTTTAATTTGATCTTGCCACTTCAATATAAGGTCGTCTGAAATACCTTTGTTTCTTGCTGCATTGCTCATAAGTATTTCATGACATTTAGGAAAAGAATTGTCATGTTTAGCCCTTATAAAAAAATTAATTTCTTGTGTTTTAATATTTTTATATCCTAGTTTTTCTAACTTTCCACTGAGTTGGATAGGAAGCATTGGATGTTTTTGGCCTTTCATTGAATCATGCATAATTTTATTAAGCTCTGGTTCAGGTCCATGAAAACCAAAAAAATCCCATAAGGTTGATATATTAACGAATTTTGAATTTGGTTTTTGAAGTCTTTTCGTTTCTCTTAACACATCATCAATATCCTCAATATATTCAAGAGTTTGTGTTGATGTAACAGCATCGCATGATTTTGGGTCAATCATTATATCATCTGCATTACAACATAGTAATTCAACATTAGAAAGATCTGAACAAAGTTCTTTTGCTGATTTTATTTGAAAATCACTGGAATCAACTCCTATAATTTTACCCTTTTCTCCAACTGCTAAAGATATTTCTTTTAGTAAATGACCACCACCACACCCAATATCTATTATAGTTTGACCTTTTTGAATGTTTAACTCATTTAAAATAGCCTGTCTTCTAATGACACCTACATTAGTTTGAGTTGCTTTTTGTTGTATTATTGCGATTTCATTTTTAAATTCCATAAAACACTCTTATTTTAGCATTCATTTAATCAAATTTCTTATTTTCAATTATCTTAATCTAAGTTTTACAAATTATAAATTCTTAATTAATGTGAAATTAAGTTGATTATACTGAAAATGACTAATATGGAATATCAAACCCAAAATAGCCTATTATCTTTCAAAGATGAACTTCATGCTAGGCCTTATATAAAGCTAAGTAATAATTTAAGAGTATTCCATTTTGCATATCTTATAAAAGAAAACGATGATAAAAAAAGCTGGGCCTATTTAGATAAATTTCTGAGTAAAATTAATTTTCAAAATTTACCCAAGGAAGCTTCAAAATATTGGGTGGCTGAGGGTAAAGATTTAATTATTAGATATGAATGCCATACTGAATTTATTTCTTTAACACTCATATACCCAAACAAAATTGAAAATGAGAATAAAAGCAAACCTAAATTGTTTGATGAAAACTATTTAAGACTTTTACCAACAGAATTTTTAAAAAATTTTCCTGGCGAACATTTATTATCATCATGGATTGAAATGGTCCCATCCAAATATACTTTTAAGCCAATTGATATAGAAAAATATTTTTATCATGATAACTTTGCTGGATCAAATGTTGCAGAAGATGGTGCTAATGTTTTTATGTCTTTCAAATCTGATAGGACAAATTTTCTTGGTTCTGGATTAAGAAGAGTATTTATACAAAATAAAAATTTAAGAACAAGGAGAACTGGAAGACTTTTGCAAAGAATTGTGGAGCTTGAAACTTATCAGGTACTGTCTTTATTAGGATTATCTCAAGTAAGACAAGAAAGTTTAAATTTAAGCAATCTAGAAAAACAAATCACAGAAATCACAAAATCTGTATCTAGAACTGCTAAAAAAAATTTAGATAAAAAATCTATTAGATATCCTGACTATCAACAAGACTTAAATGAATTATCATATGTAGTGGCAAAGATAGAAGAAATAGATTCGTCGACAAATTACCGACTATCAGCGACTGCTGCTTATTATAAGCTAGTTGAACAAAGAATAACAGATTTGCGAGAAGATCGTTTGGAGTCATTTCAAACAAACTATGAATTTTTAAGTAGAAGATTACAACCTGCAATAAGAACTAGTGAAGCATTTTCAAGAAGATTAGAATCATTAGCTACAAGAGCTCAAAGAGCAGATAATTTAGTTAGAACTCAAATAGAAATGGGAGTTCAAATTCAAAATAAAGATTTATTAGAATCCATGGAATTAAGAGCTAGAGCACAACTCCGGTTGCAAGAGACTGTTGAGTCATTGTCTATCGTTGCAATAACATATTATATTGTGGGTCTATTAAGCACACTTGTTGATCCGATAAATTTTGATAAATTTTTAATTAGTAAGGCGGTTTTTTTAGCATTATGTGTTCCAATTATATTTGTTTTAATTTGGGTTATTGCAAAAATGGTTCGAAAAAAAATTAATAAAATTAAATAAAATTATTAAACACATATGTTAATGGGTGCATGAAGGGTCATTGCCATTTATAAATTCAACTCGCAAAATCTAGAACATATAACAATCAAATCGTGGTTTTTAGAATGGGAAAAATTTGTTCAAAAAAAACAATACTCATCAGCACTACAATTTTTTGAAAATGATGTTGTAAGTTTTGGCACTTGGATGGATGTAGTCGAGGGTTTAGATCAACTTAAAATTAATCAATGGGAAAATATTTGGCCAAATATTAGTGGATTTAAATTTCTAACAGAAACTCTTTTTATTCAATTATCACCAGATAAACTATTCGCGAATTCCATATTGACATGGACATCTCTTGGTTATCATCAAGATGGAAAAACTTTTGAAAGATCAGGAAGAGCAACCGTAACTTTAAAAAGATCCAGTTTAAATTCTGAATGGAAAGGAATACACACACATTTTTCATTAAATAGGGGCGTTCCTCAACAATCTTTTGGAAATTTCAAATAAAAAGTTGTATTTTTATTATTTAATAATAGTAAATAAGATAATATTTCGGGCCATAGCGCAGCCTGGTAGCGCGTCCGTCTGGGGGGCGGGAGGTCACAGGTTCAAATCCTGTTGGCCCGACCATTACAAATCAATGACTAAGCAGACAAGTTATAGCAAAAGATAGAATGTTTTTTAAAAATATTTTTTAATAATCACAAGAAATTAAATTTTAATAAATTATATACTGCTGATTGTGCTTCAATTAATTTCATGTTTATAATAAAATATGAATTCTTCAGATATTGACCGTAAAATAGCTGTAATATTTGCCACTGATTTAGTTGGTTATAGCAAACATATGGAAAATGATGAAAATGCTACATTACGAGGTCTTCGTGAATGTAACAAGATCATTGAACCTCTTATT
>CACBMD010000002.1 GCA_902539895.1 uncultured SAR116 cluster alpha proteobacterium
ATACACAAACTAAATTAGATACCAGTAAGATTGTCATACTGCCATTTAAAAGCCTAAGTGACACCAAAAAAGAAAAACTACTAGCTCTAGGTATGTCACAAGATTTAGGCTCTAAATTAACAAAATCGTCTAAGTCATTAAATATATTAAATTTAATAAAATCACCAAAGGACCTTAAAGAAGTTTCTAAATCTACAAATGCCTCTTATTTAGTTGATGGTAACATCATGCAGATTGATGACATGCTTAGAGTAAAGGTTGATCTTATAGATGGTAAGAACATATCAAATATTTGGTCAGAGACATATGATAGGAATTTAACTGGGAAAAACATATTTAAATTACAAGATGAGATTATTAAACAAATTATAAATGAACTGGTGGGAGCAGGAGCTGTATTGTCGAAAGATATCAACCAAAAAATTGCATCTTCTTCAACTGATGATATATCAATTTATGAATGTATAAATTTTGCTAGAGGAGCAGTAACTCCGTCCCTAAATCCAAAAGCGATTGAATGTTTGGAAAAATCAATAAAAAAAGATCCTAATTACGCTGATGCATGGATATGGTTGGCTGATCGAAAACGGGCACAATATTCATCTTTTTCAATGACTGATGAATTCAAATATATGCTTGTAGACGCATCTAAAGAAATTGACCAAGGTCTAATTTTAGATCCTGAGCATGCGTTTGGTTATTCTACAAAATTACAGATCGAATTTTATAATAATAATTGGCAAGAAATGTTTAATGTTGCTGAAAAAGCTTACAAATTAGCTGGAGATAGACCTCATTTACTTGGTAAGATTGGGTATAGTTTGGCTTATGGTGGAAATTGTGAAAAAGAGGATATACTTAAAAGTACAGAAAAATTCATAACAGCAAAGAAAGATAGGTGTCAATTTCAAAGAGGTTGTTGGGAAATTGGAAAAAAAGCTTACGAACTGGATACTGGAAATTATGCTACCTGGGATAATTATCTTTTAGCTCAGTGTTATCAAACAAGTGAAGAAAGATCAAAAGTAATAGATGTTTTAGAACCTTTACAGCATAAAAAATTTGTTTGGTGGAATCTGCATTTAGGTCTAGCGTATGACTCATTAGGCAAATCTGACATAGCGAAAAAACATTTAGATTTTGTTAAAAATTTTTTAAAAGATAAACATTTATCAAAAATTAAGTTTGCACTTAAAAAACAAAATCAACATTTAAATACCTACCCATACATTACGGATATTTTGATAAAATATGGTTTTGAATAAATTAATTAATACCCATATTTAATTTCAACGTTTGTATTATTACCTTTTGGTTTCAAATGTAGGATATTATTAGGTCTAATTTCACTTAGAAAATCTGTTAAAGGCTTTTCATTATTTTTTAATGTTTCGCCATTAACAATTTGATTAAATCTTTCAATAGAACCATAACTTTCATTAATGTAATATTCGTCAAGATTGTATTGATTAACTGTTTCAACTAATTTCTTTTCAACAACTGAAATTTTTATAGACATTATGAACCTTCTATTTTTAAATTCGTTAATTAAAACAAATGAATCCACTTTTATCAAGTAGCCTTTATTAACTTAGTTCTTGGTGATAAAATAATAATCTTTTCTTAAAAAGTGATTAAAATTTAAACAAAAATTAAGATTATAAAAAGGACTAAATAGCAGGGTCAAATTTGTTCCAGAGGTTTTTTCTCTAATCATAACTCATCCCAATCCTGCACATCGTTTTTTAAAACTTGATCCTCTAATATTTCTTCTTGTTTAGAAATTTTTTTAAGTAAATTTAAAGTTTTTGTTATCAATTCTTCAGGAATACAAACCACTCCAGACTGATCAGCAACTATTATGTCGTTCTTTTTAATATTAACACCAGTAATTACAATTGGTTCATTAATACTACCAAATGTAAAATCATTTCGGCTTCTTCTCGGACATACACCTTTCGCCCATACTGGATAACCACATTCACGAATTTCTTCTACGTCTCGACACGTTCCATGCATAATTGTTCCTAAAACACCTTTTTTTTGAGCTAATTTAGAAGCTAATCCTCCCCATGCTGTAGCATTAATAGCTCCATCAAGATCCATTATAATGATTTTCCCAGCTGACATGGTTTTGAGCACTTGCTCTAGAGGTTTTCCAACACCTCCACCAAATCTCCAAGCTTCAGGATCAGAAGATTTTTTACTAAATTTTACAGGAAGTGCTCTACCTGCAATTCTTCCTTGATCATACCTTTGAGGGAATACTCCTGAGATTGCACCATTGATATTAAGTTCATCTAATGCATCTGATATTAAAGACGTAGGGTGTTTTAAAAAGATTGCTTCAATAGAAATTTCGTTCATTTAATACTTTCTAATAGTTAAATTAAAAAAAGACTAAAAATGTAATTCTAAATTAACATTATATTATAAATGAAATTAAGTCAGAAGTATCAATATTTAAAAAAGTTTTTTCTTTATTAATAACTTTATGTGTTTAATGATTAACTTATTATGAAATCTATTTTTTTCGGATCCATTGGTGTTTTAGCAGAATGTTCAGAAATCCAAAGAAGAGCATTTAATGAGGCTTTTAAGGAGTTTGGATTAGATTGGTACTGGAATGTTGCAAATTATATAAAATTGTTACAAAAACCTGGAGGATTAAATAGAATTGCTGAATACTCAAATTATAATTTAAATCAAAACGATATTGAAAAAATACATGATTTAAAAGTTAAACATTTTAAATTTTTATCAAAAAATAATTTAAAACCAAGAAAAGGAATTTTAGAAGCAATTGATTACGGGTTAAAAAATCATATTAAAATCGGCTTTATTACAACTACCAATAAATTAACCTTGGATCTTATAAAAGACAATCTTTCAGAGTATATTGATTTTTCTAAATTTGATTTAATTACTTCAGATGAGGATGTTTCAAATAGAAAACCTCACCCAGATATATATAATTATGCATTAGAAAAACTCAATCTAGATCGTTTGAATTCTATTTCGATCGAAAACACAATAGAAAGTTGTGAATCTTCAATTAAAGCAGATTTATGCACATTGTTTTACCCAGGTGAGTATACACCATTCAGTGAAAATAATAAAATTACATATGATGTTTTCAAATCTATAAAAAATTTTTTTGAAGAAAGATAAGTTTAGTTTATGGCTGAAATTGAATTAATAAATGTTCATAAAAGTTGGGGTAATTTTAGTGCTGTTGTAGATTTTAATCTTGTTATAAAGGACCAAGAATTTCTTGTTTTACTTGGCCCATCTGGTTGCGGCAAAACTACAACTATGAGAATGATTGCTGGATTAGAAGATTTATCTGAGGGCGTTATCAAAATTGGCTCTAGGGTTGTTAATGATTTAGAGCCAAAAGATAGAGATGTTTCTATGGTATTCCAATCATATGGTTTGTATCCAAATATGACAGTTTATGAAAACGTTCGTTTTCCTCTCAAAATTAGGAAAGTTCCTAAGAATAAACATGATGACTTAGTGATGAAGGCCATTAGGATGGTTGAACTCAATGATTTTTGTCATAGAAAACCAGCAGAACTATCTGGTGGTCAGAAACAGAGGGTTGCTCTTGCTAGAGCGCTTGTTAGGAAACCTAATGTTTTTTTAATGGATGAACCTCTATCAAATTTAGATGCAAAATTAAGAGTTTCTACAAGAGCACAGATAAAACATTTACAAAATAAATTACAAGTAACTACTATCTACGTTACTCATGATCAAATTGAAGCTATGACTTTAGCAGATAGAGTTGTTGTGATGAATAAGGGTATAATTCAACAAATCGGAACACCTAAACAAATTTATGATAAGCCAATTAATACATTTGTAGCTTCTTTTATTGGAAATCCCCCTATGAATTTAATTAAAGGTAAAATTAGAGAAGGTCAATTTATATCTAAAAATATAATTATCAAAAATTTTAACTACAAAGATGATAAATATTACCTTGGTTTTCGTGCCGAAGATGCCACAATAACTAAAAGTAAAAAGGGGAATATAAAAGGTCCTATATTTTCTATAGAGCTTTTAGGGGATGCAATTATGGTCACTTTAAAAATTGAAGATTCATTTGTTTCTGTTAAAGTTAACAATGATTTTGAAGCGTCAATAGGAGATATTGTAAATATATTAATTAATTCGTCAAAATGTCAGATTTTTGATGTCGAAAATGGTTTTAATATAAATCTTAATAAGGAGAAAAAATGAAGTTATTATTAATTAAAGTTTTTAGTATATTGTTTTTTTTAGCTTATAGCTCTGCATTTGCTTGTAGTATTTCGGCTAGAGTTAGTATTGTGGGCAATGAATTTCCTGCAATTCAGACTGTTGGGGCTGGAGCTAAAGAATGTAAGGGAGCAAAAGTGACAGCTAATTTGACGGCTGATCACCAAAAAATAAATGTAGCTGGTATGAGTAGTAAACCTGCTGAGTATACTTCAGCAATAGTTGCAAACACATCTATCGTTGCTTTATTAAACAATGATTTAATTAGACCACTTGATGATCTTGTGAATAAGCATGGAAAAGGTCTTAAGAAAAATCAACTTATTACTATCGATGGAAAAATAATGGCAGTTGCTTTCATGGCAAATGCCCAGCATCTTGTATATAGAAAGGATATCTTAAAGAAATTAAATATTGACGTACCCAAAACATATGAAGAAATGTTGGCTGCAGCCAAAAAAATTAGAGCGTCTGGTTTAGTTAAAAATCCTGTTGGTGGAGCATATAAGGCTGGCTGGAATTTAGCCCAAGAATTCAATAATATGTTTATAGGCTACGGAGGATCTCATTTTAAAGGGAATTCAGCAGAACCAAATGTAAATTCTGATGCTGGTGTTAAAGCGTTAAAAATGATGAAATCTTTGTCAGAATATATGAATCCTGATTTTCTTACCCATGATAGTAATGCAACGAATGCTGAATTTAGAGCGGGTAATGTTGCTATCATGAATATGTGGGGAAGTAGAGCTGCTACCTTAGTAGATGCAGATGGAGTTAGTATGGAAGTTAAAAATGGTATGGACATTGCTGGCCCAATGACAGTAGGTGGTGGTAAAACTCCTGCTTCAACATTATTTTGGGATGGTTGGACAGTTGCAAAGAAAATTAGCGATGAGGAAGCAGAAGCCACTTTTATTGCAATGACTAATGCTATAAGACCATCGATATTAGATAATGAAGACATAAGAAAGCAAGCAGTATGGCTTATTGAAGGATATAAACCTACCGATGCTGCAAGAGGTGTTTTTGCTGCTGCAAAAATGAATACAACACCTTATCCGATGTTGCCTTATGCTGGTTTGATGCATTCTGCTATAGGTAAAGAAATAGCTGATTTTATGCAGGGAAAAGAAACAGCGGATAAAACTTTATCTGATATTGAGGATGCTTATAGAGCATCTGCCAAAGAAAAAGGTTTTCTATAAAAATATTGACTAGAGAGGTGAAAACTCTCTAGTTTTTTTATCATGAAACACAGAACTTTTTTTTGGTTTATTTTACCTACTTTTTTGGCAATGTTTTTTTTTATAACATTGCCAATTATTTCTGTAGTCGTACAATCCTTTCATACTCCTCATGAAAACATCTTAATAACTGTTGAAAATTGTGATCCTTTTGGATGTAAAAAAGTAACATCCATTGATCATGAAGCTACCAAAGAGCTGAAAAATGAAAAGCCATTAGGCAAATTTGTAGGTTTAGACATATATTTTGATAGAGGTCATTTAGCTTTAGAGCAAGTTAAACAACATTGGAACAATTCAGAAAATCTTTTAAGCTTTTTATCTTTAATTAGTGATTTACCTTTTTATAAAGCAATATTTTTTACTTTAACTTTTACCTTTACTGTTACCCCGATAATGCTTTTTCTAGGTTTATTAATAGCATTAGGTGTTAATGCTATTAATAGAAAATTAAAAGGCTTGATAATATTTTTTTCACTTTTGCCAATGATTGTTACTCCTTTGATAGGATCTATCATTTTATTCTGGATGATTGATAGTCGAGGAATTGTAGGTAATTTTTTACAAATAACGTTTGAAGATCCCAATTTATCTCTTAAAGCTTCAACGTCTCTTACTTGGGTTACTCTAATTGTCTATGGTGTATGGCATGCCATCCCTTTTTCTTTTATTGTATTTTACGCAGGATTACAAACGCTTCCCAAAGATCAAATTGAATCAGCACAAATCGATGGTGCAAATACTTTTCAACAAACAATACATATAATTATACCACATATAATGCCGTTAATTACATTTGTGACTTTAATGCAATTAATGGATAATTTTAGAGTTTTTGAACCAATTATTGGTTTTAATGCAGAAGCGCATGCTACTTCATTAAGCTGGATTATTTTCAATGATTTAGGAGGTGAAACAAGACAATTATCTGCGGCAGCCACATCCTCTATTTTAACCATTATTGGTATAATAATTTTGCTATTACCTGTTCTTATAAAAACTTGGAGAGAATTTGATTTTAAAAAATGATGTTTAATTCTAATAAAATAAACAAAACCAGCCTTACTTCATCAAGCATAATTATTTATTTTTTTATATTTTTATGGATATTTTTAGCTGCATTCCCATTCATTTGGACATTTTGGGGATCGTTTAAGGTAGAGCTTGATTTTTTCTCAATAGCTAATTGGACTAACGCTATTACAGGAGAAAATACTAAACAAACTTATGGATCTCCTTTCACATTTGTTGGTTATCATGGAGCATGGGTTCAAGAAGAATTTTGGAAAGCATTTATAAATACGTCTTTGGTTTGTTTTTTTGTTGTACTTACTTCTCTAACAATTGGGACTCTTGGGGCGTATGCACTTTCAAGATCTAATTATAAATATACTTTTTGGCTTTTGATAATGGCACTTATTTTTAGATCAATGCCACCAATCACACTTGTAGCAGGTTACCTGCCACCTTTTTTTGAGTGGAATTTATGGGGGAGTTTACCTACGACTATAATTGTGTTGGTATCAATAAATCAACCTTTCACTTTGTGGATGCTTCATTCTTTTTTTCAAAATATACCTAAAGAATTAGATGAAAGTGCTAAAGTTGATGGTTGTTCTCAATATAAGGCATTTGGATATGTAATTGTGCCAGTTATGTGGCCTGGAATAATTACTACTGGATTATTTAGTTTTTTATTAGCATACAATGATTTTGCGGTAACAGCTATGCTATTATCTGATGAAAATAGAACAATGGTCCCTCAAATAGCTGCTTTTTTGGGAACAACATATACTGAAGGTAATGTAATGTTTGCAGTTGCTGCAGTCGTGTCAGCTACAGTACCACTTTTTATTCTAATAATGTTTTTCCAAACAAAAATTGTCAGTGGTTTAACACAAGGCGCAGTTAAAGGTTAAAGTAAAAAATTATAATGAAAAAAGATATTATTGAACAAGCTACTAAAACTTTGAAAAATGATTTGTCAAAGACACAAAAAACCCAAAAAGTTATTGAAAACATGGTTCAAGCTTTAAATGAACATAGAATTGATAATATAGGAGATTTTTTTGAAAATAACTTTAATTGGTTTGGAAACTATGGTTGTGGAACAAAAATAGGTTTAAAAGAATTTCAACAAAATTGGCAAGTACCTTTTCAAAAAGCATTTTCTGAAAAGGTGTGTATTGATGAGGCAAGAATATTTGAAGGAGAATGGGGTGCTGCTTTTGGACGACAAGAAGCTATTCACACAGGTACCTTTATGGGAATTGAGCCCACAAATAAAAAAGTAAAAATAAACTATATGGATTTCTGGCATGTAAAAAATAATAAAATTGTTAATAATTGGGTAATGGTAGATTTTCCTGATGTAATGAATCAATTAGGTGTAGATGTTTTTGAAGGTGAAGGTTGGGAAAAATTTGGTAATAAAAAGAATAAATCTCAATGTTATCTAGATCAAAACCAAATTAAAGATTTTATTTATCGTATTACATATGAAATATGGGAAAATAAAAAAATAGAAAATATTAGAAAATATTATGCCAAGGATGTGATTGTAAGGTCACCTTCAATAACTACTTTTGATTGTAATAAAGTAATTAAAGCAACTTATGATACCCTAAATCAATTCCCAGATCGAGAACTGATTGGAGAAGATGTTATTTCATGTGGTTCAATAGATAAAACTTATTTAAGTTCTCATAGAATTTTATCTACAGGAACTCATATTGGTGAAGGTGTTTATGGAAAACCAACAGGAAAAAAAGTAATTTATCGAGTTATTGCAGATTGTTTGGTTAAAGATAATAAAGTGATTGAGGAGTGGATCATAAGAGATGAGAAAAGTATATTAAATCAACTTGGGATACAGACGTATGACTATGTTAAACAAAAAATAAAAGAAGGTATTTATACAAAGAACAACACTAATTTAATTAAAAATTGTTTTAAAATTAAAAACAAAATTCCTGCTTGTGAAAGTAAAAATAAAAATAAATACAAAAACAATTTTTTAAATATAATAAAAGATCAGAGTAATATATATCATTTGTATGAGCGTTCGGCCCAATTATATTGGATTGGCGGTGAATTGGTATATACTCTTGATCAGATATTTGAGAAATGGAAATTATTTCTTTCCTGTTTTAAAATATCTAAATGTGAAATTTCAAATAATATTTTACTTAATCAAAAAAATATGAGACCGAGGGCCTCTATGAGATGGAGACTTATTTGTAAACATAGCCAAAATGGAATTTTTGGAACTCCAACTAACAAAGATCTTGAAATATTTGGTATTTCTCACGCTGAATTAGGTAAAAATGGTATAGTTAGAGAATTTATTTTAATTGACGAAATTTCGATTTGGAAACAAATATTACTTTAATGACTTTATAGGCGAAATTATGAATAATATAAATTTAAATGATCGACTAGTAAGGTATGGTGAACTTATACCCTGTAAAACCGCTTTCATAGACACTCATACACCAGGTTCAAATCAAAAAGAAAATTTTAGTATTATTGGATCAGGTGTTTCAGAAAATCCTGATCAACATGTTCACATAAAGATCCCACACGGGTTTAATATTGGTGCAGCAGGTCAGCCTCCAAAATGTCATAATTCTCTTCACAGTCATCGTACAGCTGAAGTTTTTTTTGTTCTTTCAGGAAGATGGAAATTCTTTTGGGGACGTTATGGTAAAGCAGGTGAGGTAATACTTGAAAAAGGTGACATTTTTAATATACCGACTGGAATATTTAGAGGATTTGAAAATATAGGCAAAGATTATGGAATGATTATGGCGATATTGGGAGGAGATGATGCAGGTGGTAGAGTTATTTGGACACCAGAAGTATTAAAGGAAGCTGAAAATCATGGTTTAGTTCTGTCTGAAAAAGGTAAGATATATGATACAAAAATAGGTCAACAATTACCTTCCGACGAAAATTTAATGCAACCTTTGACAGAAAATGAACTCAAAAAATTCCCTGAATATAGCTCAGCTGAGGTTGTTCCAAATTATGTAGCTAGATATTTAGATCTTTATTCTTTATCACAAAATAATCCTGCAACAGTAATTGGGGAAAATGGAAAAATTTTCGACAAGCCAGGATTTGAAGTGGAGTTTATAACTGAAAACTCATTTAAAAATATAACAAATATTTATAATAAGGATGTAGTATTTATGCCCGTTGAGGGACATTGGATGCTTAATTCAAAGAATTATAATTTAATTTTAAATCCAGGAGATACTTTTTCATTACCAAAAAATAATGAATATACATTAAATCCAACGAAACCTGGAATGGCAACGCTATACAAAGTAATACCAACTGATGATAAACCAGGACCCACAACTAGGAAATAAAGAATGTCTATTTTAACAACACATGTTGGTTCATTGCCGAGGCCAAAAAATGTATCAGACTTACTTTTTAAACGTGAAAATAATGAAGTATATGAACAAAAATATTTCGATGAAGTTATCTCAAATGGTGTTTATGAGGTTATAAAAAAACAAATAGATATTGGCATAGATATAATTTCTGATGGAGAGATGTCTAAAATTTCTTATGCTACATATGTGAAAGATAGATATAACGGTTTTGCCGGGGATAGTGAAAGAAATCCACCTTTAGATTTAGAAAAATTTCCTAACTACATGAAAAAAATTGCTGATAGTGGTGGTACACCTAATTATTCTCGTCCATGTTGCGTATCTGAAATAACATCAAAACATAATAGTGATCTCGCTAATGACATTGATAATCTTTTAAGTGCATCTAAAAAATTTGAACATAAAAATATTTTTATGAACTCTGCATCCCCAGGCGTTATATCTCTTTTCTTAAGTAATTCATATTATTCGAGTAGAAATGAATACTTGGAAGCAATTTCAAAAGCTATGAAGGATGAATATGAGACAATTGTAAATTCAGGCATAAAGTTGCAACTAGACTGTCCCGATCTAGCATTATCTCGACACATGACCTTTAAAAAAGAAAGTGATGAAGATTTTATAAAAATAGCATATGAAAATATAGAAATTCTTAATCACAGTTTAAATAATATTTCTCCAGAAATGTTACGGCTTCATGTATGTTGGGGTAATTATGAGGGACCTCATATTCATGATATTCCGATTGAGAAAATTTTTGATGTTTTAATGTCATTTAAAGGCAATTATTTACTTTTTGAATCGTCTAATCCTAGACATCAACACGAATGGGAAATTTTTGATAAACTTAAAAACAAAATTCCTGAGAATAAAGTTCTCATACCTGGAGTTTTAGACACTACTAGTAATTTTGTTGAACATAGTTCTCTAGTAAAACAAAGAATAGAAAAATTCGTTAATATTGTTGGAAAAGAAAGAGTAATAGCAGGCACTGACTGTGGTTTTGGAACATTTGCAGGATTTGGTAATGTAGATCCTGACATTGCTTATTTGAAGTTACAATCTTTAGTGGAAGGTGCAAGTAAGGTTAAATAAATTTTATGGATATTTAATTATTTGAAACTACAGAATAAAAAAAAATTTAAATTTATAATTTACTTCAAAAATGTAAAATTGATGAAATTCTAGAAGTCTTTTTTGATTATTTCTCAGAAGATTTAATTTGGCGAGGTTTTCATCCTTTTAATGAAATTCAAGGTGTACAAATCAAAAAAAACAAAAATAGTAAGATTTAAAACTTTACATTTATTTCATTAGAAATGAGGTATGAATGTATTTACAGGCTTATTTATACCCTTAGCTTTTATTTGATCAAATTTTTGGCAATTTATGTCACCTCTAATAAGTTTTTCTGTTACATCTGAAATCAAAATTTTACCTGCTGGAGAGTTGCTTTCTAATCTAGAGGCAAGATTTACGGCACCTCCAATTACTGTATAATCAAGTCTTTTTTCACTTCCAAAATTGCCAACTGTACACTCTCCTGAATTAATACCAATCCTCATGCTAAGAGGGTGAGGAAGGTTAAAATTTTTCATAAATATTTTCGATAATGTTTTCATCATATTTTGCATGTCTATGGCCATTTTTACACAATTTATTGCGTCCTTTTGTCTACCTTCACTTTCTGGATCACCAAAAAAAATCATTATAGAATCACCAATATATTTATCGATAGTTCCACCAAAACTAAGAGCTATTTCGGACATTTTCGTGAGATACAAATTAAGCATTTCTGTCAGTGGAGCAGAATCCATTTTATCAGAAATTTCAGTAAATGAAATTATGTCTGAAAAAAATACAGTTAAGAATTTTTTTTCACTTTCAATTGAAACTTTTTTTTCACCACTAAAGATTGAGTCATATAATTGTGGTGAAAGATATTTAGATAATTGGCTTGCAATTTCTTCAATTTCTTTACTTTTTTCATTTGCTAATTCTTCAGCATTTTTTGCGATTTGTTTTTGTTTATCAAGTTCAGACGCTAAGTTACGACGAAGTTTTGACTCTAATTGCAATTTTGCAATTTGCATTTTAAGTGTTCTTATTTCTTTATTCAATTCGTCAGTCATGAAATATATTTATTTTAACTTATTTCAAGATATTTAGGTTTCGAATGGGTTTATAAGCTTTTCATCTGAAATTTTATCTGATGATACATATCTTTGCATTTCACTTGGCATAGTGACGATTAAATCGTTTAAACCAGCTTTTTCTAGTACATCAATAATTGATTGTTCATCCTCAGCATACCAATGACAGAAAAAAAAGTCATCTTTACCCATCCAATGTTGAAGGGTTTCAGCTTTGTCACTTTTCAATCCTGCAAAAAACTCTCTAACAGTCATTTCACTTTGTTGTGCCAATACATCTTTAATTGTGTCAATATTTGACCATGTATGTGTACAAATATAGTGTTTTTTTGCCATTTTTTTCCTTTCTAATAATAATTTTTTAACATTAAATATAGATTTATTTTTTTATAACCGAGCCCTCTTGAACAGAAACCTTTGCCATAGCTTGCTCGCCAAGACCTTGCAATGCTTTCATAGTTTCAATTTTTTTTCCGGCAACTGCAATATTTTCAAAAACTTCAATTACAAAGCCGCTATTGTCTCCAGTTTTAAATAACATTCTTTTATATTTCTCTTCATCTATATTGGACGCTATTGCTTCGACTACAGCCCATAAAGATGGAGCTAGAAGTGTGAAATTTATATTTCTTCCGTACATTTTTATTCCTGTGATGCTTGTTTCGCAGATACATAACTAGCCATTTTAGTTGAGGCTATTTCATAAATAGATTTCCAATCTGAGGATTCAAATGCTCTAAACCAATTAATTGAAGAAAAACTACCACTAGCATAAATTAAATTGCATGCAGCAGCTATGTCCTCATCATTTTGTCCTTTTATAACCCCAATGAAGTCAAAATCAGGTGAATTTAGATATAAAAATTCACAAAATTCTGCGTTGAAACTTTTAACTAATGGTTCTACCATTTCTCGCCTATTTTGAGGTTTATTAAGCATGGATGCAGCAGTTTCTTGAGAGTTTTTACCTATCACAATATATTTTTTCATAATTTTTATATACCTTTAAATTGTTAATTGTACTTAAGCTTGATGTTTATATTTAATCATAACA
This sequence comes from uncultured SAR116 cluster alpha proteobacterium, assembly GCA_902539895.1. Lineage (GTDB taxonomy): Bacteria > Pseudomonadota > Alphaproteobacteria > Puniceispirillales > Marisalimonadaceae > Marisalimonas. The sequence continues at coordinate 13,124 of CACBMD010000002.1, forward strand.
ATTTTAACTAAAATGCCAATTTTTATGTTTGCATCTATTAGATTTTAAAATTATCATCTAACATTAACTTTTAATATAAGGGGGAGGAAAGTATTTATGGCTTTCAAATATAAGGAAAAATACGGAAATTATATAAATGGAAAATTTGTTGATCCGATTGATGGACAATTTTTTGATAATATAACACCTATTAATGGCAAAGTTTTATGTAAAATCGCAAGATCAAACGAAAAAGATATTAATTCAGCTTTAGATGCAGCTCACGCTGCAAAAGACGATTGGGGTAAAACTAGTGTTACAGAAAGAAGTAACATGCTTATCCAAATTGCTCAAATCATAGAGGATAATCTTGCAATGTTAGCTGAGGCTGAAACTTGGGACAATGGAAAAGGTATAAGAGAAACTACAGCTGCTGATTTGCCGTTGGGTATTGATCACTTTAGATATTTCGCTAGTGTGATTAGAGCACAAGAGGGAACACTTGCTGAGCTTAATGATGATACTGTTTCTTATTTAATACCTGAACCTTTAGGTGTCGTTGGGCAAATTATACCTTGGAATTTTCCATTATTAATGGCAATTTGGAAATTAGCACCAGCACTTGCAACTGGAAATTGTGTTGTTTTAAAACCTGCAGAACAAACTCCCGCATCTATTATGGTTCTCATGGAGCTGATTGGACATTTGATACCTCCAGGAGTAGTCAATATCGTTAATGGATACGGTTTGGAAGCAGGTAAACCTCTAGCATCTAGTACAAGAATAGCTAAAATAGCTTTTACTGGAGAAACTACAACTGGAAGAATGATTTTACAATACGCAAGTCAGAATTTAATACCAAGCACATTAGAGCTTGGAGGTAAATCTCCTAACATCTTCTTTAAAGATATTGCAGAAGCTGATGATGATTTCTTCGATAAATGTATTGAAGGTTTCGTTATGTTTGCCCTAAATCAAGGTGAAGTCTGTACATGTCCAAGTAGAGCTCTAATTCATGAAGATATATATGATAAATTTATTGCTCGTTGTATTGAAAGAACTAAAGCTATTGTTCAAGGAGATCCATTAGATTCTAATACTATGATTGGAGCTATGGCCTCTGCTGAACAGTATGAAAAAGTCAAGTCATACTTAGATCTTGGGAAGAAAGAGGGCGCGGAAGTACTTATAGGTGGTGATGTTGCTCAAATGAGTGGTGAAATGGCAAATGGTTATTATATCCAGCCAACCATCTTTAAAGGCCACAATAAAATGAGGATATTTCAAGAGGAAATCTTTGGACCAGTTGTGTCTGTCTGTACATTTAAAACAGATGAAGAGGCTCTAGAGATTGCTAATGACACTCTTTATGGTCTAGGTGCTGGAATTTGGACAAGAGATCTTAATACTTCTTATAGATTTGGTCGTGCAATAAAAGCAGGTAGAGTATGGACAAACTGTTATCATGATTATCCAGCTCATGCCGCTTTTGGTGGTTATAAACAATCAGGTATTGGTCGTGAAAACCACTTAATGATGTTAAATCACTATCAACAAACAAAGAATCTATTAGTAAGTTACAGTCCAAAAAAACTTGGCTTCTTTTAAATAAAAAAAATCAAAGGGCGCATTTAATTTTGCGCCCTCTTTTATGAGGTAATATTAATGTTAGATCAAGTAGAGGCTACTGACGCAGCTTTAGAATTAATAGAAGAAATAAAAAAAGATTATGGTGATGTCATTTTTCATCAATCAGGTGGATGTTGTGATGGCTCAGCGCCTATGTGCTTCCAAAAAGGTGATTTTTTAATAGCTGACCATGATGTTCAAATGGGTGAAATAGGAGGTGTCCCTTTTTATATTGGAGGACTTCAGTTTGAGGCTTGGAAACATACCAGACTTATAATTGATGTTGTTGAAGGACAAGGTGGAATGTTTTCTCTAGATAATGGAAGAGGAAAGAGATTTATTACTAGATCAGAATTATGTTCAGTTTAAGTATGAAAGAAATTGATAAATTAATATACAAATGTTCTATCTGCTTCTAGAGATAAGTTAAGTAAAGTCTTTGGCAAAACTTTTCTAGAATTGGTATCCTTTAAATCTTGGTCTGTAACTCCTCTTATCTCACAAGAAATAGCTGAGACATATATTGGGACTTTACTTTGTTTTAGTATATCAAAATGTTCCTTTAATTTTCCTGTTCCTAAACCTACCAAATTTTCAAGAACTGGGTTTCTCATTAAACTTACAGCATCAGCATTTAAGAAAACTGTAACCTCATGACCTTCTTCAACTGCAGTTCTAGCTAGCATGAATCCCAACGATGCTTTTGTTGGATTACCTGTTCCATTTGTGATGTTGAACAAAATTTTTGCCATCATTAACCTAATAAACACTAAAATCATAAAATATTTCTACATTCTTCAATAAAACAAAAGATCTAATAGTAGTAAATGAAAAATTGATTAATTTTTAATCAAAAAAACCTAGTTTATAAATTGGCTGTTTGTAATCTATTGATTCATAACAAAACCACCATTTGGTGAAATTGTTTGCCCAGTAACAAATTTTGACTCATCAGAAGCAAGGTATACAGCAGCCCAAGCTATATCATCAGCAGTGCCAAATTTTTTCATTGGAGTAACAGATTTTACCAGTTTTTTCACATCACCTAAACTACTAGTCATGTCTGTGTCGATATAACCAGGTGCAATTGCGTTGACCCTTATATTTCTTGATGCTAATTCTCTAGCTGTTGCTCTTGTAAATCCAAGAATAGCTGATTTTGCAGCAGAATAATGAGGAGATGAAGGGCCACCCGTTGTCCCTAAAACAGATCCCATATTTATAATAGAAGCCTGAATTTGGTTATTCATTATTTTGAGAGCCTCTCGAGTGCAGAAAAAAGTTCCATTCAAATGAATTGAAATCATTTTATGCCATTCTTCATCTGACATATTTACTGTTACATCAAAATGACTTTTAATTTTACCTGTTTCTACAAATTCTTTACTTTGTAAATTATTAACTTTTATTCGATCAGTAAGTAAATCTTCCCTATCCTCAAATCCGTTTATGCCAGCATTATTTACAAGAATATCTAATTGTTTATGCTCTGAGTGTACTTTTTTAAATATTTCTAATACGTTCGAGGAGTCCGAAACATCCATATAATATGCACTTCCATTTAGTTCCTTGGCTGTTTTTTTTGCATCATTAATATTAACATCACACAAAATGACATTTGCTCCTTCATTAAAAAAATGACTTGCTATTGAAGCGCCTAAGCCTCTTGCGCCACCTGTAATTAGTGCAACTTTATTTTTTAATCTATCCATAATTCATTAAATCCTTTGTATAAACCCGACCATAAAAATTAAATAAAATAAAGAATTATTTTGAAATCTTGCTATTTAAAAATTTGAGATATATTTTGTTAATATGTCAATAATACATAAATCAACAGTTAGTAAATATTTCGAAGATTTTTCTATTGGTGACAAATATGTATTACCATCAAGGACCCAAACGAGTGCAGTTTTTTCAATGTTTCAAGGTGCTTCAGGTGATAATGATCCGATCCATTATGATAAAGAGTTTTGTAAACACAGAGGGCACCCAGAAATGTTAGCTCATGGAATGCAAGTTTTTATTCAAACCGCAGCTGGAGCAGGGTCTTTTCCTTCAGAAATACGTGATAGTTTATTAGGATTAGTAGAGTTTTCTGGTAAAATGTTAAAACCTGTCTATAGAGAGGACACATTATATCCTGAGTTATTTATAACAAAACTTATTGAACAAAATACGACTGGTATAATTGAAATGAAAGCAATGGTTCATAATCAAAATAAGATTTTAGTATTTGAAGGTTGTCACAAATACTTACTTAAGAAAAAAATGCCCTATGTTAAATAAAAATTTTAGATTTTTTATAAAAGTAATTGTATTTATTGTTTTTTTTATTCCTTATTTTGCTTTTTCAAATTTAAAAAAATGTGAATATGATAAAAAACTTTGTGATAAACTAAATCAAGTAGTTGGTATTAAAACTCCAATGATGGTTGCAAGTGGTACCTTGATTAATGACGAATTAATAGTCACTAATAGGCATGTAGTAGAAGATCATGAGCAGTTTATCATTAGATTTAATGATGGTAGGATAAAAAAAGCCTTTCCTTTACCTCACAACTTTCCTGCAGATTTAGCAATTCTAACTTTGAATAAAGAAACTAATATTTCAAATCAATTTGTACAATCATCTGAAATAAATGGGATGATTAGAGTTATAGCTTTTGATCAAGGAAGAAAATCAAATCGTATTTATGATAAAGGTAAAATAATTTCCTTTACCGATATAAAAACTTTTCCTCAATCTAGAATACATACTGATGCAAAAAGTCTTCCTGGTAATAGTGGTGGAGCTGTAGTTGATGACACTGGAAATTTAGTTGGTATTTTGGCTTCAGGAGATGGAAATATTAATGAAATCATTCCTATTTCATTAGTTAATGAAGTTATAAAGAATACTAGTAAGCATCACAAAGAAAACTTCTTTAAAACTGGTAACAATATTAGGTTATGTGCAGACAATCTTGAAGAGGCTAAATATATTCAAAAAAACCTAAACGATAAAATAGCAAATAACATAGACAATTATTGTTGGAATTCTAAGAACAAACAACTTATTGATCAAGCTGGTCAAACTTTTGGAAGGTTAGGGGATCTCAATAAGGCAAGAAAATTTCTTGAGAAGAGCTTGACACTTGATCCTTCTAGCCCAAACTCTCTTATTTCTTTGGCTATTGTATATCATATACAAAGAGATTTAGAAAAAGAAAGACCCTTAATATTAAAATTGCTTAAGCTTACACCTGAAAATCCACAAGTTTTGAGGCTGGGTGTACAGGTTGCTGGCATCTTAAAAGATAAAAACATGTCTGATAATGTTTTAGAACTTATGTCTAAGTATAATAAAGATGCTTTACCACTTGCAAAAAAATTTATTGAAAATGCTTTTAAATCTAATCAATAAGGTAATTGTCTAAAGGGTCAGGAATCCAGCCATATTTTGTTATTTTCTTTCCTTTTTGTATAGCTCTTTTCTTTAAAAAAATTAATATATCATCTATGGATGCTTTTGAATTTTTATCAATGTATCTTGAAACTAAAGCGACTAATCTTGGAACTGCATAACTTGTGCCGCCAGTTGAAGCTCTTACCCCTCTATGATCGATTATTTCTACGCGTTCTGCTGGCAAGATAAAATCAACCGAAGATCTTCCATAGTTAGATCCTCTCCCTAGCCTGCCTGTTTGATCTGAAGATGTTACTGTAATAATGTTGTCTAAGTCTAATGAAGCGGGGTATATAGGTCTTTTATCGATATTAAAACCATTATTTCCTGCAGAAACAACAAAAAGAATATCTTTATGCTTTTCTAAAGCCTCTTTAAAGCAAACCCAATCTAAAATATTGTCTGAACCCATTGATAAACTTACAAGCTTAATTGAATTTTCAGCAATATGGTCTATCAAATCTTTAAATTTGCACATATCATTAGCTGGAAACCTATATGGCGCTATATTAGATTCAGGAGCCTCTTTTGATAATACACTAAATACAGTTGTGCCGTGGTGTCTGGGATAAAAGGGGTTTTGCCTTGGATCACTATCGAATGGTTTATTATCATTATCCCAAAAATCATATCCAATTATTTTTTTATTTTTAGTTGCTATATTTTTTTTAAATTTTTCTATTGTATAATTTATACCAGTATCAATTAAACCAATTATATTTTTATTACTTTCATTATTTATAATGGGTAAATCTGGATTTAGAAATTTTGTTTCTATTATATTATAATTAGACATATCCACTGAATTTATTTTAATTGGGATATCTTTTTTGTCATAAATCAATACTCTAGCACTTTTAATTTTACAATTCTTGTTAGAGCGTAATTCTAAGATGGGTTTATTTAAAAGACTATAAAAAGTAAAAATAAGTTTTAGGATTTCTTTTTTTCTAACAAATGATTGTAATTTTAATTTTATTTTTTTATTATTATTTATAAGTAATTGATAATTATCGCTTTTTTCTGTTGTAATCCATTCGTCTTCAATATTTTTGTTCGTAATATTAGAGACTAATTTAGAACAAAATTGATCATGATAATTTTTAACTTCATAAAGCTCATAATCATTTGTGTTACCAAAGCTTATCCTGGGTAAAAGTATTATAAAAATGCTTAAAATCAAAAATTTATTTATTAATATCATTTTTTATTTTCTTAGAGAAGGAAGTCCAACCCCAGTAGCTTCAAAACCTCCATCTACAGCTAAAATTTGACCAGTAATGTATGATGCTTTTTCAGATGCTAAAAAGTAAATAGCATTAGCTATTTCATATTCGGTTCCATATCTATTTAATGGAATTGCATCATGGTATGCATCTATTATGTCTTGAGTATGAACTGCCATAGCAAGCTTTGTTTTTACTGGTCCGGGTGCAACACAATTAACTCGGATCCCATATTCACCTAATTCAGCAGCCTGTTGCTTCGTGAGTTGTATTATGGCAGCTTTTGATGTTCCATATGCAACTCTTAATGTCGATGCTCTAAGTCCAGATATAGATGCTACATTGATAATGCTTCCTTTAGTGGTTTTTAGATAATTGATTGCTTTTTGTGAGCACATAAAAGCACCATCTAAATTTGTTTTCATTACTTCATTCCATCGTTTAAAGTCTGTCATCTCTATTGAACCAAAATCTGCAACACCTGCATTGTTAACTAAAACATCTACTCTGTCATGCCATTCAAGAATTTTCTGATACATCATTTCTACGTTGTTATAATCTGAAATATCATAACAAAATGATTTCATTGAATTATTTGCTAAAGATAAATTTGAAAGCTCGTTTTTATCTCTATCAACTATTGCTACTTTATAGTCATTTTGACTAAATAATTTTGCAGTTGCTAGACCAATTCCCCTTGCAGCACCTGTTACTATAGCTAATTTTTTCTTTGTTGATTCCATAATCTACTAACTTAAGAAATTAATCGTTATCTAACAAAGGGTTTGATGGTCTTTTTTCTAAGTCGGATTTCCACCGATAAACGTTTTTATACTTTTGTCCAAAATCAATTTTTAACATATTAGATAGATTAAACATAAAATGGCTAGTTATATCAGCTATGGTAAATTTATCACCTAAAAGAAACTTATTTTTAGATAGATGTGGTTCGATCCTATTTAATAAAATATCAAACATCTCAATTCCACGTTCTACTATTTCTGGAGACTGAGTGATGCTAGTTCGAGTTCCTGGAACAACCTTTCCCTTAAAAAATGATGTTTTATTTCGTACAGAATGTAATAGTGGTAAAAACCCATCTAACTCAATTCTTCTATTCCACATATCAATAATTGCTCGTTCTTCTGTATCATTTCCAAATAATTTTGAGCTGTTAGATTGTTCATCCAAATAACGACAAATTGAAATTGTTTCTGTAATTATTGTCCCATTTTCTAACTCTAAAAAAGGAATACAATTAAAAGGATTCATTGAATTATATGGTTCCTTGAATAATTCATCTTCTCTAACATTTACTGAAATTGTTTCTAATTTTAATTTTTTTTCTCTTAAAAACATTTCAACTCTTAGAGCATTTGCAGCTGGTGCAAAAGTGTACAATTTCATTAAAAAAATCCTTTCATTTGAATATTGATAAAAATTATAGATTAATTTTTAATTTTATATCCTGTTTTAAATATGTACCAAATTATGCTTATACAAATACTTGTAAAAATTAACATAAATATAATACTAGTAAAAATAGGAACATCACCCACACCAAAAAAAGACCATCTAAAACCTGAGATTAAATAAACAATTGGGTTTAGTAGAGCAAAATTTTGCCAAAATGGGGGAAGCATATCTATTGTGTAAAAACTACCTCCTAAAAAAACTAAAGGTGTAATAATAAGCATTGGGACAATATTCAGCTGCTCAAAATTGTCTGAGACTATACCAATTATAAATCCTAAAAGGCTAAACGTCATACAAGTGATTAATAAAAAACAAAGCATAAAAAAGGGATATTTAATATCTAAGTCTACAAATAGATAAGATGTGCACAATATTATTAAACCAATAGAGAATGCTTTTGTAGTTGCAGCACCTACATATCCAATAACTATTTCTACAAAAGATAATGGGGCAGATAATAGTTCATAAGTTGTTCCAATAAATTTCGGAAAGTATATACCAAATGAGGCGTTGTTTACGCTTTGCATTTGTACAGTTAACATTATAAGTCCAGGTACAATAAATGCTCCATAAGAAACATTACTAATATTATCCATTCGTGATCCAATTGCAGCACCAAATACAATAAAGTAAAGAATTGTTGATAAAACTGGTGATACAAGACTTTGTATAAGAGTTCTAAATGACCTATTCATCTCATATCTGTAAATTGCATGTATGCCACGAATATTCATAAATTATTCCTTAATTATTTTTACAAAAATTTCTTCTAATGATGTTTCTTCTGTTTGGATGTCGAAAAGATTAATCCCAATTTTGTTCATATCTGATAGCAATGATGTAATTCCAGTTCTTTCTTTGCCAGTGTTATAATAATAAAGAAATGATTTACCTTCATCTATTAATTTCAAATTATATTTTTTTAGTTTTGTAGGAATAATATCTAGAGTTTTCTTCAACTTAACTTTGAGTGTTTTTACACTCATTCTTTTTATTAATTCCTTTTTTTCTTCTATCAATAATAGTTCACCGTGATTGATTATGCCAATTCTGTCAGCAATCATTTCGGCCTCTTCAATATAGTGGGTAGTTAAAATTATCGTTACACCTTCGTTTTTTAACTCTTTTATAATACTCCACATATCCTTTCGCAATTCAACATCAACTCCTGCTGTTGGTTCATCTAAGAATAGTATTTGTGGATTATGGCTTAAGGCTTTTGCAATCATAACTCTTCTTTTCATGCCACCAGATAATGATTTTATAATATTATTTTTTTTGTCATAAAGTTGTAACTTAGTCAGAAGTTTTTCAATATATTCATTATCATCTTTTTTCCCAAACAATCTTCTAGAAAATTTAACGGAATTTATTACTTTTTCAAATGGCTCAAGTGCTAGCTCTTGAGGCACTAAACCTATAAGTTCTCGCGTTTTCCTATAATCTTTAATTACGTCTAATCCATTTACTTTGATTAGACCTGAAGTAATTGACGAGAGTCCACAAATAGTTGATATAAGGGTAGTTTTTCCCGCACCGTTTGGTCCAAGTAAGGCTATTATTTCACCTTGTCTAATTTTTAGGTTTAAGTTTTTTACTGCAGTAAAATTATTGTCATATTTTTTTACAAGATTTTGAACATTTATTATTTCTGACAATTTGTTTTCCAGTAATTTGCTGTATGTAAAATTTTAAAGAGTTGTATTTAAATAAATAATACTAAATAATTGAATATCAACAAAATGGTAAATTTCAAAATTTTATATTTTTAAATTAAACATATTGTAATAACTTTTAAACAACTATGAAGGATTCTCATGTTAGTAAAAATGGAAATTGATCTGGCTAAAGGTTTTGCGCCTTGGAAAGAAATGTTTATACAAAATGAATATAGATTAAATGCTCATGGAGGTAAATTAGTGTTTGCAGGTACGCCAAACGATAATGACAACAAATTGACTGTAATTATGGATTTTGAATCTATGGAATCACTAAAGAATTTTGGCAGTGACGAAGAATTGACCAAGACCAGGGTTGAAGCAGGTGCTATGGTTGAGACTGGAGTTATGACAATTATGAATGAAGCATCTTTTATAAGCACCAAGTCATAAATAAAAATTGAAATATATTTATTTTAAATTGGACAATCTTTGAATTTTGATCCAACTGTCTCAATAATTTTCGGTAATTTTTCAACTTCATCACATATTTTTAATATGTTAGGGTAGTTTATAAATGGCTTACCTTGACAAGCTTCTCTTAAAATTTCAAAACCACCTGTGTGTTCTACAGTCCTTATACAAGTATAAATAAATATATCAGCATATGAGCATGAATTACCAGTGACAAAAGGAGCTAAGTTTTTGTCTTTTATGTGATTTTCTAAATATTGTAATCTTTTATGATGTAATTTTGTAAGATTAGAAATTCCTAATTCCTTGCCACCTTCAGCTAATGTGTCTGTTAATCTTAAATTTCTCCAAAAAGTTTCATTATGGCCAGTAATAATGTCATGAAATGGAGATAATACAAATGAGTAATAATCTTGTGCCCAAGACCAATACATAGCAGATAATGCTGCATTTTCAGTTGAAGTAGGCGTTAGAGGGCCTGGATATTTATTAGTTAAATACTGAACTATGGCCAATGAATCATTTAATTCTATTCCATTAGAATTGTCTTTTAACCATGGTATCGTTCCAAAAGGAGCCTGCGTATCTTTATCAAAGTCTTCACCCATAGGTTTACTCATAAGCAAATTAACTTTTATGTTATGCATTGCACAAATAATATTTATTTGAAGGCCTCTTCCTACAATCGGAAGATAAACAAGATTAATGTCAGTCATTTTTAAACTCCAATATTTTTTATAATAAGATTTTTGCAGATTTGGAAAAAAAAGCAATAAATTGATTAGATAGTTGTATCAAATACAGAATTAATGATAAGGCTTAATGATGATAGATGAACTCTATATTACTGGGGCTGGTGTTAGTGCAAGTAGTGGTATACCAACATTTAGAGGAAATGATGGTTTTTGGACTGTAGGAAGCGTTAATTACACACCTCAAGAAATGGCTACTAGGTCCATGTATGAAAATTATCCAGCGGACTTTTTATTATGGTATTTCAAAAGATTTGCTACTTACAGAAATGTTAAACCAAATTTAGCGCATTATTGGCTAGCTGACAAAAAGTTAATAACTCAAAATATTGATGGTTTAGACGGTAAGGCTGGAAATAAAGACTACATATCTATTCATGGAAGATTAGATAAAGTTGTTTGTTATAAAAATGAATTGGAAGAGCAAGTGCCATTTGATGCAAATTGGAATGAAATAGATTTATCTTTAAATCCAAGTGATGAAGTTTTAAAAAAGGAATTGTTGAAAAAGTTTAAAATCAAATTTTATAATGGTCATTTTATACCCCAAAACGGTATATCCTTAAAACCATATGTATTGTTATTTGATGAAATTTATACAGATTTATATAGAATTTCAGAAGCTGAAGATTGGATGAACAAAGCACAAAAAATAATTTTTATAGGTACTTCATTTAGCGTTAACATTACTTCTATTGCATTAAGAAGTGCAATATCCAGAGGGATAAAAATAGATATAGTAGATCCCAACCCAATTAAAATTAATTATGATAAAGTAAATTACCACCAAATGAATGCTGAAGAATATTGTAATTTTAGAAATTTAAATTAAATGTTATTTATTAATAGGAATCCATGTTGCACTTGCATAAGCAGCTAATCTTTGATCTTCTCTATATAAGTGAGATTGTAAAAAAACAATTGTTTTACCTTTTTTGATAAAACTTCCTTCGCATCTGACTTGCCCTCCTTTGATTGGAAGAAGGTATTTTACATTCATTTCTAATGTTGCTCCAGCACCCATTTTATGATGTAATAAATGGCCCATAGATACATCTAAAGCGGTCGCTATGACACCACCATGAAGAGTTCCTTGAGGATTGAACATAGGACTTTTGGCTTCAAATGAGACTATACACAAATCATCTTTATAAGTAGTTTTAAAACCAAGAAACCTTGAAAGATAAAAAGAGCCAAAATCTTGTTCATCAGAACTATCTGCATCTGAAAGCATCTTGGCACCTAATTGTTTTATTTTTGCAGAATTATCCATAAAATTTTCCTAAAATAATTAATTATTGAAAGAACAATTTATAATTTTTTAGTTGATAAGAAATTTTGTTAACTTATCAAAATCAAAAATTATACCATGTCCAGGCATTTCAGAAGCTTGGGTGAAACCATCTTTAACTTTAAGTGGAGATTCAATGAATTCGTCAATTCTCCATGCATGGAATTCCAAATAAGACGCATTAGGGCATGATGCGAGTAGATGTACATGTAATTCATGAACTCCATGAGAACATATTGGTAAATTATTTATTTCAGCCAATTTTGCTACTTTCATGAAAGGTGTAATGCCTCCACAAGTTGTTAAGTCAGGTTCAAGAAAATCAACACCACCAACATTAATAAGTTGATTAAATTCAGAAAGAGTATGAAGATTTTCACCCGCAGCAATTGGGATTTTTCCTAAAGATCTTAAGTGAGCATAACTTACAAAATCATCTGGTTTTATTGGCTCTTCAAGCCAAACTAGATTAAATTTTTCTATCTCTTTAAAAGCTATTACAGCTTGATCAATTCTCCATGCCTCATTAGCATCTGCCATTAACATTATATCATCTGGTAAATGAGTTCTCATGGCATCTAATCTTTTAATATCCTCAGATAAATGTTCTCTACCTAGCCTCATTTTGATTGATCTGAAGCCGTCATCAAGAGACTTAGAAGCTCCGTTAAGCAATTTTTCTATTGTAAAATTTAAATCAATATTTCCTGCATAAGCTAATACTTCTTTTTTAAAACCACCAAGCAATCTCCATAATGGTTCATTTAAGCATTTACCTTTAAGATCCCAAAGTGCAACATCAACAGCAGCAATAGCAAAACTTACAGGCGCACCCCTCCCGGCATAGTGGGTGGCTTTCCACATTTCTTTCCATAGTAATTCAATTAATCTAGGATCCTTGTTCAAAATTATAGGTATAAAACTATTTTTTATAATTGAAGCAATTGCTAAACCTTGATTTTCGTGAACAGTTATATACCCAATGCCATGCTCCCCGTCATCGTTTACAATTTTACAGATGACTAAATCAAATGCTTTCATGACACCTGCGGCAAAAGCTTCAACAGGTTCAGGCAAAGGTATTTTGTATGTATTTACTTCAATTTTTGATATTTCCATTTTATTTCCCTATTAAATATAAGAATTATAAAAACTCAAACCCTTCATAATTGTTTTTAATTTTTTCATCACAAATACTTTTATAATTTGCAACTCCACCGACATAGGGCATAAAATTCCTCGATTTTCCTACTATATTATCACCATTATACCAAGAATGAGCTAATGGGTATAAAGTTGAGTTTGCAACTTCATTACTATGATTAACCCATTCATTCTGACTATTTAAATTTGCTGAAACAGTATTGAAGTTATTTTTTTGCTTATGAACGATCAAATTATGAACAAAGTCAACATGTTGCTCTATTGATAATATCATCTGACTTTTTACGCCCGGGCTTTGTGGTCCTGTAATCATAAAAAGATTAGGGAAGTTTGATACCATTATACCTAAATATGTTTTTGGGCCTTTGTCCCATATTGATTTTAAGCTTATACCATTTTCATTTCTGATATCTATTGCGTTAACTGCACCAGTCATTGCATCAAAGCCTGTTGCGAAAACTAAATCGTCAAATAAGTATTCGGTATTATTAGTAATTAATCCATTATAAGTAATTTTCTCAATTGGATTATTTGAAACATCAATTAAAGATACATTTTCTTTGTTATAAGTTTCAAAATAGTTGCTATCTAAACATAGTCTTTTTGTTCCAATTGGATGATTGTTGGGGCAAAGTAACTCAGCAGTTCTTTTGTTTTTTACAATTTTTCTAATTTTATTACGTACAAACTCTGCAGCTGTTTCATTTGCTTTCTCATCAGTTAATAGATCAGTAAAAGCAAATAACATGGCTTGACCGCCTTCTTGCCAAGCTTTTTCATAAATATCATTTCTTTCATTTTCACTTACATCAAAAGCAGATTGCGTCGGTGGTTGATATTTAGCTATTCCAAAAGAAGAATTTTTCGCAAGATCTCTGTATTTTTTATAGTTTTTCTTATATTCATCTCTTCGATCATCCGGCAGATCTCTGTGTCTTGCTGGTAAACTAAAATTTGGAGTGCGTTGGAAAACTAATAACTGTTGTGCAGTTTCTGAAATTATTGGAATTGATTGAACACCAGATGAACCCGTACCAATGATACCAACTCTTTTTCCTTTAAAATTTGGCATTTCTTTTGGCCAAGCACCAGTGTGGTAGATGTTTCCTTTAAATTCATTTATTCCAGGAAAATGAGGTGTATTTGGGGTAGATAAATTTCCAGTTGCTAAAATTAGGTTTTTAGTAGTAATTACTTCATTTTTATCAGTTTTTATGAACCAATTTTGATGCTTTTCATTAAAATTAGCTTTTGTTATTTTTGTATTAAAATTTATTTTATCCCTTAAGTTAAATTTTTTACTGACATATTGAGCATATTTTAAAAGTTCTGGTTGAGTTCCATATTTTTCTTTCCAATTCCACTCTTGTTGTAATTCTTCTGAAAATGAATATGAATAATCCATACTTTCAATATCGCATCTAGCTCCAGGATATCTATTCCAATACCAGGTTCCTCCAACATCATCTGCTTGTTCGTAAATTTCTGCCTTAAATCCATCAGACAGCTGTTTATGTAAACTATACATTCCTGCAAAACCAGCCCCAACAATTAATGTATCTAAATATTTAGTAGTATCCAAATAAGCCTCCATAATAATATTAAATATTAGGTCTTGAAAAAAAGATTTTCAACATTAAATAATAGTTGTGATGCCATAACGGGTCACAATTTATAAGATAACATCGCCATTATTGGGATGTTGTAAAATAACTCGCTTTATAAGGAGATAAAAATGACTATTTTACCAACTCTCGCTTTAAAATCATTTGTAGGTTTTGACAACCTTTTTAATGAATTAGAAAGCATTTCTAACCAAAAACAAAGTTCTTTTCCTGCTCATGATATAATTAGAATATCAGATGATGAGTATGAAATTACATTAGCTGTTTCAGGCTTTAACAAAAAAGACATAAGTATTGATGTCCACGATGGTGTTCTTACAATTAAGGGAAATGGTGGATCTGAAGTTCAAGACGATAGCGTGCAATATATATATAAGGGTATTGCAAAAAGATCTTTTGAACAAAAATTTAGATTAGAACAATACGTAGATGTTAAAGAAGCCAAATTGTCTAATGGTTTATTAACTGTGTCACTTCTAAGAGAAGTGCCTGAAGAGAGAAAGCCAAGACAGATAACTCTAAAAACTGCTTAATTAACTTTGGGTTAGGGCACATGCCCTAACCTTTATTCCAAGGTATAATTAATAATGGAATTCTTATTAATATGGGTATTAGGAAATGATGTAATTGATAGTGGTCTTAGATATAAGAATGCTGCAAAATGTTTTTCAGAATCCCAAAATGCCGCTGCTGAAATGAGGGAAGTTGGTCTCTCTGCACCAAAATTCACATGTTTGCCAGTTTCGAAAGGCAAAGAATTTAAAATTTATAGAAAAAATGACCAAAGTCCTAGATTTCCATTTTAGATTTATTCGTTAAATTTTTTTTCTATAATTTTTCTTATCTTTTCTATTTCTTTTGTCTGTTTATCAATACCTAAATTTTTTCTAATAAATCCATAAATCCATATAATTAATATTACAAAAATTAAACCAAATAAAATCTCAATCATTAAAAATAAAAAATTTATTTTTGTCTGAAAAATTTCTAGCGTTGAATTAAGAGGTTTTAATAAGTCTTTCATTTACATATCTAATATTTAATTAATTGCTTCCAAATTATAATTTAATAATATAGTTTTTTGTACAAAAATATGGGAGGAATTTATGAAAGTTATAAAAATATTAATTTTATCTGTGATATCTGCATTTTTTTCAAGCGCAGTTTTATCAGAAACAAGAATAACTTATAAATCAGCAAAATCCACTTCATCTTATTACCAGATGGCTGTGCAAATTGCTGATACTATGAAAAAATCAACTAATGGCAAAATGATTTTGACTATTGAAGAAAGTCAAGGCTCTGTTCAAAATGTAAAAGAAGTTGCAGCAAGGACTGGAAATTATGTATTTACTACACCGCCTGTCTTAGTAAAATTAGCTATAGCAGAAAAAGCTATGTTTAAGGGGAAAGGTAATCCCAACTATAAAAACATAAGAGCTTTGTTTCCAATTCCTTCCTTAACGATGCATTTTGTTATGTCAAAGAAGTCAGGCGTGAAAAATTTTTCAGACATGGCTGGTAAAACAATATTATTAGGAAAGGGATCTTTTGGAGCTAAAGAAGGTGCAAAATATATTAAAAAATTTGGTTTAGAAGGAAAAGTTAAATTAGCTCAAGTAGAACTTTCTAACGCTGTGCCAGCTCTCAAGAATGGACAAATTGATGGATTTGTTACAGCTGGCTCTTATCCAGCCCCTAATGTTATAGAAGCTGCGGCGTCTATGGGAGTGAATGTAATATCCCTTACAGAAGATCAAATTAAATCATCTAAAAGAACAAAACTAATAATACCCTCCGGCACCTATAAAGGTCAAAATAGTGATATTACAACAACTTCATTGCCAGTTGTTGCATATGCTACAACAAATATGAGCAAAGACGTAGCCTATAATCTTACTAAAGCTTATTGGGAAAATAAAGCCAAATTGGGAGAAGCTGCAAAGTGGTGGAATGGAGTAACTCCTGAAATGATATCTAATGTATCAACTAAAGTACACTCAGGTGCAGTGAAGTATTACGAAGAAAGAGGGGTAAAGTTGGCAGATCATCATAAATAATACTATATGACGCTTAATTATAAAATGTGGATTGTCCTTGGGTTTATTTCTATAGCCTTCCACATTTACCTTATTTTTTCTGGATTAGTTCCTAATTTAATTTCAAGGCCATTACATTTTGCTTTAATTTTGCCTTGGATTTTCCTTTATAATAATGAAACAAAATTTCAATTTTTAATTAACGTTTCCATTGTCATTACAGGAATGACATCATGTCTCTATATTGCCATTTTTTCAAATCAGTTAATGGATCAATATGGATTTTTAGAAAATAAATTACAATTAATTGTCTCTTTAATATTAATTTTAATTGTATTAGATGCTGCAAGAAGATCAGTAGGATGGCCGCTGCCTATTGTTAGTTTTTTAGCATTATTATATGGAGTTTTTGGAGAACATATACCTGGTGAGTTTGGTCATCCAGGACTGCCTTTAAATAGCTTTTTGGGAACACTTACAATTGCTGAAGGTGGGTTATGGGGGCCGTTAACGGGTGTTTCTGTGTCTATAGTGTCAATATTTGTTATATTTGGCTCTTTTTTAAATTCTGGTGAAGCTGGTTCAGGTTTCATGAATATTGCAACCGCTTTTGCAGGAAAATTAAAAGGAGGAGCTGCAAAAGTTTCAGTAATTTCATCTGCTCTTTTTGGTTCTATTTCTGGGTCAGCATCTGCAAATGTTGCTTCTACCGGTATGGTCACTTTACCAGCAATGATAAAGTTAAACTATCCTAAAAGGTTGGCTGCATCTGTAGAGGCTGTAGCATCTTCAGGAGGTCAGATTATGCCACCCTTAATGGGTGCAGGTGCATTTGTAATGGTAGAGTTAACTGGCGTCCCATATGATAAAATTATTATTGCGGCTCTTTTGCCAGCTATTCTTTTCTTTTTTGCAGTTTGGGTTGGCATTAATTTTTATTGTAAAATTTATAATTTAAAACCAATGAAAAAAGATAATCTACCAGATATTAGGACAGTAATTATAACTTCATTATTTTTTTTTATTCCGTTTTCAATATTACTTTCTCTAATGTTTTCGGGTTTTACGCCTCAATATTCTGCTTCAATATCAATATTAGCCGCATTTATATTACTATTTTTTAATATAAAAAATATTTTTAATTTTCAGTTAGGTGCAAGTAGATTTTTTGAAGCTTGTGTTGCTTCTGGGCGTCAGATTTCTCTAATAGGTTCAATAATAATATGTGCTTCAATTATAATTGGTGTTTTGTCAATGACAGGTTTAGGAGTAAAACTTACTTCTTTAATTATATCTTTATCAGATAATAATATTTGGCCTGCATTAATTTTAACTGGCATTGCTTGCTTGTTATTAGGTATGGAGGTACCTACTACTGCAGCATATGTAATATGTGTTTCTGTTGCTGGTCCAGCTTTGGTTGACATGGGACTTGAGCTTCTTCAAGTTCATTTATTTGTGTTTTGGTTTGCTTTATTGTCAACCATTACACCACCTGTTTGTGGAACAGTTTTTATTGCTTCAGGAATGGTGTCTGAAAACTGGTTAAAAGTTTCTTTGACATCAATGAGTCTAGGAATCGGATTATACTTTATTCCATTAGCGATGATAGCAAACGAAGCAATAATAAAAATAAACGCTGATTTTATTTCATCAATAGTAGCGTTTGTTAAGATTGCTTTAAGTTTGGTTATGCTGTCTTATGCTTTTATAAGTAATAACTTAATTATATACAAAATAATGGCATTTTGTTTAGGTATGTTTGTAATGTTTTTATAAATCACTTCGGAGATAAATGCCACCATTTGCCGATATAACTCCTACCTTCGCTAGAAAGGAGATTTCTATCAATGTCATTTAATGTATGAAGTTCAGAAATGTATTCGAAATTTTTATTGTTGTCGATAATAGTAGATACATTAAAAAATTGTTTTGATCTTTCTAGCAATTCAATTTCTAAATTTTTTTTATTATTTTCGTGTATTTCTATTATAATATTACTATTTCTAATTTTTTTAAATATTTCTTCAGTAAAAAAATCAAACTCTCCACCTTCGATATCACATAAAATAGTAGTTTTTGAAAAATCAATTTTTGATGGTAATAAAGAGAAGAAATTATCTTTAGTTACTTCACCCATTATTGATAGTTTGTTTTTTACATTATTAATTTTTGCGGTTAGGTGTAAGTTTTCTCTACTTTTTTTTGTTTCTTCAAAGGCATAACAAAAATCACATATTTTAGATTTCAAGCAACCTATAGCAAAAAATCCGTCAGCAGCTCCTATATCAATTAATATTGGTTTACTAATATCTTTTAATTTCTGTTGTATCTTATTTTCATAAATACCATAAATTTTTGATCCTATATCTCCTTTACCCCATGAAACTTTGTCATTCATTTTTAAATTTTTAAAAATTCCATATTGTACTACAAAATTATGTTTTCTTGCATGTTCATAACTTAACATGGACCAGTATTTTTTAGTAAATTTATAATATAATTTTTTCATTTCATTTTATAATATTTTAGCTTGTAAAATTTATTGTACATTCACCTAATTGATCTATTTTAGCTTTTATTGTGCAAGGTTTGTTTATCCAAAATAGAGGAGTAATGCTTCCAAGGCTAATTATTTCACCTTTATTTATAGTCCTTTTCAATTCTAATTTTTTTTGAAAATACCATTTAAGAGCATTTAGAGGGTCACCTAAAATACTATCAGAAGAACATGAATAAATTTCTTTGTTGTTTAAAAATAATCTACCAATAAATTTTGAGTAATTACTAAATTTATGTCTTATTTTTTTTCCCAAGATAATTGAGTTACCAAGACTTCCATCAATAATTATATGCTCTATTGTATTTTTTTTTATTTCAACAAATCTATCTTCAACAATTTCAAGTGACAGACCACAGTAATTAATTAAGTTTTCAAGTTTTTCTTTGGAAAATTGATCTTGATCTATAATATTTTTGGAAATGCTAACATAAATTTCACATTCAACTCCGACTTTAATAAAATTTTTGATGGAAAGATTAGAATCATTTTTGATAACTTTATTTTTAAATAACGCACCATAAATTGGTTCAACAACGTTTAGTTCTTTTTGGATAGCTTTATTAGTACAACCAATTTTATAACCAATAATTTTTCCTAACCCATTATTGGAAAGTACCTTATTAATATCTTCTTGAATTTTGTATGCATCTTTAGAATCTAATTGATAATCAGGTAGTTTATCTATGATTTTATGTTTAAATCTACTATCAATTATTTGTTTTTTTAAATGATCGATCATTATTAATAAACCTTTTGATAAGCCTTGCCAAAGCCTTCAATATAAAGAGCTCTTTTCGGTATAAGGCTATAGAAGTTAAAATCGGTAAACATGCCCCACATTTTGCTTCCACTTTCAATTTTTTGATATGTGTTTAAAAGATCAACAAATTCTTTATTTTCCTTTTTTAAAACGTGTTTTTTAATAATTCCATTTATTGTTAATCTTGGGTTGTTAGATTTTGTTTTGTTTAACTCTTTTAATGAAAAATATATACTAACATTGTGATTTGAAGCAATATTTTGAGTATGTTCACTTAGGTCACATATAAGAAGATATAACTTATTATTTTTGTACATTGGAATGATTTTAGATAGAAAAGGAAAGTTATCCTTTCCATTGGTGCCTAAAACTGATACTTCATATTCACCTTCTAATATATTTTGAATTTTCTTTTCGATTTCTGTATTGATTTTTTGATACATGAATAAAATTTAATTTTTAGTAATTGAAATTTAAATTTAACAATTTTTTTAAATACTTGGAAGTAAATTTATATTAGGTTCAATTAGTTATAATGAGAAATATCTTTTTTTATATAATAGCTTCCTTTTCTTCTTTGTTGGTTCTTTTTTATTGTTTAACCCTCACTTCTATTAGTAGAGGTGCTGGTGAAAGTTTTGCAGTTTTTTTATTGCCATTAAGTACACATTTTTCTTGGGACAGAGCTTCAGTTGCTTCCATTTATTCTATTTACATGGTCTGTCTTGGTTTAGGCTCATTATTATCTGGTTTATCATTTGATAAATATGGCCCAAGATTCAATTATATGGTTGGCCTAGGACTGTTATCTATAGCCTATGGTTTTTTAGGTAACTTTTCGTCAATTTGGCAATTTTATGCTTTTTTAGGTATATTAGGTGGTTTAGGGGCTTCAATGGTTGGTGTAATTCCAGCCCAGAGTTTGGTTTCTAGATGGTTTGATAAAAATTTGGGTACCGCTTTGTCAATAGCATATGCCGGTCAAGGTCTAGGTATTCTCATTATGGCTCCCTTATCCCAAATTTCTATTGATCACTTTGGATGGCAACTTTCTTATAAGTATATTTCATATGTATTTGTTGGACTGCTAATTTTTGTTTCTTTTCTTCCATGGAAAAAAATTTCTAGTGGATCAAAAAATAATCCAAGAAAAACAAAAGATGGAAGAGCTGTTGGTGGTGTATCATTAAAAGAAGCAATACAAACAAAAACATTCTGGGGTTTTTTCTTTATTTTTTGTTTTACAGCAATAGGTATTTTTGGCATTTCTCTTCACGTTGTTGCGTATTTAGTTTTTTTAGGTTTAAGCGAAGTAGAAGCAGCTTTTTCATTTGGAATAGCAGGAATATTGAATTTTGTAGGAATGGTTTTGACTGGCTTGGCAGCTGACAGGTATCCAAGGCATCTTGTTGCTACTGTAAGTTATGGTTTGAGTTTTATGGCAATATTTAGTTTGGCTTTCATGCAAGTTAATTCTTCAATTATATTTTTAGTTTTATTCATTATAGGCTTTGGGTTATCTGCAGGTGCGCGAGGTCCTATCATAACAACATTAATGGCAGAAATTTTTGCAGGAAAAGGGTTGGCGTCTATATATGGAGCAACAAATTTAGGTCAGGGTGTTGGCGCAGCAGCTGGCGCAATATTAGCAGGTTTTCTTTTTGATTTGACTGGTGGTTACAATTTTGGTTTCATTTTATGCAGTATATTTACTTTTTGTGGAGCCTTATTGTTTTGGGTTATTCCTCAAATCAGATATGCCAAAGTCTAAACTATAAAGAAAAGAATATATGATTAAAAAAGAATATAAAATATTAGCTAAAAATCTAAAATTTCCTGAAGGTCCAATTTTTATGAATGATGGGTCAATAATTTTAGTTGAAATTGCTAGAGGTACATTAAGTAAAATTACAAAAGATGGTCACGTTGAGGTTATCGCTAATTTAGGAGGTGGCCCAAATGGAGCAGCTATTGGACCCGATGGTCAATGTTATGTATGTAATAATGGCGGTTTTGAATGGGAAATAAACTCAAAGCCAGCAGGGATGAGACCAATATTGCAGTCTAAATCCTATTCAGGAGGAAAAATTCAAAAAGTAAATCTTAAAACTGGACTGTTTGAAACACTATATGAAGAATGCAACGGGATTTCACTAAAGGGACCTAACGATATTGTTTTTGATAAAAATGGAAATTTTTGGTTTACAGATTTAGGCAAACAAAGAGAAAGAGACATGGATAGGGGCTCAATTTATTGGGCAAAATCTGACGGATCGCTTATCAAAGAAGTAATCCATCCTATAATGACACCAAATGGAATTGGTCTTTCACCTGATGAAAAAACTCTTTATGTTGCAGAAACTGAAGGTGGTAAGTTATACGGATTTGATATAATTGGCGAAGGTGAAATTAATAAAATTCAATTTCCACACTCAATTAATGGTGGCAAATTATTAAATAATGAGGGTGGAATTAAAAGATTTGATTCTCTTGCTGTAGAAAAAAATGGAAATATTTGTGTTGGAACTCTGTTCAACGGTGGTATATCAGTTATTACTCCGAGTGGAGACCTAGTAGAGTTTATAAAATTTGAAGATCCATATATTACAAACATTTGCTTTGGTTCAAAAGATTTAAAAACAGCTTATATAACTGCATCATATCAAGGTCATCTCCTTGAGGTTCAATGGGACAGAGAGGGTCTGCCGCTAAATTTTCTTAATAAATAATTTATATCAGTTCTAATATTTCTTTTTTAAGATTTGTTATAACTAGTTTTGGATCAGCTTCTTTTATATCAGATTGAAAAATCTCAAATTCTACGTTTATTCTATCTTTTCTATTTAAAACAGTTTTTAAATACTTTGAGATATCAACATTATTTACATTATTTTGTTTGTTCAAAGTCAGTCTACCTATAGGCCTCAAATTATTATCAAATTTAATATTTGAAAATTGGAGTAATCCTAATTTAGGAGAGTTTTTTAAAAAACTCTCAAGCCTTGTATCTGCAAAACTGTGATATAGGTCAATTATTAATTTATGTTTGTATTTTTTTACAAGATTTAAACAGCTTTGAATTGAATTAAAATGACCTTTTTTAAGTATTTCCCAACTCCCAATAGGCTCTAAACCTAAAGTAAGGTTCAGTTCTTGAGCTTTGTTAAATAAATAAAGTAACTGACTTAAACTTTGTTTTCTTATTTTTTCAATATTAAGGTTCTTATTTTCAAAATTATATTCAGAACTAATTGGA
This sequence comes from uncultured SAR116 cluster alpha proteobacterium, assembly GCA_902539895.1. Taxonomy (GTDB): domain Bacteria; phylum Pseudomonadota; class Alphaproteobacteria; order Puniceispirillales; family Marisalimonadaceae; genus Marisalimonas. The sequence continues at coordinate 36,464 of CACBMD010000002.1, forward strand.
TTTGGCCCTCCAAGAATTCCACCAGATATAACGCAAACCACATCTGGTTTTAATATTTTTGCATAATTAAAAATTTTATCGTGTTGTTTGAAATAAAAGTTATCAGTAAAATATCCTACAGAATTGATGCTTGTAACGTTTATTTTGTTAAGACTTAACTCTTGCTTTAATTTATTAACCCCATATTCTTCAATAAAATCAGTGTGTAATCCTATATTCTTAATTCCTGCTTTCAGTATTGCCTCAATGAATTCGTATGGATCAATATTTTTTGGCCATAAATAACTATTTACTGATAAGCTGTTTTCTAAAGCATCTTGTATGTTTGATTTCATTAAAATTTTAATCTTTATTATAATATTGAACTTCTAGAAACATACATCCTTCGTCAGATCTGAATGGTCCATGATCAGTTCCTGGAGGTCTGCATGCATATGCAGGAGATTGTGTTGTGATTTTTTTATTTCCTGGTTTATCATTTCCTAAAGTAATTGATCCTGAGATCATATAAACTTCTTCCCAATAATCATGAACAAAAACTTCGGTATTAAATGCTCCAGGTAAAAATCTTATTAAGCGTGTCCTTACACCAGTTTTTTTTTCTTCATCCAAGCTTCCTGATAACATTTTCATTTCAATTCCAGGACCTGCACCAGGTGCCAATTCCCAACCCTCATTAATATTTAGCTTTGAAAAAGAAATGGCTTCTTTTAACATTTTAATATCCCTTTCCATTTATAATTTGTTGTAGGTCATTAAACCACACAATTGATGATTTATCATTTTCGATGTTTGTATTAAGTATTTTTTCAATTAAATTATTACAATTTTTGTTTTTTATATGACTATTAACCAAGTCAAGAGTTTTATCACATATTTCTTTTTCACTCATTGGATTTTCTGGGTCACCTTTAGCATGATCTGATTTTTGAGTGAGTTCTTCATCATTATTGAATTTAATTTTAATTTGTACTGAATAGTTTTTTGGAAAATTAATTGACATCTGTTTATTAGAATTAACTTTAATTTTTTTTCGTAAACTCTCAATTTCATGACTATTTAATATACTTTTTTCAAAATAACTTTCTTTTATATCTTCAAATATTAGAGAAATTGCACAACAATGTTGAAGTGAAAATTTCCCTTCAATTTCACTTGATGGCATTGGTTTGTTACAAAAATCAATAGCTGTTTGATAAGTTTCTATTTCTATAAATTTAATATCTTCAATATTAATTTTTTGTTTTTTCATTATTTTCTTTAATTCTAATGCCACACCTATTACAGGGTGACTGTGTCTGCATGCTGGCCATGGTTTATTGCTGACTTCATTTATTAAATGTGTATTTTCTTTTTTAATTAATGCATCAAAATTAGTTTTATTAGAGAATGCTTTTAAAAATCCTAATTCTCCCTCTATCATGTCAACAGGTGTTTTAGCGTTTTTTTGCGCTAATAAAGCTGATGTTAATCCGGATCTTGAAGCATTAGCTAATGCATATTGTTTAGCTTCGCCTTCACCTTTTCTGCATTGCCATATTCCTGAAGAATTCATTGTGGCAAGTTGAATAGAGTAATTTAATTTAGTCAAAGCTAAATTTTTGTCTTGATCATGATTAAGAATGTAGCTTGAAGCTGCCGCAGCTCCAAAAACCCCACAGGTGGCACTTGAATAAAAAATGTTATAATGATCAGTCCCTAAGCATATTCCCATTCTTATTGCTGTTTCATATCCCAATATCAAAGATTTTAAGAACTCTAGAGCATTTACATGCTTAAAGGATGATGTTGCTATTGTAGCGGGTATAATAGTATCTCCAGGGTGAATAATTGAAGTTCTATGAACATCATCTAATTCTAAGATATTTCCAACTGCTGCGTTAATAAAAGCACTGTCAAGTGGACTTAACGATTTTTTATCAAAAAGATTAAGAGAACTTCCTTTTGGAAGTTCTGATTGTAAATTTTTAAACGGATCAGCTTGTTTTGAAAAAGTTCCTGCAATCGAGTAACCAATCCAATCTATAATTGCTAATTTTGCTTTATGTAAGGTATGCTTATCAGGTTCTTTACATATTTGTTCTAAAAATTCATTAATCATTTACATTTTTCTAAAACATTAACACTCGCAGTTAGTTTAAAATTAATTATATTTATTTTGCTATTATATCCTTATCCTGATCTAATGAAAGCTTAATATAATAAGGAGTAAATTTATGTATAAAGGAAATAGACGTGATTTTCTTAAGAATAGCGCATTGGTGGCAGCATCAGCTTCTTTAAGTCAATCGTTTGTTATGGACGCTTTCGCAGCTGATCCATTAAAAATCTGGACTATTGGTGTAGCTAAAGTCACAAAAACTTGGGACGAAATGGGTAAACAAGCAGGTGTTCCACTTGTGTACTCCGCAAAGAGTGGTTCGGCAGATCAGGCAATACAGAAGTTTTTTGTTGGTGATGGTCAAAAACTTTATGATGCTATTACAGATAATGGTGGTGGACAAGAAGATGCTATGTCTGACAATAAGGCAATTGTTCCTTTAGATGTCTCAAAAATTAAAAATTGGAAAAACTTAATACCTGAATACAAAGAAGGAAATGTTGCGGCTAATACTATCAGAAATAGAAAAGGCGAAATCGTGGGCGTTCCTTACATTTCAAATGCTGACTCTATGGCTTATAATAAGACTAAAGTTGGAGGGGATATTGATACCTGGGATGCTTTATTTGACAGTCAATTTAAAGGCTACGCAGCTATGCAAAATGACTCTGGTCCAACTTTAACAACTACCGCAGTTTATTTAAAAGAGTCAGGCAAGCAAGACATTGTTAATCCTTCTGATATGTCTAAATCTGAAGTTAAAGGTGTATGTCAATTTCTTATTGATCAGAAAAAGAAAGGACAATTTAGAACATTCTGGGATGGTTTCGGAAATGGTGTTGACTTACTTGCGAGTGAAGAAGTGCTTGTTTCTTCATGTTGGGAGCCGATAGCAGTTATTGCTGCAAAGAAAGGTGCTGATATTCATTATGGAACTATGAAAGAAGGTCACCAAACTTGGAATAACGTTTGGATGCTCACTAAAGGTGGTAAACAAAGAGGACAAGAAGATAACTTTTATAAGTTAATGGATCTTTACCTATCACCATGGTTTGGTTCAAGAACACTTGCTAATTTAGGTTTTACACCTCAAATGACTGGTGTTAACGAGTATGTTGAAGCAAATCCAGCTGACTTTGATGCTAATAAAAAGGCAGTTATCGCTCAAAGACTAAAAAATAAAGCTGACAGGATGGCCGTAAAAGGTAATTCATGGCAGAACTTGTATCCTAAGGAATTGAGAGCTTATCAAGACTGGTGGGCTAAAGTTCAAGCTGCTTAAATTAAATTAATTTACAACCCTGCAATTTGCAGGGTTGTAACTCATTGGTAAATTAATGATTTCAAAAAATAATTTTCTATTTAAAATTCCTATCATTTTTATGATTATATTTTTTGTTCTTCCATTACTTTTAACTGTTGTTTGGAGTGTATTTGAAAGAACAATGTTTTGGATGGAACCAGCTTTTACATTTTTCTCTTATGAAAATTTCTTTTTTTCATCTAGGTTGGAAAATTTTCTTTCTTCAATGTTTCATTCGTCTATTTCTGTTGTTTGTGCCTTTTTTATAGGCTTTCCAATAGCAATATTTATAAGAAGAAGAGTAAGAAAAGTTGCTCAACACAGAGTTATGTTATTGTTTATTCTTCCATTTATGGTTTCTGAAATAATAAGAATTTTTGCTTTAAGACCCATTCTTTCTAGAAATGGTGTTGTCAATTCTTTTCTAATGGATATGAATTTAATCGATAGTCCTTTCTCTATATTTGTATTTACTCCTACTGGTGTTGTGATTGGTGAAATTGTATCTTTTTTACCTTTTATGATTTTTTCAACTTTCCTAGCTTTGGAAGCTATACCCAATTATATTTTTGAAGTTTGTGCTGACTTAGGTGTTAATAGAAGAAGAATGTTTAAAGATATATTTTTACCTTTAGCTGCGCCTGGGTTGTTTGCAGGAAGTGTTTTTATCTTTGTTAATGGAATAGGCATTGCTCTAATTCCAACTATATTGGGTGGTCCAGGTTCGGTAAATGCAGGTTTGATTGCAACGCAGGCAATAATTGCTCTTGATTTTCCATTAGCAATGGCTGTCAGCGCTATAATGATGTTTACACTAATGGGGCTTCTTTATTTAGGCCATAGATTGTTTAATCTAACAAAATTATTGGAGCCCATAAGTTAATGTCACAAAGAGATGATTTTCAACCTAAATGGAAGCTTCTATTAAAATGGGGATGGTTGTCCTTTGCTGTTTTTATTTTAATGGCTCCTACTTTTTACACTGTTTATATTTCATTTAATGAACTTGGTTTTGGTGCAAAGTATTACAATTTTACCTTTCAGTGGTATGAAAATGTTTTTTCTGACAAACAATTAATTGGAGCATTAGGTTGGACAATGCTTTTAGCTCTTATTACTTTACCAATAGTTATTCCTTTTGGACTGCTATCAGCTAAACTTTATAAACAAAGCACTCAAAAAGTATGGATTGTTTTTATACTACTTTCACCATTGTTTGTGCCTGCTGACATTTTGGCGTCTGCATTATTAGTGTTTTTTAAAAATTTAAATAAGTTTTTTACGCTAATTGCTGAATATACAGGTATATATTCGTTAGATACTTGGTTTGATCTAGGAATTATGACAGCAGTTATAGGTCTTATTGTATATACATTACCTTATGTCTTTGTTGTTATTATGATAACTATGGCTAGGTATAGAAACGAACAAACCGAAGCAGCAAGGGATTTGGGTGCATCGGCCTGGAGAGCATTTTGGGAAATAGAATTTCCTCAAATTAGAGCAGGGGTTTTTAGCGCTTGTGCATTTGTAGTTATTCTAACTTTTAATGAATATACTAGAACTAGTTTATTAAAAGGTGGTTTTGATACTTTTACTTCAGTATTGATTTCACAAATGTTGAATACCGGCATGTCTGAAGAGTCATACGCTATGGCATCTATTGTGAGTTTAGTAGCTGTAGTTATTGTCTCTGCTATTTTAATTGTAACAGCAATTAAAACTGATGAATTAGAGAAAAAAACACGAATAGTTAAAGAACCAAATAAATAAATTTTGGAGTTTAAGTTGAAAAAAAGTAATGCAATTGAAGTGAAAAATTTAATTAAGACATATGGAGATGTTTATGCATTAAACGATGTTGATCTTAACATTTCAGATGGTGAGTATTTTGTTTTATTAGGTCCTAGTGGTGGAGGAAAAACTACACTTCTTAGATCGATTGGTGGGTTTATAAGACCAGATAGTGGATCAGTTGTAATAAAAGGAAAAAATGTTAATAATTTACCACCAGATAAAAGACCTACTTCAATGGTTTTTCAAGGATTTGCTCTGTTTCCTCATATGGACGTTGCGCAAAATATTGGATATGGTTTAAAGTTACAATCTATCGAAAAAAATATTATTGACGAAAAAGTTAACAAAATGATGGATTTAGTTGGGCTTACTGGGTTGCACAAAAGAAAGCCTCATGAACTATCTGGAGGACAACAGCAAAGAGTTCAGCTTGCTAGAGCGCTTATACTTGAAAATGACGTTTTGTTGCTTGATGAGCCGTTATCAGCGCTAGATGCTCAATTAAGAAAAGACATGTGTATTGAGTTAAAAAGACTTCAAAAGACAGTTGGTATAAGTTTTGTTCATGTTACTCATAACCAAGAAGAAGCTATGTCAGTAGCAGATAGAATAGCAATAATAGCCGATGGCAAAATGATAGAAGAGGGTACTCCACAAGAAATATATAACAAACCTAAAAAGCAATTTACGGCTGAATTTTTAGGTGAAAAAAATATCTTAATTGGAAAGATACATAATCTTAATAAATCAAAAATCGTTTTAGATATAAGCAATGATAAAATAGAAATTGCCAATAACAATTATGACGTGTCAAAAAACCAAGAAGTAAGTGTGTCAATAAAATCTGAATCAATTCAAATTAAAAAAAATGTAAAATCAAAAACAAATGAAAAAAATTCAATTGTTGGTAAAGTGACTGAAATCACTTTTCTTGGTCAATTTGTTCGATATTTAGTTTTACTGAGCAATGATGAAGAAATACAAGTAAGATCAAGTGAAGGAGTGGATAACATAAAATTAAATGATCAAGTTATTCTTAATTGGAAGTTAGATGACTTTATTTTACATAATGAGTAAACTATTCAGGTGGACTTTTTAGAAATGGTTTAAGTCCTTCTCCATATGAACCATCTTCTTTAATAAACCAATCACCAATTTGACTAGAGGTCATAAAAACAACATCATTCCTTCCCAGTAAATCCTCTATTATTTTTTTTAAATAATAAAAGTTCTGCGGAACTCCAACTATGTGTGGGTGAAGTGCTAATGTCATAATCTTTGTATTTGATTGTTTTTCGGTTTCAAATATTTCTAGAGTTGCTTTGACTCTCTTATACATTTCATCACATGCATTATTTTGAACTGTCCAAATTGGTACATCATTTAATTCAAAGGTGTACGGCATTGCCACTATCGGTCCTAATTTGGTTCTCATCCAGCACGGTAATTCGTCAATTAACCAATCATGCAAGAATTCAATGCCATTTGCTTTAAGAAGTTCAGGTGTGTTTTCTGTTTCTCCACCACCTGGACCAAACCAACTTCTTACTTGTTGTCCTGATAATTCTCTTAAGAGGTTCAAACTTTTTTTAATTACAGTTTCTTCGTCTTTGGCTACCCTTAGAGACTCTTGAAACCAGCCATGACCAACTAATTCCCATTTAAGTTTGCAAATTTCTTCAAATGCTGAAGAATAAATCTGTGCCACTTGAGCGTTAATAAATGCAGAAACTGGAATATTATTTTCATAAAAAAGTTTCATCAGTCTAGGTAGGCCAACTCTCATTCCATATTCAACCCAAGAAAAATTTGGTAAATCAGGTGGATCTGCGACTTTTCCGTGAGGCGGGGGAAGGATACCCCTTGGCATATTTTTGTCAAATGGCCAATATTCAACATTCATAACAACATGAACTATAATTGGCTTTCCATTAGGTGGTGTTAGTTGTTTTCTTTTTGAAGCCAGTTCATAAGGAACTCTTGGATTTGACCACATAAAATTTCCTCTCAAATGACAACTATTGCAATATTTTTTCAAAAATTGAAGATATTTTTAGTAAAATTTTATCATTATTATTCGCTGCATTTAATTGGATAGAAAAAGGTTGTTCATAAGTTCCGTTATGAGGTAGCGATATTGAAGGAAGATCTGATATATTGGCAAGAGAAGTAAAATTAGCTTGGTTTAAGGGCTGTTCTTTTTCAATATTGAATGCCGATTGTGGTGTAGTTGGTGTTAATATTAAATCAAAACTTTCAAAAATATTTTGTGTTTTAACTTTTAATTTTAATAAGTCTTCTTTAATTTTTTTTATATCTGTTTTGTTTATATTTTGACCAAATTCTAAATTGTATCTTAAAAGTTTTGTTATTTTGCTTTTATTATTTACTAATAAATCACTTAAGTTTTTAGCACCTTCATTCTCTACTATTTTTAATAATGCTTTTCTATGAAGGTTTGGTTTCCAGTAATTTAATTCTTTTTCTATAACCTGAATATTATTTTTTTTAAGTAAAAGAATAGTCTTTTTAAAATTTTCTAGAACATTAGCTTCAATTTGATCTTCAAAAATTTGAGTTGGTACAATGCATTTTATATTAAGTGGGATATTGTAATCCCTATTATTAATTAAATTAAATAAATTACTGATATTATTTATATTTTTCCCAAAAAATCCTATTGTATCATATGTATTACTTAATAAAATCAGGTCTTTGTTACTAATAAATTTTGAGGATGGCTTAAAACCAGAAACTCCACAATAAGATGCTGGTATTCTAACTGATCCCATTGTGTCTGTACCAATAGCGTTATGAGCTAAACCAGATGAGATTGTAGCTGCACTTCCTCCTGATGAGCCTCCGACAGAGAATTTCATGTTTCTAGGGTTAAGGCATCTTCCGTAAAAGCTAGATGAGGTGCTTCCTCCAAATGCGGCTTCATCCATATTAGTTAATCCAATAATAATTCCTCCATTTTTCTTAATTATTTTTATAATTGGATCATCTTCAAAAGATATATTGTTTTTAAATTCTTCAATACCAGCATGAAAAGGAAATGAATTAACCTTAATATTTGCTTTTACTGCAAATAGTTCCCCATCAATTTGAGATAGCTTTTTCATCCTACTATCTGCTTTTTTAGCATGTTTTAATGATGTATCTTTATCTGTGTGAATAAAAATATTGTGTGATTTAAAATTTTCTAAATTTTTAAAAAAATTATTTACTTTGTCTTGAGATGTGTTGTTAATACTCATCTAAATAATTTATTCTCATGTATAAAAAATTAAAAGGAAAAGTTTGAATGTCTTACGGATTGATTTTTGAATCTTTAAAAAAAAATAATCTTCAAAATTGGCTCCTTTATACTAAGCATGATTTTTTAAAACAATTATCAGATAATTCATTAAAAAAAGATTGTTTTTTAAATTATTTAAAACAAGACTATCTTTTTCTTATTCAATTCTCTAAAGCCTGGTCTTTAGCTGTTTTAAAATCAGATAACCTAGATGAAATGAAAATTTCTGCAAGCACAGTCAATGACCTTATTAATTTTGAAATGCAATTGCATATTGATTTGTGTGATGAGTATGGAATTTCAAAAACTGATTTAGAGAGCACAGATGAGCAGAATGAAAATATAGCTTACACTAGGTATGTGCTTGAGTTAGGTTATTCGGGTGATTTTTTAGATTTGTTATCTGCATTAGCTCCATGTGTCCTTGGGTATGGTGAAATTGGTTTGAATTTAAAGGATTTTAAACCTGATAATGTCATGTATCAAAAATGGATTGAAACCTATGCTAGTAATGAATACCAAGATGTTTGTAAAAATGTATCTCAATTAATAGACAATTCATTTCTAATTAGGCTTGGTAACAATTATAAAAATACATATAAGTGGGTTCAGGTAAACAAAATTTTTAACAAAGCAACTTTGCTTGAAGTTGATTTTTGGAACATGGCATTAAAGTAATTTAAAAGGGTATTATTTTTTTTAATACCCTTTTAACAAAACAACTATGAAAAACTATTTTGTGCAACCGTCATTGCAACTAGCATCGGGATAGACAAAATTGTATTTTTTCTGGAAAATAGCATTGCTTTCCTTGCTGCATTTGCTTTAGTTTCAGCATCAACTTCTACAATTCCAAGTGCTTTCTTTTGATTAGGCCAAATGACTAACCATACATTTAGAAACATTATTATAGCAAGCCACATTCCCACTCCTATAGGCCAATGTCCATTTGAAAAAGTCATAGCATCATGAAGGTAACCATTTAGATGAGCTAAAATAAAACCTGTCACAACTGTCGCTACTGCTCCCCATCTAAACCACCATAATGCAGCTGGAGCAATTACCTTGCTTATTGCAGGCTTTTGATCATCTGGAATGTTAGGCATGTTTGGAATTTGTACAAAGTTGAAATAATATAAAATTCCAACCCACATAACTCCAGATAAAACATGCATCCATCTAAGAAGCCACATATTAAAAGCAGTCTGGTCAAAAGATCCTTGAGCTAAAAAGAAAATTAATATTATTGCAAAAACAAAACCTGTTATTACAGCACTTCTCAAATTTGTTAATATTGAAGACATATGGTTTCTCCCCAGATTATTAATTCACGTTACATTATAGATAGAATTTTAATTTAAACATAGCATTATTGTATTTATAGAAGTTTTTAATAATTTGTATTATCATTAACTATATAAATTTTAGGATGTATAAGATGAATATATTTGACGTTCATATTAAAAATGGTGAAGTAATTGACGGTACAGGTGCTCCAAAATTTAAGTCTGATATTGTTATTGATAAAGGAAAAATAATAGGGGTTTTTCCTCCTGAAAATGGTGATGTTCGAGATCCATCAGAAAATCATTTTTTATCTAACTTTAGAGCAAAACATACGATAAATGCAGAAAACAAGATTATTTCACCAGGTTTTATTGATGTCCATACACATGATGATGATAATGTTTTTCTAGACCCATCTATGTCTTCGAAAATAAGTCAAGGAGTTACGACCTGTGTTGCAGGTAATTGCGGTATTAGTTTAGCACCATTTAGTTATAAAGGTGAAGTTCCAGCCCCAATAGCACTTCTAGGAAAATCAGAAGTATTTAGGTTTCCTCGTGTAAGTGATTATAAAGAAGAGTTTAACAATAAACCAAGTTCTGTAAATTTGGCTCTATTAACTGGACATTCAATGCTTAGAGTTGAGGCTATGAATGGTGAATTTGCTAGGCCAGCAACAAAAAATGAAATCTCTAAAATGGTTGATAAGCTAAAATTAGCTCTTGAGGATGGTTCTATTGGTTTGTCAACTGGTTTAGCTTACCCCGCAGCAAACGATGCTCCTACATCAGAAATTATAGAGTTAGCAAAAATATTACCTGAATTTGATGGAATTTTTACAACACATATGCGTAATGAAGCAGTTGATGTTATAAAATCTGTAAATGAAACTATTAATATATCTTCTACAGCTAAAGTTAGAACTGTAATTTCGCATCATAAATGTGCAGGAAGAGAAAATTGGGGAAAAAGCAAAAAAACATTAGAATTAATCGGAGAGGCTAAAAAGAATAATTTTCTTGATCTTGACTGTTATCCATATACCGCTAGCTCAACCATGCTATTAAAAAACTTTGTTAAGCGTGCAGATAAAGTTTTAGTTACATGGTCTGATAACTATCCTGATATTTCAGGACAGGATTTAAATGATTTAGCTCAACAATTTGGAACTAGTATTGATGAAACAATTGATAAATTATATCCAGCAGGGGCTATTTATTTTCAAATGGATGATCAGGACTTAAACAGAATTTTACAATTTCCAGGCTCTATGATTGGATCTGACGGTATACCTGGGGATCGGCATCCTCATCCACGTTTGTGGGGAACCTTTCCTAGAGTTTTAGGTAAATATTCTAGAGAGATGCAACTTTTTCCACTTGAAGAGGCGGTTTATAAAATGACGGGTAAAAGTGCTTCGGTTTTTGGCCTTGAAAATAGAGGGACAATTGATATAGGTAATTATGCAGATTTAGTTATCTTTAATCCTGAAACAGTAATTGATAAAGCGTCATATCAATCACCTAAACTTCATGCTGATGGCATTGAAAATGTTCTTGTAAACGGAGAGGTTGTTTGGCAAGAAGATAGTGCCACCCAAAATAGACCAGGAATGTTTTTGGAAGGCAAAAAATTTCACTAATTTAAACTGTTTTTTCTAAATCTTTGTATTTTACGGGTGTAAAACCATGTTTTTGATATAGGTAAATTGCACTTTTATGATCAAGAGAACAGGTGTTAACAGTTAGTTTTTTAATTTTTTTACTATCCCATGCTGTTAATATAGCTGTTTGCAATAAATATTTTCCTAAACCTATACCAATCACTTCGTCAACTAAACCAAAGAAACTAAGGTCACAAATATCTTTTTTTCTATAATCCAACATATAGAAACCAACTGGCCATCCATCTTTGATTAATGTATAAAGTAGTACATTTTTATCATTTACGAATTCATCGATTTCATCTTCACTTTTTCTTAACCAATCTGTCCAATAGTAATTTTTCCCAACTTGTTTGTAGAAGAATAAAAAATACCAAGCAGGAAAACTTTCGGCTAATAATATACTAAGTTTATGTTTTAAATTTTTGGGCCAATCAAAACTTGGCTTTCTATTCATTTCTAAATAGGTTACTCGATATTTTAATTTTTTTTTATTCATTTAAATCAAACTTTCAATTTACTTTCATAAAAGTTTTTTGCAGTATTATAAATCAATTTTAAATAATTTAATAATTTTCTTTGGAGTAATAATGAAATTAATTGACCACTTTATTAATGGGGAAAGTGCTAATTTTTCTGGGCTTTCATCTACCCCAGTTTTTAATCCTGCTTCTGGTGAGGAAACAGCAAGAGTTGTCTCGGGAACATCCGATTGTATAAATGCGGCTGTTAAGTCAGCAAAAGAAATTTTTCCTGAGTGGTCTAATACTACGCCAATAGTCAGAGCTAGGAAAATGTTCAAGCTAAAAGAATTAATTGAATTCCGACAAAATGAATTGGCAAAATTAATTTCTCAAGAACATGGTAAGACCTTTGATGATGCGCTAGGTGAAATTGGTAGAGGATTGGAAGTTGTTGAGTTTGCATGTGGAATCCCAAATCATCTTGCTGGTAATTACACTAGTAATGTTGGTAGATCTATTGATAGTTGGTCCGATTATCAACCTATGGGAATTTGCGCAGGAATAACGCCATTTAATTTTCCAGTGATGGTGCCAATGTGGATGTTTCCAGTAGCGATTGCATGCGGTAATTGTTTCATTCTCAAACCTTCTGAAAGAGATCCAAGTTCAACTAGGTTGTTATCTGAAATTGTTTTAGAAGCTGGGATACCACCAGGAGTTTTAAATTTAGTAAATGGTGGAAAAGAGACTGTAGATGCGATTTTACAACATAAAGATATAAGTGGTGTAAGCTTTGTAGGGTCCACCCCAATTGCTGAGTACGTTTATAGTGAAGCAGCTAAATATGGTAAAAAAGTACAAGCTATGGGAGGTGCTAAGAACCACATGGTTGTGATGCCAGATGCTGATATGGAGATGGTAGGTGATGCAATTATGGGTTCAGTTTTTGGATCCGCTGGAGAAAGGTGTATGGCTATCTCAGTTGTGGTACCAGTAGGTGAGGGAACTGGGGATAAAATAAAAGAGATAGTAAAGCCAAAAATTGAAAATTTAAAAATAGGACCTGGATTAGATCCTGACTCAGAAATGGGTCCATTAGTAACTTCAAATCATCTTCAGAAAGTCGAAAATTATATTGATAAGGGCGTAGAAGAAGGAGCTGAATTAGTCGTTGATGGAAGAAATTTGAAACTTCAAGGTTATGAAAATGGTTTTTTTATTGGTGGGTCATTCTTTGACAATGTAACAACTGATATGTCCATTTATAAAGAAGAAATTTTTGGTCCAGTTTTATCAATGGTTAGAGCTAAAGATTTTGATTATGCTTTAGATATTGTAAATAAACATGAATATGGGAACGGAACAGCCATCTTTACAACAAATGGTGGTGTTGCAAGAAAATTCTCAAATGAGTGTCAAATTGGTATGGTAGGTGTAAATGTTCCTATTCCAGTTCCAGTGGCATATCACTCTTTTGGTGGATGGAAAAGATCTGCATTTGGAGGTCATGGGGTTTATGGAATGGAAGCAGTAAGGTTTTATACTAGGCTTAAAACTGTTACAGGAAGATGGCCTTCCGGCCATCATTCTGGTGCTCAATACACATTTCCTAGTAATAATTAACTTTTGAGCATTTTGGAAAAATCTTTAATTTCTGGCAATGGCCATTTATCAGTATCACTTGGAACTTTGAAAACATTAAGTGTCATTGAAATTAAGCTGTAATAACCGCAGATGCCAACTATGTCTATTGCTGCTGTTTCGTTAAGTATGTTTACAAGATTATTATAAGTATTATCAGAAACATTTTTTAAAATATTAGCTTCAGCAGCAAAATCAAAAACAGCTTCTTCTTCTGCCTTTGTAAAATTTGGCCTTTGTCCCATGCTAATAATATTTACATTTTCTGGATCTATTCCGCCTTCAATGGCCAATGGAGCATGATGCTCCCATTCAAATGCAGATGACCAGACTCTTCCAGTAGTTATAATAGCTAATTCTGACAACCCTTTTGACAGTGAAGTTCCATATCTTGCGTATTCTCCAACTGTTTGAGCACTTCTTGCTAGGCCTGGGTTGTTGAGCCAAATTCTGAGTGGGCCAACGACATGACCTCTTGGGCCGCTCACAATAGTATCATGGATTTCTTTTTGTTCTTCAGTTAAATTTTCTACTGACCAATCTTTAATTCGAGTCATAAATATCCCTTTATAAATACGTTAATTTTTCTAATAAAACTTCATCACTATATTGCCATCCTAATAATGATATACCAATAGGGCCAGTATTATCTTTAAATTTTGGCATTGAAATTTGTGGCCTTGATGTCATTCCGGCTATTGATGTGAACTCCATTAATTTTTTTCTGTATGAAGCTAATTGTTCATCACTTTGGCCGCACTTTAGTGATGAAAAAGGTGTGGTTGGGAAAACAGCAATTATTCCTTTTGGCAATGATTTTTCAATTTCTACTTTAAGGTTTTCCCTAAACTTTTGAGCTTTATTAATTTCATCAGTTGTTATCTTTATTGCCATTTCAATTCTATTATTTATTTCAGGTGATATTTTTGGTTTGTTTTCTAAAATCCAAGGAATAATATTTTCCTGTATTTCTCCACCTTGAAGAATTCTAAAATTATCTGCAATTTCTTCTTTACAATGCTTTGATAGACGAATTTTTTTTATTTCTGAGAATTTATTATTAATACAATTATTAAAAAGCTTAATAATCTCGGGACTTGCTAATTCTAAAATATCTTCTGCTATCACAAACTCTTTAAATGAAAATTCAGTTTTTTCATTTGAATTTAAAAGAACAGAGCCGATGTTCTTAAAAATATCAATATCCTTAGCAAACCAGCCTAAAGTATCAAAGCTTGGTGCCATTGGATAAACATCTTCTGTGTTAATTCTATTATGTGTGGGTCTTATGCCAAACAGACCACAAAAAGAAGCAGGCACCCTTACTGAACCACCAGTATCAGATCCAATTGAAAAATCATATAAGTTTGTAGTTAATGCAGCGGCTGAACCTGAGCTTGATCCACCAGGCACGCACCCAGGAGCATTTAAGTTAGTGGGTGTTCCGTAGTGACCATTTTCACCAATTAATGAGTAAAAAAACTCATCACATATTGTTATTCCTTTTAAAGTTGCCCCAGCCTCTAAAATTTTTTTTAAGAAGGGTGCAAAATCATCTGCAGGCTGGCATTTTTCATAGAAATCAGGATTCCCGCAAGATGTTCTAAGGTTTTTAATTTTGCACATATCTTTAACTACAAAATTTAATTTACTTAATAATCCAGTTTTTGTTATTTGGATATCCCTTGTGGGGCTGTGTGGCATTAAATAATTCATGTTTTATCTATAAAGATTTAAATATTTATAATTTATGATTAACATATAATTACATAAAGGATAATTAAATTATGAAACTTAAAGATTATATTGAAGAAATTCCAGACTTCCCAGTAAAGGGAATTTTATTCAAAGATATCAGCTCTTTAATAGCAAATTATCAAGCTATGAGTTATGTTAAAGCATCTTTTTTAGATATAATAAAATCATATCATGTTGATTATATTGGAGGTATTGATGCAAGAGGTTTTTTGTTTTCTACATTGTTAGCTGATGCTTTAGGTGTTGGATCTTTTATGATTAGAAAAGAAGGGAAGTTACCCGGCAAAGTAATAACAAAAGAATACAGTTTAGAATATGGCATATCAAAAATGTCTATTAGACAAAACATTAACTTAAAAAACAAAAACATAATTTTAGTTGATGATTTACTTGCCACTGGTGGAACTTTAAGATGTGGTGAAGAGTTGATAAATAATAAAGAAGGAAACGTATTATTTTCACTAACTGTTATAGAGCTTGTAAAATTAAATGGTCATAAAAACTTAAATTCAAAAGTATATTCGCTTGTTAAGTATAATGATTGAACCGCTTGACCCAAAAAACACTGTTTTACTAGTTGCACTTGAAAAAGAGCTTCCAAAACAACTAATACCAACTTGGAATATTTATTACACTGGTGTTGGGAAAGTAAATGCTGCTTTATCAGTTGTAACTGCATTTAATTTATATAAGCCAAATGTTATAATAAATTACGGAACTGTAGGTTCTTTAAATCCAAAATTAAGTGGTTTGATTAAAGTAAATAAATTTTTTCAAAGAGATATGGATGTTAGGCCACTAGGCTTTGAATATGGTGAAACCCCTTTTGATAAGGTAAATACAATCTCATTGGATTATGAAGGTTTTTCATGTGGAACAGGAGATAATTTTGCAGTTGAAAAACAAATAATACAATCAGATGTAGTTGATATGGAAAGCTATTCAATTGCAAAGTTCTGTTATATAAATAAAATTAAATTTATCTGTTATAAATACATTACAGACAATGCTGATGAAAACTCACCTGAAAATTGGAATTTAAATATTGAAAAGGGTGCTGAATTATTCACTAAAACTTTAAATGATTTAATTTGATAAAGAGGAAAAAATGGACTTTAACGAGAAGAATGCAACAGAAGCTGTTTTGAATAGTTTTGCTGGAATCAAAGATAATAGGCTTAAAGAAATTATGAGTTCTATAATTACTCATTTACACGAAGTTGTTAAAGAAGTTGAGCCAACTGAAGAAGAATGGATGAAGGCAATTATGTTTTTAACGAAAACAGGCCATATGAGTGACGATAGAAGGCAAGAATTTATACTTTTATCAGATGTTTTAGGTGTTTCAATGTTACTAGATGCCATTAATAATAGAAAGTCTAAAAACCAAACAGAAACAACAGTTTTGGGGCCGTTTTATACTCCATCTTCAAAAATGAATAATGGTGATAATATCGCAAATAACGTCGAGGGTGAAAATTGTATTGTTAAAGGAAAGATTGTTGATGTTAACAATAACGCAATTTCAGGAGCAAGTATTGAAGTATGGCAATCTGGTCCAGATGGATTATATGACGTTCAAAAAGAAGGAAATTTAGTTGATTTAAGGGGTACTTTCATGTCTCAAAATGATGGATCGTACATGTTTAGGACTGTTAAACCACAATATTATCCGATACCTGTAGATGGGCCAGTTGGGGATCTTTTGAACAGTTTAGACAGACATCCATTTAGACCAGCGCATGTTCATTTTATGGTAAAAGCAAATGGTTACAAAGATCTTGTAACCCATGCATTTATAGATGGAGATAAATATTTAGAGAGTGATACTGTTTTTGCCGTTAAAAAAAGTTTAATAAGAAAACTTGAACAGGGATTTGATGAAGAAAATAATAGCAAATGCTTTTTTTTAAATTTTGATATTGTTATGGAAAGCATAAAAAAAGGTGCTTAATTAGCACCTTTTTATTTTAATGAGATTGATTGCTTTACAGTCTTGAAGCAACATTCTCCCAATTCACAAGATTATCAACAAAATTCTTCAAGTAGACAGGTCTTTTGTTTCTAAAGTCTATATAATATGAATGTTCCCATACATCACATCCTAGAAGTGCAGTTTGTCCAAAGCAAACTGGATTAACACCATTTTCAGTTTTAGTAACTTTTAAACTTCCATCTTTGTCTTTTACAAGCCAGCACCAACCAGAACCAAATTGAGTTGCACCAGCATTACAGAAATCTTCTTTAAATTTATCTACGCTTCCAAATGATTCAGTTATAGCATTTTCTAATTCTGAAGGCATGCTCACTTTTGATGGCCCCATCATTTGCCAAAATTGCTCATGGTTCCAATGTTGTGAAACGTTATTAAAAATTCCATTTTGAGCCACACCACTTGCGTCATATGTGCCTACAATTATATCTTCTAAACTTTTGTTTTCCCATTCGGTACCTTTAAGCAAGTTGTTACCGTTGTCTACATATGCTTTGTGATGAATATCATGGTGATATTCCATTGTTTCTTTACTCATGCCATGCTCTGCAAGTGCATCTATTGCATACGGTAATTCTGACAATACTAAACTCATAAAATTCTCCTGATTTGTTTTTTATAGAAATAATTATAATTGCTAGTTTTACAAGTAATTAATTATAAAACGTTGATTTTGATTATCATAAATTCTAATTTGATTTAAGTCATCATAAAATGTAATGATTTTATTAAAATTTTAGGGGAGTCCAATGACACAAAGAGTGATAGAATTAACTGACTTCGGTGCTGCAGAAAATATGAAGCTTATAGAAGCTGATATACCAACACCAGGTCCTGGGCAGATTGTTGTTAAAAATAACGCTATTGGTTTGAATTATTTAGATACTTATTTCAGAACTGGATTATACCCTTGGCCAAATCAAGAAAAAATAAAGGTTCCAGGATCAGAAGGTGTAGGGCATGTTCATTCTGTTGGAGCTGACGTTAATTTTTTAAAAGAAGGTGATAAGGTTTCTTATGTAACTCCTGTTGGGGCATATGCAGAATATGCATTAATTAATGCTGCGCATGCAGTAGAGATCAAAGTAGATGTAGATGATCATGATGTAGTTGCAAGTACACTTAAAGGATTAACTACACATTATTTGCTTCACTTAACATTTAAGTTAGAAAGTGGCATGACTGCCCTTGTTCACGCAGCTGCTGGTGGCGTTGGTCAATTGATGGGGCAATGGGGTAGTGAAATTGGCGCTACTATGATTGGAACAGCAGGTGGCCCTGAAAAAGTAGAAGCAGCTAAAAAAGCTGGTTACCATCATGTCATTGACTACAACAGCCAGGATTTTGTTGCTGAAGTAATGAGCATAACAAATAACCAAAAATGTGATGTTGTTTATGACAGTGTTGCAAAATCAGTTTTTCCTGGATCTTTAGATTGTCTGAAGCCTAGAGGTTTATGGGCATTATTTGGGCAAGCATCAGGACCTATTACTGATTTTAATTTAGCTATGTTGTCTGCAAAAGGTTCTTTATTTGCAACTAGACCAACATTATTTACTTACATCGCAAATAGAGATGAGTATAACGATGCTTCCTATCAACTTTATAGTAGAATTGCTGATGGAAGATTAAAAGTGGCTATTCATGACAGAATACCATTAGAAAAAATTGTGGATGCACACAATTTGCTTGAAGGTAGAAAAACTAAAGGTGGAATTGTAATTACTCTTTAAATGTAAGGATAAGAATATGATAGAT
Source organism: uncultured SAR116 cluster alpha proteobacterium (assembly GCA_902539895.1). GTDB lineage: Bacteria > Pseudomonadota > Alphaproteobacteria > Puniceispirillales > Marisalimonadaceae > Marisalimonas. The sequence goes on from CACBMD010000002.1 coordinate 55,530, forward strand.
TTGTATACTTGGCATACACCAAATGGAAGAAAAGTTTCTATAATGCTAGAAGAAATAGGAATGGCTTATAATGTGTTTCCTATAAATATAGCTAAGGACGAACAGTTTCAGCCTCATTTTTTAGAGGTTTCTCCGAATAATAGAATTCCAGCAATAGTAGATAAAGAAAATAATAACTATTCGCTTTTTGAATCAGGTGCAATTCTAATGTATTTGGCTGAAAAAAGTGGAAAATTAATTAATAAATCTAATTCTGATGAATATTATAGAACCATTGAATGGTTAATGTGGCAAATGGGTGGAGTAGGGCCGATGTTTGGTCAAGTGCATCACTTTGTTAAGTATAACAAGGGAAAATCTGCTTATGCTGAAGAGAGATATTCTAAAGAGGCAAGAAGATTATACGGTGTTATGGATAAACGTCTTGGTCAGCATCAATATATATCTGGAAAAGAATATAGTATTGCAGATATATCAATTTGGCCATGGACTGCTAGATTTGATTGGCAAGAAATAGATTTAAATGAATTTCCAAATGTCACTAGGTGGTACAAAGAAATGGCAGATAGGCCAGCTATCCAAAAAGGTTGGCTTGTTCCGCAAAATGATCAATTAATTCCATCACCATGATTTAGTAATAATTTGGCTATTAAAATTTCAATTGCTGGTCTTGGTTGGTGGGGAAAAGTGATGATCGAAAGATTGTCACGTTCCAATAAACTTGAAATCGTAAATTTGATTGATCCTTTTCCAGATCAAGAGGCTTTAAAACTAGCAAAAGCTAATAATCTAGAGATCTATAAAGATTTGGATGATGCTTTGAATTCCAAAACGTTTGAAGCAATAGTTTTGTGTACTCCTAATTCATTTCATATGGAACAAACACTTAAAGCATCAAAATTGGGAATACATGTTTTTTGTGAAAAGCCTCTTTCATTAAAATCATCTGAAGTTAAAGAAATGATAAATGCTTGTAATCAAAATGGGTTAGTTCTTGGCGTTGGTCATGAAAGACGATTTGAAAAGGGATGGATTAGATTAAAAGAAATTATAAATAGTAATAAACTGGGCAATATTATGCATGCTGAGGCGCATTTCAGTCATGATAAATTAGCTAACCTTCCAGTTGATAATTGGAGAGCCGATCCGGAATTTGCACCTGCTGCTGGAATGACAGGTATGGGAGTACATTTAACAGATCTTATGATTTGGTTATTTGGCCCAGTAGACAAAGTTTTTGCTTCTACTGCAAAGAGGGCTCTCAAATTTAAAACAGGTGATGTGGTTACAGCAAATTTACAACACTCTTCTGGGCTTAATGCTCAAATCACAGCAATATTAAAGACACCCCACTACCAAAGAGTAACCATTTGGGGAGAAAGTGGCTGGGTTGAATTAGTTGACAGTTCCCACCCAGATACACCAGGCCCTTCTTTCATGAAAATAGTTATGAATGATGGCACGGTTAAAGAAGAAAATTTTGAATGGACAGATACCGTGTCTGCAAATATTCACAATTTCATAGATAGCATTCAAGGCCAAAGTAAATATCTTTTCACGGATGTTGAAAAGTTTCAAAACATATCTGTATTAGAGGCTATTTATAGATCTAGTTTATCGAAACAAAACGAAACAGTAGAGAGTTTTAATTAAGGTTCAACGGTTTTTAAATTTAGTTTTTCTATAGATAATCTATTTAGTAATAGTAAAATTGAAGTGATGAAAAGGCACATTGTAAAACCACCATATTGGAAGGCAAGTCCAGATAATAGCGTTCCAATTAATCTTCCAAAAGCATTGGACATATAATAAAATCCAACATCAAGTGTTACTCTTTTGTTATTTGTATAATTTAAAATTAAAAAAGAATGAATAGATGAATTTATAGCAAAAACAAATCCAAACATAAAAAGTAAAAATGTAACATTGTAAATACTATATTCTTCAAAATAATAGTTGAAGCTTATCAAGAGCAGTGGAATTATTGTTAGACACCAAGCCCAGAACTTAGTTTGTTTGCTGAAAGATTTATCTTTTGATAATATTTTGGGAGTAATGGCTTGAACAAGTCCGTAAAATACAGTCCAGGCTGCCATAAATGTTCCTATAATAAAAAAGGCTTTTTTATTTCCATCCAATGAACCATCCGATAAGGCTGAGTATAAAAATATAGGCAACCCTACAACAAACCATGTGTCTCTAGATCCGAAAAGGAAAACTCTTCCAAGGCTAAGGTAATTAATATCTTTGTTTTTAGAAAAAACTTCTGAAAACTTTGACTTCTTATTAACTTCAGAAATATTAGTTTTTAAATTAATTAATAATAGTATGAACATTAAAGCAAGAATTAAGGCCATTATTTTAAGTGAGGTTTCAAAGCTAGTAAAAGAGAGAAGAAGAGCTCCTGTTAGGAAACCAAATCCTTTAACAGCATTCTTGGATCCAGTCATAAGAGAAACCCATTTAAATAATTTTGAGTTTTTATTAGGGGAGAGTAGCTTAACTGAGCTTTTAGCGCTCATCTTTGTTAAATCTTTAGCAATACCAGACAAGCCTTGTGTAAACATTACAAAAAGAACTGATAAAGTAGTGCTCCATGTTTGATCTAGTTGAGTTAAAATCATTAAAGAGAATATTTGAAGGATTATCCCAGCAAACAATGTAGTATTGAGACCAAATTTTTTAGCTATCCATCCAGCTCCAAGGTTGGTAATCATGCCTAAAAATTCATATAATAAAAATAGATATGCTAATTGAAGGGGTGTATAACCTAAAACGTGAAAATGAAGTAAAACTAACATTCTCAATGCGCCATCAGTTAACATAAAAAACCAATAAGCAAGAGTGATTAGAGCAAAAGAAATTTCATTATTATTAAGTTTGATCATTATTTTAAGTAGCTTTGATCACCATATTTACTATATCAACTAATCTATTGGCATAACCCCATTCGTTATCATACCAAGCGTAGATTTTAACCTGTGTATCATTGACAACCATTGTAGATGGACTATCAATAATTGAACTTCTAGGGTCATTTATAAAGTCAGTTGAGACTAATGGACGTTCTTCGTATCCTAATATATTTTTTAATTCGGTTTCACTTGCTGTTTTAAGCAGGTTGTTGATTTGATCCTTGTTAGTTGATGATTTCATTTCAAAAACACAATCAGTTAAAGAACTATTTAAAATAGGGACTCTGACGGCATGTCCATTTAATCTTCCTTTTAATTCTGGATAAATTAGTGAAATAGCTTTAGCTGAACCTGTGGTGGTAGGTATTAAGTTATTAATTGCAGACCTGCCTCTTCTAAGGTCATTATGAGGAATATCAACTAGAGTTTGACTATTAGTTAAATTATGAATAGTTGTTATAGAACCGTGGTTTATACCAATGTTTTCATGTAAAACTTTAATAATTGGGGCTATGCAGTTAGTCGTACAACTTGCTCCTGTTATTATATTATGTTCTTTTGGTTTATAAATATTATGATTAACTCCATAAGCAATATTTACAATATTATCCTCATTTATTGGTGCTGAAACAATTACCTTTTTTACACCTTTGTCAAAATATTTCTGAAGTTTTGAAGAACTTTTGTGTACACCTGTGCAGTCAATCATAATGTCTACATCATCTAAGCTGAGGTCATTAATATTTTCAATAAAAGTTGCTTTTATAGACTTGCCATCAATCTTTATTTCATCTTTACTTTCTTCAATATTTGTATGCCATTTTCCATGAATACTATCAAATTCAATGCTATGTATTAATGAGTCAGTGTTACCGTTTATTTCATTTAAGTGAGTTAAGTTATATTGATTTTGAACTAATAACTTTACTACTAGCTTTCCAATTCTCCCTATACCATTTACAGCAAGAGTTTCCATTTTTTGACCTTAAAGAAAAAATATTAAATATTAATAAATTTAATATAAATTTAATATAAATAACCAATTATAAAACTTATATTACAAATTTATTAATTTTTGCTTATTATTTAATTATGAAAAAAAAATCTATTCCAGATAATATAAGTAATGTAAGTCAACTTCTTGAAGATGGTCTTCTCTTTTGTGATGATTTGGGTTGTATATTATTTTCTAATAATCTGGCAAAACAATATTTAGGTGAAAACTTAATTGGTAAGTTTATTCATCATTTAGTTGATATAGAAGAGCTCAAAAATTTAAATACAAGCTATGAAAACGGTGTTTTTCATGATCAATTTAATTATCAGATAGATGATGCTTTAAAGCGATCATTGCTAATAAAAGTTAAAAAAATTGAAAATAATCTATTTGGTGTTTTGCTTTTAGATATGACACTGCAAAGAAATCTTGAAAAAGTTAGAAGAGACTTTGTGGCAAATGTAAGTCATGAGTTAAGGTCGCCGCTTACGAGCTTGGTCGGTTTTATTGAAACCCTACTAAATGGAAACGTAGAAGATGAAAGCACCAAAAGAAAATTTTTAAATATTATGGATGAAGAAGCCAAAAGAATGAATAGATTAATTGATGATATTTTGTCACTATCTAAAGTGGAAACAGAAGAGCATATCACACCAAATACAAACATATCTCTAATAAATCCTATTCAATATGTTATTTCATCAATTAAAGAGAGAGGTTTAAGTAAACAAAATAATCTAATATTAGAAGATTTGAGGCAAAACACTAACGATCCATGTTTTATAATTGGTAATATAGATGAGATTAATCAGGTTTTTGTGAATTTATTAGAAAATGCCATTAAGTATGGTTATGAAAAATCTGATATTCTTGTTCGCATTGAACAATTTAGGAAAGATGAGGTTATTGTAAGTGTAATAAACCAAGGTGACGGAATTCCAGAAAAATATTTAGATAGATTAACTGAAAGATTTTTTAGAGTCGATAAAGCTAGATCAAGAGAACTTGGCGGCACTGGACTTGGTCTTGCCATTGTAAAACATATTTTAATTAAGCATAGAGCAACTTTAGAAATAAAAAGTACACCTAAAGAATCAACTCATTTTGCTATGACTTTTCCGCTTGCTAACACAGATTAATTTAAACAATTGTAACAATTCTGTAACATATCTTATTTTTTTATTGTTTTAAGCTAAAGATAACTTATTTTGTAATAAAACTGTAATATAAGTGAAATATTTCATTAATGTCTTTAATAGAAAAATAGCAACGTTAAATTAACTAACTTTAATACGGAGTAATAAATGAAAAAAACAATTATTATGGCAGGTATTATTTCTGGTTTAGTAGTAACAAGCGTTGCTCAAGCTAGAGATACTTTAAGTCTTGCCGGATCTTCTACAGTTTTACCATTTGCTAGAATTATTGCAGAACAACTTGGTAAAAATCCAAACTTTAAAACTCCAGTGGTAGAATCAGGTGGGTCTTCCGTTGGCAAAAAGGGAGTGTGTGACGGTGTTGGTACTAAATTTATAGATATTGGAAATGCATCTTCAAGAATGAAAGCTAAAGAATTAGCGTATTGTGATAAAAATGGAGTTAAATTAACCGAAATTAAAGTTGGTTACGATGGAATTGTTGTTGCTAACTCAAAGAAAGGTGCGCCATTAAACATCTCTAAAGCTCATTTAGGTATGGCTTTAACTGCAAAAATCCCAGCTTGTTATGAAGGCTCAGGTAGAACATTTAATTGTGATGAGTGGATTGATAACCCATTTAAGAAGTGGTCTGATATTGATGCAAGTTTACCAAATATCGATATTCGTGTTTATGGACCTCCAACAACTTCAGGTACGAGAGCAAGTTATGCTGAAATGGTTAATCAAAAAGGTTATTGTGGCAAAGACAAGATTGCCAAAAAAGCTTCTGCTGCAAGAGGTGATAAAAAAGGTAAAAAATGTCGTGCTATGAGAACTGATGGAGTATTTATTGAAGCGGGTGAACAAGATAACTTAATTGTTCAAAAGCTAAACGAAGATACCTCAGCATACGGAATCTTTGGTTTCTCATATTTAGATCAAAACTCAGATACACTACAAGGTGCAGTAATTAGTAAAACAGCTCCTACATTCGAAAATATTGCTGGCAACAATTATTCTGTTTCAAGAGCACTATACTATTACGTAAAGCATCAACATATTGGTGTTGTACCAGGTATGAAAGAATATATGGCTGAATGGACGAAGCATTGGGGTAATGATGGTGTATTATCAGACGCAGGTATGATACCAATGCCTAAATCAGAAAGAGCTAAGTATAAAGCTGCTATGACAAACTTACCAGTTTTGACTGCAGCAGACTTAAAAAAGTAATTTAAATAACTAAAAGGCTAGCATTACTGCTAGCCTTTTAACCAAAGGGGATTATATTGTTCAGCTTTTTCTTACTGACAGGTATATCAATAATTTCCTTATTTTTCTTTTTGCTAGGTTATAATCGAGCTAAGGGCCTGGTTAATTTAAATCAAAAAAATCTACATTCTTTGACACATTATTATGGTATTTTTTGTTTACTTTCAGCACTTTTGCCAACTTTAGGCGTTTTTTTTATTTTTACAATTTGTGATGATCTTGTTTTTGCTGAACTGGTAAAAGAATATATACCAAATGAAGTAATTAATTCTAAAGATTATAATTTTACAATTGTATTGGCACAAATAAATAATTCTGTAGAAGGTTTGGTTTTTGGTACCCCACCCCAATGGGTTACAAATGCAGCAGAAATATGGAAATCTTGGGTGATCAAATCAAACATTTTAACTATGATTGTTTGTGCAATAACAATTTTAACATCTGGTTTTTTAAGTTATAAAAAAATTCATAGTGAATTTCGTTCTAGAAATGCTGTTGAAAAAATTGTAATGACCATATTAGGTGTAAGTTCAGTCATTGCAATATTAACTACTATTGCAATCATTTTCTCTGTTGTTTTTGAATCTATTAGGTTTTTTGCACTAATACCTTATGACGAGTTTTTATTTGGTACGGTTTGGAATCCTCAATTTGAGGGCGCTGAAAGAGCTGGTTCAGGACAAGAGGGATTATCACAGTATGGAGCAATACCTTTATTTGCCGGTACATTCCTTATCTCAATAATCGCATTGTGTGTTTCTGTTCCTATTGGTCTTTTAAGTGCTATTTATTTGTCAGAATATGCTTCATCCAAAGAAAGAGCATTTTTTAAACCGCTTTTAGAAGTTTTAGCAGGTATACCAACAGTTGTTTATGGATTTTTTGCTGCTTTAACTGTAGCACCTTTTTTAAGATCTTCAGGTTCAATGTTAGGGTTGGATATAGCTTCAGAATCAGCTTTAGCGGCAGGATTGGTTATGGGTATTATGATTATTCCCTTTATTTCATCATTGTCTGATGATGTAATAAATGCTGTTCCTCAATCCTTACGAGATGCAGGTTATGGTCTAGGTTCAACTAAAAATGAAACTGTAATGAAAATCGTCTTACCAGCAGCTTTGCCAGGTGTTGTTGCGAGTATAATTTTAGCTGTTTCACGAGCAGTAGGTGAAACTATGATTGTTGTAATGGCTGCAGGATTAGCTGCCAATCTTACTGCAAACCCTCTTGAAGCTGTTACAACTGTTACTTCACAGATAGTAACTATATTAGTGGGTGATCAGGAATTTGAATCTGCAAAGACGTTGTCTGCTTTTGCTTTGGCTTTAACGCTTATAATTATAACACTTGGAATGAATTTCTACGCTCTGCATGTTGTTAAAAAATACAGAGAACAATATGAATAAAAAAATTATAAATCCTGAAGATGCTACAAATATAGTTAAGAATTCAATTCTAAAAAGAAGATCAAAAGATAGCAGACTTAAATTATTCGGAAGAGTAGCCATAGGATTGGCTGTATGTTTTTTACTTTTTCTTTTTTATTCAATTTTTACAAAAGGTTATCCAGGTTTTTTTCAATATTACGTCACTCTTGATATAAATTTTGACAGAGAAAGAATTGATCCAAAAGGTGATTTATCAGACAACTCTTTATTTGATGGAGATGCTAGTACAATAGTAAATGAGTCTCTTTTTTCGGTTGTTGAGCCTAAAGGAAGAAAAGAAAAAAAACTGGCAAAAAAAATAGTTTCTTCAGGTAAGGACGTCAGAATAGCAAAGATGGTAAAGGATGACCCTTCATTATTTGGAACAGTAACTCAAGTCAAGTTTGCTCTTGATGATGATATTGATAGTTTTTTACGAGGGTATATCAAAAGAGAAACACCAGAATCTGAGAGAAGAATAAATGATAAAGTTATTGGATTTATTGATAAATTAAATGAAGAAGGAAGAATTTCTTATGAATTTAGTGACTACATATTAAGTGGTAGCGCTTCAGGAAACCCTGAGATGGCAGGTATAAAAGGAGCATTTATTGGATCAATATTGACTTTGTCAGTGTGCTTATTAATTGCTTTTCCTTTGGGTGTTGCAACAGCCGTTTACTTAGAAGAGATTGCAAAGAAAAATAGAATTACTGAAATTATTGAAGTTAACATTAATAACTTAGCTGCAGTTCCTTCAGTCGTTTTTGGAATAATGGGATTGGCTATATTCATAAGTATTTTTGGTATGCCAAGGTCTATTCCACTAGTTGGTGGTATGGTTTTAGCATTAATGACCCTTCCAACTATAATAATTTCATCCAGGGCAGCTATTAGAGCTGTACCGCCATCAGTAAGAGACGCTGCATATGGAATAGGAGCGTCTAAACTTCAAGTAATTTTTCATCATGTTATCCCTTTAGCTATGCCGGGAATGTTAACAGGTACTATTATTGGTATGGCACAGGCACTTGGAGAAACAGCTCCGTTATTAATGATAGGAATGGTAGCTTTTATTGTTGATATACCAAACAGCGTTTTAGATCCTGGAACTGTTTTGCCAGTTCAAATATTTATGTGGGCTGATTTTGCAGAAAGAATGTTCATACAAAAAACAAGTGCAGCTATTATTGTTTTATTAGGTTTTTTGATTAGCATGAATGCATTAGCTGTATACTTAAGAAAAAAACTTGAAAGACGTTGGTAATGGAGATGACTTATGAATAGTAAAAAAAATGATTTAAAATCTCTTGAATTGACAGTAGGCGATGTCTTTTCAAAAAATGCCAGGTTAAAAGCTAGAAACGTTAATGTTTTTTATGGGGAAAACAAAGCCATTGATAATGTCACAATAGATATTGGCAGCAAAGAAGTTATTTCATTTATTGGCCCTTCTGGTTGTGGAAAGTCTACATTTCTTCGTTGTTTTAATAGAATGAACGACACCATTGATTCATGTGTTATTCAAGGTGAAATAACAATTGATGAAGAAAATATTTATGACAAAAAAATTGATGTTGTACCATTAAGAGCTCGTATTGGGATGGTATTTCAGAAACCTAATCCATTTCCAAAATCCATTTACGACAATGTCGCTTATGGGCCCAGAATACACGGATTGTCTGATAATAAAGAACATTTAGATAATATTGTTGAAGAAGCTCTTAAAAGAGCTGGTTTGTGGAAGGAAGTAAGTGATAGATTGTCAAGTCCAGGTACAGGCCTTTCAGGCGGACAACAACAAAGACTATGCATTGCACGAGCAATTGCGGTAAGTCCAGAGGTTATTTTAATGGATGAACCATGCTCTGCTCTTGACCCAATTGCTACTGCAAAAATTGAAGAATTAATTCATGAACTTGGTAATGAATACTCTATAGTTATTGTAACACATTCAATGCAACAAGCAGCAAGAGTTTCTAAAAGGACAGCCTATTTTCATCTAGGTAAGTTAATTGAAGTTGGTAAAACAAAGGAAATCTTCACAAGTCCTAAGCACAACCAAACAGAAGCTTATATTTCTGGAAAAATTGGATAGGAGTAAAAATGGAAAATAAACATATTTTATCATCTTTTGATGATGATTTAAAAAAACTAAATGACAATCTTCTTAAGCTTGGGAACGGAGCTTTAAATAACTTCGATAATTGCATAAATAATTTTGGGACCCAAGAACTTGATGAGATAGAAAAGGTTATTAATGGGGATCTGATTTTAGATGATTTAGATGATAAAGTTCAAAAAATAGGTTTTGAAATTATTGCTTTAAGAGCGCCACAAGCTGCTGATTTAAGAAGAATTATTGTTGCTTTAAAAATTGCTACAATTTTTGAGAGAATTGGAGATTATTCAAGAAATATTTCTAATAGAACCAAATTATTAATAGAATTAAATTACTCAGATTTACCTGGGGTTAATATTGGTAAAATGGGACAGAAAACTCTTACAATGATGGAAGATGTGATTGAATCATATGTTAATGAAGATGACAAATTAGCTGTTAAAGTTAGAAATTCAGACGTTAAAATTGATAAAATGCATACTCAATATTATTTGGAAATTGTTGCATCAATGCAGAGAAATAAAAAATTAGCTCCAACTGGTGCACATCTTCTTTTTATAGCCAAAAATATCGAACGTGTAGCAGATTACGTAACCGATATTGCAGAGCAAGTTTATTTTTTAGTTAATGGAAAAGTTTTATCAGATCTAAGACCAAAGGCTGACGAAAGTAGTCTTATAATACCGGAATAAGAGGTAAAAAATGAAAACTAACATATTAATCGCAGATGATGAACCAAACCAATTAGAATTAATGGCATATAATCTTGAAACATCAGGATTTGGAACAATCAAAGCAAGAGATGGTAAAAATGCATTACAACTGATTGAGGATCATTCTCCAGATTTAGTTATTTTGGATTGGATGATGCCTAATATGTCTGGAATTGATTTATGTAGAACTTTGAGATCTAGATCTGAAACTAAACAACTACCTATAATTATTCTTAGTGCAAGAAGCGATGACTCAGATAAATCATTAGGATTAGATACTGGAGCTGACGATTATATTTCTAAACCTTTTTCGCCAAAAGAACTCATATCAAGGGTCAACGCTCTTCTAAGACGTTCTAGACCTGCTTTAATAAACAATATTTTAGAACATGAAAATTTAGTGATTTCCTTAAATGAAATGACTGTTTCTTATTTTGATAAAAATGTAAAACTTGGACCTAAAGAATTTAAATTGCTTACATTATTAATGGAAAGACCAGGGCATATATTTTCTAGAGGCAAATTATTAGATATGGTTTGGGGGCATGGTGTTTATGTTGAAGAAAGAACAGTAGATGTTCATATGAGTAGATTAAGAAAGGCACTAAAGACGGCTTCAGATGAAAATTTAGATCCTATAAGAACCGTAAGAGATGGTGGTTACGGACTATTTACAAATAAAATTATTTAAATTATTAATTTTTATGATATTTTAAATATATAAATTAATTTAAGTGTTTGATATATTTGATTTATTTACATAAAATTTTACCTTTTTTCTTGTCCCCATTAGGAATAATCCTTATATTTTTAATGGCATCATTCTTTTTTAAAAGAAGAATTTTTGTATTTCTTGCATTTATAGTTTTGATAGTGTCTTCAAACCCTATTGTTGGTAATTATCTCATGCAGAAGTTAGAGTATCCTTATAAACCAATTACCATAGATACATTAAAAAATAGTGATGCAATAGTTGTGTTAAGTGGGATGCTTCACCAGGTTGGAGACAAGAATTATAGTACATATGAATTTTCAGATCCTGATAGATTTTTTGGAGGTTTAGATTTAATTAAGGAAAATAAATCCGATAAAATTATCTTTACAGCAGGGCAGTTGCCATGGACAGATAATTGGGAACCTGAAGGTCTTATTCTTAAAAACAAAGCTATTTCTTTTGGTGTTCCGCAGGCTAAAATTTTAGTTACGGAAAATGTTAAAAATACTTTTGAGGAAAGTATTGCTGTTACAAAATTGATACCGAATAATTCATCTCTTATTCTTGTAACTTCAGCTTTTCATATGCATAGATCGAAATATTTATTTGAAAAACAAGGATTTGATATAATACCTTACCCAGTAGATTTTAAAGCATCTAATGCTAAAACATCTATAATAAATTTTCTACCAAGTATAAGTTCATTACGTAAGGTGTCCTTATTCATTAGAGAAAACATAGGAAGGCTTTATTATAAATTGTTTTTATAATCAGGCTTTTTATCTTTTGACTTGATTAATGTACCAATCGTGAATATTTCTTCCTGTCATCACTTCTACGTCTTTATGCTCTAATATGTAATCAAGGAGTTTTTCAAAATATAAAATTCTATGGGGAACGCCAGTTAAATAAGGATGAACACTTATAGCCATAATTTTAACGTTATCATTTGTTTCTTGATATAATCTATCAAATTGAAGTTTACCCCTGGTAAAAATTTCGTCTGATTTATGAACCTGTACAGATGTTATGACAACATCATTTATCTCAACAGGATAGGGAAGTGTTATCATTCTATTACCGCTTTTTACTTTTAAATCTTCTGGAAGGTCATCAACTGGCCAATTTGCAACATATTTTATGCCGTGATCAGATAAAATATCTAAGGTATCGTTTGTTTCAGTTAATCCAGGGCTTTCCCATCCAATTATTTCTTGCTTCGTGAAGTTGTTTATTTTTTCAATGGCTGATTTAATATCAACAAATTCATTATTTACTTTATGCATTGGTCTTTGTATATACCCATGACCCAATGGTTCCCATTTTTCTTCCATTGCCGCTTCAACAGTTTCTGGATAATGATCTATGACTGTTGCATTTAAGGCTAAAGTTGAACATACATTTCTTTTTTTAAGTGTATTTAAAAGTCTCCAAAAACCTACTCTCATACCATACTCATGCCAGGCCCAATTTGGTAAGTCAGGCAGCATTGGTACATTCATTGGAGGTGGCAAGATATTTCTAGGTTGTGCTAATTCTGGATCCCATACCTCAAGATTTACAATTACCCATAAAATAATCTTTTTATTATTTTTTAAGGTTAGTTTAGGTCTTTTTATAAAAGGTTGATGATTTAACCTATCTCTACGATCCATTAATTAATCCTAATTAATTTTGGTCCAATTTTCATTTATTGTAGTGCCAGAATTTCTAATAACTTTAGCAATAGGGCAATACATTGCCAATTGCTTTTTAACTTCTATTAAATCACTTTCTGAAGCATCTGTAGAGATTTCAATATCCATATTAATTTCAGGAAATGGTATATCAACTTCTTGGACTATACTGGCACCATCTTTATTAAATAGGGTTTTGGTTTTAATATCTAACTTATCAATTTTAAAACCCATTTTTCCCATTATTCTATGAGTTATGACGTTTGTACATCCTATTAGTGACGATACAAGTGTTTCTGTTGGAGAGAGGCCTAAATTAGTACCACCTCTTACAATAGGCTCGTCTATAACGCTCTCAACATCTCTTGTTAATATGTCAGTTCTTGAATGGCTTTTAGAAGATCCTTCAAGTTTCATATGCACAACATTATCACTCATCTTTAACTCCTAAATACAAAAAACATAAAGTGAACAATATATGAATATATGTAAATATGAAATGATATAATCAAATATTTAAAATCATAAAATATAATTTAAAAATCGTTGATAGCTTTTATAAATAATGATTAAATTATAAGATAGAATTGTTTTCTAAGGGGAGTTGATAGTAATGAAAGCAGCTGATTTTTCATATCACGAAGCAGTAAATTTACAAGATGCTATAAAAATTAAAGCACAAGATGATGAGGCAGTCATTTTAGCAGGTGGTCAATCTTTGTTACCTGCACTTAATATGAGATTATCAAGTCCTACTTGTTTAATAGATATTTCTAAAATCAGTGGGTTGAATGAAATCAAAATAGACGGACAAACCTTGTTCATTGGTGCTTTAGCAACACATTCAGATGTTATGAATAATAAAATAGTTAAAGATAACATGCCTTGCATGATTGATATTTTAAAAATGGTTGCTCATCCAGCAATTAGAAATAAAGGTACTCATGGAGGAAGTATAGCTTATGGTGACCCTGCCGCAGAATTGCCTGCCTTAGCAGTTGCAACAAATGCTGAAATAATTGTTTCTGGTCAAAATGGTGAAAGATTAATTAATGCTAAAGAATTTTATTTAGGCCTATTTGAAACAGGTATAAATCAAGATGAAATAGTAGTTGGTATAAAATACCCATTATTAAAACAAGGACAAAAAATTGTTTTTGATGAAGTATGTAGGCGGCATGGTGATTACGCTATGGCAGGATTAATTGCAAATATCATGGGTTCAAAAAATGATATCTAAGATCTAAAATTAGTATTTTTTGCTACTGGAGATAAGCCAGATGTTGCTGATAAAACTGCAAGATTATATCTAGATAATGGTTATGATTATGACAAATTAAAAAACTCTTTAAGCACAGAGATAGATTTTGCAGGTGACTTAAATAGTAGTTCAGAAATGAAGCTTCACTTAGCAGCAGTTTTGATCAAAAAAGTTTTAAGTAAATTGGAGATTTAAATGGCTGCTAATAACTCAGTTAATATATCTTTTACAGTCAATGGGGAAAGATTTAATAATGTAAATGTTCCTTCAAGACAGCATTTAGCAGATTATCTAAGATCACAAGGTTTTACCGGCACACATTTAGGATGTGAGCAGGGAGCATGCGGCGCTTGTACTATAGAGATGGATGGCAAAGCTGTTAGGTCATGTTTGGTTTTAGCATCACAAGCCAATGGTACAAATTTAAAAACTGTAGAGGGTTTTGATGATGAAATGATGGAAAAAGTGAAGCAGAATTTCCTTAAACATAATGCTTTTCAATGTGGTTTTTGTTCTCCTGGAATGCTCATGACTACCAAAGAGATTCTTCTAAACAAAAAAAAGCTTACTAGAGATGAAATAAGATCAGAGATTTCAGGAAATTATTGTCGGTGTACTGGTTATCAATCAATTGTAGATGCAATTGAAGAATGTATTAATGAAATTAATTAAGGTGTAAGATATGGATGATATTAAAGTAAATCAAAATCCTAAATTAGGATCATTAGATAGGCCCAACTCATATATTGGAAGAAGTCTGCCAAGAGAAAATGCAAAAAAACATCTTGATGGTGGTGGTCAGTTTGTTGATGATTTAACTTTACCTAGAATGGTTCATGTCGCCTTTTTAAGGTCACCTTTTGCTCATGCTGAAATAAAGTCAATAAAAACTAATGAAGCAAAAAAATCTGACGGTGTAGTAGATGTATTTACTGCAAAAGAAATTGATGAAGTATGCAAACCTTGGATTGGTACCTTAGGTCATTTAGGTGAAATGAGATCACCAGAACAAACACCATTGGCAAAAAAAATTGCTAGATGGCAGGGTGAACCTGTTGCAGTAGTAATTGCAGATTCAAGAGCTCAGGCAGAAGATGCATTGGAGCTTATTGAAGTGGACTGGGCGGAAAAGGAAGCTCAAGTTGATATGGAAACTGCTTTAGACTCTAATGCAGTAGTTATTCATCCAGAACTTGGTAATAATTTATTTTGGACAAGAACAGTTAATCAAGGAGATGTTGAAAAAGCATTTAAAGAAGCTGATGCTGTTGTTGAAACAACGCTTGATTTTGCAAGACACACAGGTGTCACATTAGAATCTAGAGGTATTGTTGCCGATTGGAATAAAGCTGAAAACAAAATGACAATTTATCATAATGGTCAGGCGCCTCACATGATGCAACATATCATTGCTAAACACTTAGATTTAAACGAGGGTTTAGTAAGAATTGTAAGTAGAGACGTAGGTGGTTCTTTTGGAATAAAAGTTCATGTTTATCCTGATGAAATGGCTGTAACAGCTATTTCCAAAAAAATAGAAAGACCTGTCAAATTTATCGCTGACAGATTAGAAAGTTTTACAACAGATATTCATGCAAGATGTCATAAAATTAGTGGCAAACTTGGCGTTGATAAAAATGGAAAAATATTAGCTATGGAGATTGATGATCTGAGTGGTATTGGTCCATTTAGCATGTATCCTAGAACATCAGCGATTGAAACTAATCAGGTTCTAAATCTTTCAGGTGCTCCTTATGTTATTCCAAATTATAAAGCTATTGGTACTGTGGTGTTTCAAAACAAAACTCCTATGTGCCAATATAGAGCTGTAGGTCATCCAATAGCGGTGGCTATAACTGAAGCTTTAATAGATAAAGCGGCATATAAAATTGATATGGACATTGATCAAATAAGAAAAATAAATTTTATTCCTGACAATGCATATCCTAATAAATGTCCTTCAGGAGTTCCTTTAGAGGATCTTTCCCATGAAGCATCAATGGACAAACTTCTTGAAATTATGGATATAAAAGAAATAGAGGCGCAAAAAGAAGAAGATTTCAAAAAAGGTCTTTTAACAGGTCATGGCGTCATAAGCATGTGCGAAGTAACTAACCCAAGTCCATTATTCTATGGTGTAGGAGGCGCACATATTTCATCTCAAGATGGTGCTTCGATTAGACTTGAAGGTTCTGGAGCAATTCATTTATCGTCATCTATAACCGAACAAGGTCAAGGAACTGAGGCTATTATGAAGCAGATAGCAGCAGATCAACTTGGCGTTAAAATGGAATCTGTGAGAGTTACATTAGGCGATACAGATGCTACTCCTTACGGTGGTGGTACTTGGGCCTCAAGAGGAGCCGGCATAGGTGGTGAAGCTGTTCTTAAAGCTGCTAGAAAACTTAAAGATAATATTTTAAATATTGCTGCTGCCATTATGCAAGCTGATAAGGACGCACTTGATATAGAAGATAATAATGTCATCAGAAAAAATGGCGGAGAAGGTATTTCTCTGCAAAAATTAGCTGAGACTGTTTATTATAGGGGGCACGAATTACCAAAAGGAACCAATGCTGAATTACTAGCAACTGCTAGTTTCTTAATTGAAGGTATACCTTTTGTATTCACCAATAGTGCTATGGGCTGTCAAATTTCAATAGATCAGGATACTGGGATTATTAAAATAAATAAATTTTGGGCTGTTGAAGATTGTGGAACACAAATTAATCCTAAATTAGTAGAAGAACAGATTAGGGGAGGAGTTATTCAAGGCATTGGTGGCGCTTTATTTGAAGAATGTGTATATGATGATCAAGGAAATATGCAGAATGCAACTATGGCTGACTATCTAGTTCCTATGGCTTATGAGATGCCTGATATAATTGTTGACCATGTAACAACTAATTCTGGAAGAAGTATCATAGGGGCTAAAGGAGCTGGTGAGGCAGGAACTGGTGGTGCGCCAGCAGTTATTATGAATGCTGTAAATAATGCTTTAAAACAAGTTAATGCAGAAGTGGTATCTCAACCTATTACACCAGAGAAAATACTAAAAGCTTTAGGAAAAATATAGTAAAATTATACACTTATCCAATTTTCTTTATGTTTTAGTCTATGCTTGACTATACCAGGCTTTAAAGATGCTTCAATAAAACAACCATTAATTGCAGCCTCAAGAAGCTTCTTTTTTCTTTCTATTGGTTCTTCACTAATAATATCAATATCTAAATTATATCCATCACAACTAGCTTTGTAGGGACCTTCTTCTAAAACTTCTCCTTGCCATTCCATTGAGGCATCTATTTTAATTTCATTAACTTCAATTTTTAACTTTTTACCAAAAGCTTTTATTTGTGTCATGATACACCCACATAATGAAGCAGTAAATAATGCCAGAGGAGGAGGGGCTGTTCCTTTGCCTCCATGGAAAGCACCCTCATCTGTTGCCAACTTGAAAGTTTCATTCATTGACTCGAATGACACATCTATCTCATTTCTCATCGATCCTTTGTTTGTTGCATTGCCAGTAAATTTCAATGTAAATGATTTATTATTCATAAATACCTCTTTTAAATTTTATAATCTTCCATGTCATAAAGGCTAATGGCAGTATCTTTTAAAACGTTTTGAACATTTGGCATTATTAAGTCTTCATTGTTTTTCGGTATAGATAAATACTGACCTAATTTCCTACTTCTATTAACAATAAACTGACTTTCTTTTAACCTGCTGTGTTCCCATTTGTCTAAATCATCCAAATTAGAGCTGTCTTCTAAATATTCAGACAAAGTAAAAGCATCCATGGCAGCTTTAGTAACACCCATTCCAACATGAGGTCTTGCAGTAAACGCAGCATCTCCAATTGTTACAACTCTTCCATTTTTCATCTTCATACTTTGGAGATCAAAAATAGGTTGAATAAGGGGTTGTTTTGTTATTTTTACTAATTCAAAAAGCTGAGGAGGAAGTTTTTCTTCTGCCTCTCTAAATAAATCATTAACAATTTCTTCTCTTATTTCATTTGGAGGTATGCCATCTTCAAATTGTTGACCTGATTTACCCAATAAAATTTCTTTAAGTTTCTTTTGAGGAACAGGTTTGTACCATATCCAATTAATTCTTCTCTCGCCAATTTTAAATGGATTTTCACCTTCTCCAGCAATTGGATAGGAAGCTATTTGCTGATTATAGGGTAGTACAACAATAAAATAATTTGAGAGTATTTCTAAAGAATTTTTACTAATTTCTTCTTCATTAACAACTCCTCTCCAACCAACATAACCAGCATATTGTGGATAAGCTTTATTATCTACGTATGTTCTTAATTCAGATTTAATACCATTTGCAACTATTATTAAATCAGTTTCCTTTTTCTTTCCATTTTCAAAAAAAGCTATTGCTTTATCTTCATTTTGTTCAATTTTAATACAATCATCACCCATGAAGTAATCATCATTACTTATTTGTTCTCTTAGAATAGAAAATAAATATTGCCAACTTGTATATACTTGAGGGTAATCATAACTATTGATTATTTTTCCATTAATATCTAAAGACACTCTTGATTTTGCTGTCGTGCCCAGAACGTTATTATTATTTGTAGCTTTAAAAACGAGATCAGCTAATTCGTCATAAGTAGCAATACCAGCACCACGTCCTGAAAGCGGGACAGGAACTTTTTCATGTACGGAAATGTCCCATCCTTTTTTTGAAAGGGCGGTGGCAGCAAACAGACCTGCCATTGAACCACCAATAATAGTCGCGGATGGTTTCATAAATGTTATTTTATTGCCATAGGATTTATTGGTGATCCAACTGCTTTTGTTATTGGAAGCGGTGGTGCACAGAAAAAGAATTCATAGACTTTATCTTCATCACAATCTTTTGCTAAATCACGTAAATAAAAAATCTCACCCATAGTAATTCCTATCATAGGAATAACAACCCAATGCCATGGCTGCTGAGCATCTTTTGTTTCATTAGGTCTTACTTCGCATCCCCACGTATCAGTGCAAATGGCTGCTATTTCTTTGTTATAAATCCATTCAGCAGTATCAAAGGCTAGACCTGGTGCATCACCGCCTGCATATCCACCCCATTCTTCAGCATCTAATCGTTGTTCCATTTGCCCGGTTCGAACAATAACAAAATCACCTTGTTTGATTTCTACATTTTGAGATTTTGCACATTCATCAAGGTCATTTGCAGATATAGCTGTTCCATCTTCAAAAAATTCCACACCAGCCCATCGCGCAACATCTAATAAAACGCCACGACCTGCCATTTCAGCTCTAACTTTTTCTATCCCATTCTTTTGAGCGCCGTCACTATCAACAAGTCTAGCATCATATCCATTCCACATATAATCATCGTAAAAGATATGAGCCAATGCATCCCATTGAGTAGCACATTGAAGGGGTAATGAAATCATATCATCGGCATATCTTAATCCAAATTCATCAAATCTTCCTGCAACAGCGTCTGTTCCAGTTGCTAACATTAGGTGAATTGGATTAAATCTATTTCCCCAAGTACCTTTTTGAGGGCCATGTCTATCAAAATTTAATCCTAAACTAAAACGTTTACCTCTTTTTATAAGTTTACTGGCATCTATTACTTTATCAGGAGTTATAAAATTTAAGGTTCCAATTTCATCATCAGGACCCCAACGACCCCAATTTTTTAGTTTTTCAGCTGTTTCACGTAAATGTTTAATATCAAACATCTTTTCATTATATTTATGTGGCATTTTATACTCCCCGATAAAGCTTATAGTTGTTTTACGATGTAGCGTAGTTTAATTCAACTTTTACACCATCAGGATCCATTATAAAGAGTTGCTCTAATGGAAATCCTGGAACTTTTCTATGAGTATATTCCATTGACATTTTATCAAGTTTACTCTTCATGCCTTCAATATCATCTGCATTGAAAGCTACATGATCAATTGCTCCTGAACCTGATTTAACATCATCTTTTTTACCAATATAATAATCTTGTCCAGTATCCTGCTTTCTCATTGCAAGATGAATGCATGCGGCTTTATTATCTTTTAAATAAAGCCAATAACCTTTAAATGGAAAATCTGGTCTATAACCAACTTCTAAGCCTAATATATCAACATAAAAATCTTTTGTTTTATCTACATTATCCGCAAGTATAAGGACATGTTCAAATGTTTTAAGTGCCATACTACCCCCATTTATATATTATTAATTTAAAAAATCTAAAATTATGTTGTTAACCTTTTCAGCGCATTCAATATTAAGAATATGAGCTGCTCCTGATATGCATTCATACTTACTATTAGGCGTAAGGTGGTGCATTTCTTCCATAGCCATAGCAGGTGCTCCCATATCTATTTCACCTGAAATATAAAGTATTTCTTTATTAATTGTAGACAATTCTTTTAAATAATCGAGTTTTTTAATTGCTTCACAACTACCTATATATCCTTCTTTAGATGTGTTTGTTATCATCTCTTTAGAAAGATTTATTACATCTGAATTAGAAGGATCTTTTGTGAAATCTTCACTATACCATCTTTCAAGAGATCCGTTTACTACGCCTGCAGTGTCTTTGTCTTTCACTACAGCAATTCTTTGGTTCCAACCATCTTGCATTGGTGGAGGCATATCAGCTCTTGCAGCGCAGCAGACAAGTTTATCAAATCTTTTGTGATGTTTAAGTGCTAATCCTAAAGAAGTCATTCCACCCATAGACAAACCAACAAAATTTGCTTTTTCAATCTCAAGATCATCCATAATTTTAATCACATCATTTTCAAGCATGTCAAATGAGTAGGGGCCCTGAGCAGGACTGCTTTTACCATGACCTCTTTTATCGTATCTTATAATACAATATTTGCTTTTCATTGCTTCAACTTGTGGGTTCCACATTCTTAAATCTGAGCCAAGAGAGTTTGAAAATATTATTTTAGGAAGATCTAAACTACCAGTAACTTCAACATTTAAATAATTATTATTCTCCAAAGCAATGTGTGTCATTTGAAATCCTATTCTGCTGCGATTTTGCTATGTTTATTTATCTTTGGCATAACCTTTTCTGCCATTAATTTCATTGAATTTTTTGCTAAATCTACATCTGCCCAGTCATGACCAGCATAAAGAAGAGTCCCAAAATCACCAACTTCTTCTCGAAACTCTAAAATTTTATCAGCAACTTCTTCTGCAGAACCAAATAATATTAGTTTGTTACAAATATCTTCTAACTTTAAATCGCTGTCTGGCATTTCTTGATCTTCTTTAAATAAATTTGCTCTACCATGCTTAAGCATTTTTGTTAGTAATTGTTTATAATAAAAGACATATGGGCTTCCATTACCTAATGCATAATCACGCGCTTTAGTTCTGTCCTCACAAATAAATATTGACTTAGCAACTCTCCAGTCTTTTGGATCAGCATTATGGCCACCCTCTTTGCACCCTTGTACATAGCTTGGCCAGTGAGTTTTAACCCATTTGGGTAGTAAGAAATTAGCAGAAATTGGTTTCCAACCCCTAGCTGCTGCTGCAATTAATCCCTTCGAATATGGCGCAACAACAGTACAAACTATAGGTGGATAAGGTTTCTGAAGAGGCTTTTGCATGATTCCTTGACCAATTTCAGTCATTTGAGTTCGTTCTGTAGAAACATTCCAGTATTTCCCTTCAATGTTGTAAGGAGCTTCTCTTTTCCAGATTTCTAAAACCATATCTATACATTCTACAAACATCTCATTTCTATTTTTGTCTAAATTTCCAAAAACTTCAGCATCAGAAGCAAGTCCTCCTGGGCTAATACCAAAGTTGAACCTTCCATCTAACATATGATCTAACATTGCAATTTGACCGGCAATTGCAGCTGGATGAGAATTTGGCATATTAACAGTGCCGGTTCCAAGCCTGATTTTTTTAGTTTCAGCGGCTAGTGATGCAATAAATAGAGCG
Source organism: uncultured SAR116 cluster alpha proteobacterium (assembly GCA_902539895.1). Classification (GTDB taxonomy): domain Bacteria; phylum Pseudomonadota; class Alphaproteobacteria; order Puniceispirillales; family Marisalimonadaceae; genus Marisalimonas. Next base: position 77,719 of record CACBMD010000002.1, read on the forward strand.
CTTGAAGTTATATTCTCTGCAGCGTCTGTTACATGCTCTCCACAATAAGCTTCTGAAAAACCTATCTTGTCAGCAAGTAAAAAAGCTTCTCTATCTTCTGATAATGTTTTTTTATAATCCTTGTCAATTGGATGAATAGGCATAGTAAAAAAGCCAATTTCCATTTTAATCTCCATTAAAATTTAGCATTCTATATATATGATATTACTTCTAAAACTTTAAATGATTATTTTTTATGATATCTATCAGAAAGTATGATTTAATTACTAAGCATTAATAGTTAATAATTAATTAGGGGAGTAATTATGAAAACTATTGGTTCAATTGGATTGGGTGCAATGGGTGGTTCTTATGCAAAATTCCTAATTGAAGATAATTACACAGTTTATGGAGTTGATCCAGATACTCAAAATGCGGAAATATTTATATCTTTAGGCGGTGTATTATTGAACAATATCAGTGAGTTAGTTGATAAATGTAATGTTATAATTCTTAGTTTACCAACTGTTCCTATTTTTAAAGAAGTAATTAATGAAATAGAAGTTAATGGAAAATCAAATGAATCTAAAATTCTAATTGATATGAATACTATTTCATTAGACGATAAAATAGAAACAAAAAATAAGTTAGAAAAACTCAATATTTCCATGGTTGATGCTCCCGTGAGTGGGACAGGAGCTCAAGCTAAAGCAAAAGATATTGTTGTAATGTCCAGTGGAGACAAAATTATTGTTGATGAATGTGATGAAATATTTAGATCATTTTCAAAACAAAATATATATGTTGGTGACTTTGGCAATGGTATAAAATTTAAGATTTTAGCAAATTTACTAGTGACTGTTCATAATACTGTGACTGCTGAAGCGTTGCTTCTTGGTCAAAAGGTAGGGCTTGAAGAAAAAATGATTTATGAAGTGTTGAACGCAGGTGCAGCTACGTCAGTTATGTTAGATAAGAGAATGCCACTTATGATTAATAAAAATTATGAACCAGCAACAGCTTCTATGAGAATATTTTTGAAAGATATTGATGTGATTACAGACTATCTTAAATCAAACAATTTAAGCTCTCCAACTTTTGAAGCTGCTGCAAATCTATATAATCAATCTAAAGAAAATATACCTATTACATATGACACAGCTGCCATTTATGAACAATTAAAAACTAATAATGAATAAGGAGTATTTATGAAAGAAAATCAAAAACTTCCAGAAATTAAAACACTTTCCAGGGATTATATGAATAAAAGAATTGCTTTTTTCTCGGAGCAAAAAGGGTCTAAAATGGGATTGCCAGATAGTAAATTACCTGAATGCACACGAGAATTAATAAATATAATAGGATTTGAACCTCCCAAAGGAGATAGTAAACATGTTTCTCCTTTAGGAAATGATAATGCTCAAATGCCAGCAATTAATATTTCTGAAGGATTTAATCTTGGTTTTTGCAGGTGTAAACCAGGTAAAGGACCACTAATGCATAACCATGACACTAATGAAACATTCATGCCAATTACAGGCAAATGGAGATGTGAATGGAATGAGGGTGAAGACCATGATTACGCTGACTTAGGTCCTTGCGATGTAATTTCATTTCCTCCAGGTTGCTCTAGGCGTTTTATGAACGTTACTGAAGGTGAAGACGATACAGAACATCTTTTATTAGTAGTTATAGCTGGAAATGCTCCAAAAGCGGAATTTACTGATTTAGCTTATAAAAGAATAAAAGAATTTGAAAATTCTTAATAACTAAGGTCTCAATATCATGATATGGGTAATTTTATGTAAGGATAAACCGAATTCATTAAACGAAAGAATGAAAGTTATTGATGAACACAGGGCTTATTTATCTACAAATCCTATAATAACACTTATATCTGGCCCATTAACTGATAAAGAAGGCAATATGAATGGTTCTTTTTTTATGGTTAAAGCAGATAGCGAAGAAGAAATAAGAGTTTTTCAGCGAAATGACCCAATTTTTAAAGCAAATATTTGGGATGAAATAATTGTTTCTCCATTTAACAAAAGGGTAGATAACCTATCCAAAATTTAAAATATGAGGTAAGAATGTCTAGAAAATTCTTAGATTTATCGGTCAGTTTAGAAGAGGGTATAAAATCAGATCCAGAGTTTATGCTACCTAAAATAAACTATCACCATCATAAAGAAACAGCTGAAGAAATGATGAGTTTTTTTCCTGGTTTAAAAAAAACAGATTTACCAGGTGAAGAAGGTTGGGCGATGGAGACAATTACTGTAAGCACGCACAATGGCACCCATATGGATGCTCCATATCATTACCATTCAACTATGAACAATGGTCAAAGAGCGATCACGATTGATGAAGTTCCACTAGAATGGTGTTTTAGTGATGGTGTTAAATTAGACTTAAGATCATATGAAGATGGATATGTTTTAACTAAAAGTGATTTGCAAAACGAAATAAAAAAAATCAATTATGAATTAAAACCTCTAGATATTGTATTTATAAACACATCAGCGGGCGGGCGTTATGGAAAAGATAATTTTTTGTCAAAAGGTTGCGGAATTAGTAAAGAAGCTACTATTTATTTACTTGACCAAGGAGTAAGAGTTACTGGTACGGATGCATGGAGCTGGGATGCTCCGTTTTCATACACTGCTAAAAAATATAAACAAACAAAAGATCCTTCAATAATATGGGAAGGTCATAGAGCAGGAATGGTCCAAGGGTATTCTCACATAGAAAAATTAAATAATTTAGATCAATTACCAAATTATGGTTTTAAAGTTTCTGCCTTCCCATTTAAAATCAAAAGCGGATCAGCAGGATTTGTAAGAGTTGTAGCTATTTTTGAATAATTACTTATAAATTAAAACTGTAAGTTTATTTGTGATTTTAATTGCTAATGGCCTTACAAATAATATGGCTGGAAAAGCAACAAGAGAAGCATAGAACCAATTTTTTGGCCAGACATCAAAGAAAATTGATAAATCTGTTAAAGCTAAATAAGTTACAAGTGAACTTATAAACATTGTTATAAATATTCCAGAAATAGCAGTGGATATATATAATTGAAACTTTTCTTTTTTCATAGAAAGACCTCAAAAAAAAGACGATCTAAGAATAGATCGTCTCTTAGTGATTTGTGGTATTAAATTAATTACCCGCCAATTTTATAACGCACTGGGAACTTGTGGCCAGTCTTTTCCATTTCGTCCATATATGCGTTCATTATAGCAGCGCCGTCCATACCATAATCTTTGGTAATATCCTTAGCTCTTGAATTTGGCCAATCTTTAATTGTTTCTGCCCAAATTTTTTGCTGAGCTACTGGTAAATAAGTTACAGCATCATTGATACCTTTTTTCTTACCAAGTTTAACTAAATCAGTTAGACCTTTTTGATATCTTTGCTGGCCATCTTTAACAGCAGCTTTTTCATAGTTAACTGACTCTTCCATTATTATTTTAACAATTTCAGGTGGTAACTTTTTCATGGTATCCAAGTTTATAGTAGTAATGGTCTGGGCCATTGCACCAAATCCAATAACCTTCCAGTATGGAGCTTGCTCATAGAATTTAAACCCTCCAGCATGTGCTGATGGGAAAATAATAACGCCTTTTGCAACTCCAGTAGCTAAGTCATTATACATTGTAGGAAGTGTAGATGTAACTGGTATAGAGCCAAACAAAGAAACCCATGGTAAATTTGGGCCTGCAGCAATAACCTTAACGCCTTTTAACTCGCTAGCTTTTTGCCATTGTTTAACTGTACCAATTCCATAATCATCAAAGCCCTGCATAGCAAGAAACTTCTGATTATATTTATCTTCAAGCATTTTGGTTAGTTCTGGGAATTGCTTAAGAATCTTATGCTTTACTTCCCAGTTTGTTACAAGGTTTGTTGTTGTAAAAGGGACAAAATAATCAAAGTTCCATGGTAATAATTTAGCAGTCTCAAAACATACACAGTATGAACCAATGTCTAATAATCCTTTTTCCACAGCCTCTAAAGTTTCATGAACTTTTGCAATCTTACCTGCGTAAGCTTCAATAATTCTAACTTTATGATTAGTTTCTGCAGCAACTCTTTTTTTAATATTTGGAACTAAAACTTTTTCCATATTTGTAACATATGCAGTTGGCTTTGATGGGTGACCAGATCCAACCCTTAGTGTAAAGGTATCTGCAAAAGAGGCAGATGCCATTATACCAGTAGCTAAAATGCTTAATGGTATAGCTTTTTTTAAGTACCTAATCATTATTTCCTCCATAGGTAGTGTTAAGTTTAGTATTTAACCCCATGTTTTTACTAAACAAATTGTGTTGGCCAGCTGGCTAATTCTGGGAAAAATGCAACTAATAACATTACAATTAGCATCATTATCCAATATGGAATGGATCCTTTAAAAATAGATCCTAATGATACATTATCTCCTCCAGCTGCTAAAACTCCTTTAACTGTATAAACTATAAGACCAAAAGGTGGTGTAAGTAAACCAGCTTCAATTGCTAAAATTCCAAAAATTGCAAATGCGTAAGGATTCATATCGCCCGCAAGTAATACAAATAATGGAACTGTTAATAAAATTATTGAAATAGAATCTAATAACATGCCTAATATAAGCCAAATCACAACCATCATTACTAAAATCATAAAGCTATTTAATCCGACAGAAGCCATTGCATCTACAATGACAGAGTCTATGTCTGATAATGACAAAAATCTTGAATACATTCCTGCGGTAATTAATAATATCATGATCGGAGCAGAAGTTTTACCTGCATCAATAACTGACTCTACAATTCCATTCCATCTCATGCCTTTAAATAAAGCAATACCAAAACTTGCAAGAGCACCCATTCCAGCGGCTTCTGTAGGGGTGAATATACCTCCCCAAATACCTCCCAAAACAACTACTATTAATCCAAGAATAGACAACCCAGATAAAATTTGTTTGCTAGTTAGTTTTGTAAGGTCACCTATGCTATCTGGCTCAGGGGCAAGTTTAGGGTTAATAACGGCTTTAGAGAAGTTATAAAAAGCAAACATAAGAGATAATATAATTCCAGGAATTACTCCAGCAACGAAAAGTTTACCTATTGAGTCTTCGGTTATAATACCCCAAACAATTAGCAAAACACTTGGAGGAATTAACATTCCAAGGCAAGCACTACCAGCTATTGACCCGACTGCTAATTTTTGATCATATCCAGCTTTTTTCATTTCTGGCCAAGCAATTCTTGAGAATGCAGCAGCTGATGCGATTGAGGTACCTGTAACAGCAGCAAAAGCTGCATTACCAGTAACAGTTGCAACACCAAGCCTGCCTGGAACTCCTTTAAGACCTTTATTTATTAAAGAATATAAATCTCCCGCAGCACCACTTCTCGATAGAAAATCTCCCATTAATACAAAAAGTGGGATTGTCATAAAAATATGGTCTCTAATTAATTCATAAGCAGCACCGCCTACTTGACTTGCAGCCATATACATATCTTCAAATATAAAGTATGTGCCAATCATTGCTGTAGCACCTAAGGCGAGGGCAATATGAACACCTGAAAAAATTGCTAAGAGCATTCCTACTAATGTTAAAATCATTAATAAATCTAGATCAATTCCCAACTTAATATCCTTTTTTGCTAATTTACTTGTTTGACATAAATGATTTTACAATTAGCGATAAATAAATAAAAACCACTATAATTGATGAGAATATAATTACTGTTCTTATTGGATAAACTGGAAATTCAATCGCTCCAATTCCTTGATATTCTCGAATTTCCCATCCCTTAATCATATCAGTCCATCCACCAACTGCTATGCCAACAAATAACATAATACCAATAAAATAAGATATGATGTTAATTATCATTTTTCCTCGTTTTTTAAAAAAATCATAAATTAAAGTTGTTCTAAGCATTGTTCCAGATGCTATCGCGAATGGTACTTGAAGGAAAACTATGGCTGGAACAGAATTTTGAACAATTTGATCTGCGCCAAGGAAGATACCAAGATTTCGAAAGGTAACTTCTGCAAAAATAGTTAAAGCAACTAAAATTAGCCAAATCGCAGCTATTGATTGAAGATATTCAGGTGTTTTCTTAATGTGGTTTAACAAAATATTTCCCCGAGTAGTACGTTTGTATTTATTACTTTACGATTACTTTATTTGTATTCAAATCATAAAATTATATAATTCTAATCACTTTACATGATTTGCTAGATAGGTCTAACTTTTTGATTCATTTTTTCTGTAATTGATTTGATTTCATCACAAATCTTTTCACTAAATAATTTTGCAGCAGAGCTTAGCTCTTTACTAGCTGATGTAATTAAAACATATTCAGTAGTGAAATTTGGGGAAGTGAGTGGTGATAATGTTCTTAAATTTCCAAGAATATCTAAATCACATAAAACGGCTGGAAGAATAGCGCACCAATCACTAGAAGCAACCATTTCTAGTGTACCTATCATACCATCCATTTCTAATGTTTTATCTATCTTAATATTATGAGTTGCAAAGTATTCGTCCAATGAAATTCTTCTAGAATTTTCAACACCAGGTAGAATAATTTTAATTTTTTCAAGTTTTGAGAGTTTTATAGGCTTTAAATGTTCAAATTCAGAACTTTTTTGCGTGACTAGAAAATTCAAATCACTTGATACGTATTCAATATTTAATCCAGTAGGGTTTTTTACTGAAGGGACTATAGCAAATTCAAGTTTATTAGTTCTTACCATATCCTCTAAAACACCAGAGTAAGCTTCTGTTACTTTTACATCTACCTTTGGGTATTCTTTAAGAAATTTAGAAAGTGTTGCAGGAAGAGCTGATCTAGTAAATGTTGGCATTAATCCACAATTAAAAGTTCCAGATAAGTCTTCAGTATCAGTTTTAGCGTCAATAAGGGCTTTGTCCATCAAACTTAAAATTTCTAAAGTATACTTATAGAAATTTTTTCCACTCTCAGTTAAAACCATTTTACCAGGAACTCTATTAATTAACTTTTTGCCAATACTTAATTCTAAATTTTGAACTAACATTGACATACCTGATTGTGTGGCATTAAGCCTTTCTGCGGCTAAACTAAAAGAATTCTCTTCAACAACTGCAACAAAAGCTTTTAATTGTTTAATAGATACAGACATAAATTAATCGCTATCAGTTAAATTGATATAATTCATACAAATAAATAATTACATATAATATATATTAATATGCTAAAGAAAACATGTTTTAATTTAAAAGAAGAGAATTTGTAATAATGAAAACTTCAGATTCAAAGTTTCTTAGAAAGACTCTAGGAAAATATTCAACAGGTGTCACTGTAGTTACATCAATCGATAATAATGGAAATCCTATTGGAATGACAGTAAATAGTTTTACATCTGTATCACTTCAGCCTGCATTAGTCCTATGGTGTATAGATAAAAAACAGCCAAGTTATAATTCATTTATGGATGCAAAAGGTTATGCTGTAAATATTTTATCAAAAGATCAAAATGATATTTGCCATAAATTTGCTTCACAACTTGATGATAAATTTGAAAACGTTGATTGGAAAAAAAGCGAAAATGGATTTCCATTGGTAAAAAATAGCTTGGCTTGGTTGGATTGTAAAAAATGGAACTATTATTCTGGAGGAGACCATCAAATTTTAGTTGGTGAAGTAACCTCTTTTGATTCATGTGAATTAGAACCATTGACGTACTGGAATGGTCAGATTTCTTAATTGAAATATTCCAAAAAAATTATAGGATCAAATAATAATTTTAAATTTATGAGGTATAAATGGCAAAGTGGTTAAAAAATGGAAAATCTGAGAAAGAAATTGTAGAAGCGGATGCAGAGGTTAGAAAAACAGTTGAAAAAATTCTACAGGATGTAGCTAAAAGAGGTGATGAAGCAGTTAGAGAGCTTTCAATTAAATTTGATAATTATTCACCTGACAATTTTATTTTAAGCAAAGAAGAAATTGAAACGGCAATTAGCAAAGTATCTAAGAGAGATATTGAAGATATTAAATTTGCACAAACTCAAGTAAGGAATTTTGCAAAAAAGCAACTTGAGTGTATTAAAGACTTAGAAGTAGAAACTATGCCAGGCGTAGTTTTGGGGCATAAGAATATACCAATGAATGCAGTAGGTTGTTATGTTCCTGGAGGTAAATACCCAATGGTAGCTTCTGCACACATGTCAGTTTTAACAGCTAAAGTTGCTGGGGTAAAAGACATTATAGCATCCGCACCTCCACAAGGTGGAGAGCCTCATCCTGCAATTGTGGCCGCTATGCATATGGGTGGAGCAGATAAGATATTATGTTTAGGTGGAATACAAGCAGTAGCTGCAATGGCTATCGGTACCGAAACCATAAATGGTGTAGATATGTTAGTTGGTCCGGGTAATATGTTTGTTGCCGAGGCAAAGCGTCAGTTATTTGGTAGAGTTGGAATTGACTTGTTTGCAGGTCCCACAGAGACACTTATAATTGCCGATAAATCATCTGATCCAGAAATATGTGCAATTGATCTACTAGGTCAAGCTGAACATGGACCTACTAGCCCAGCTATTTTGTTAACTGACTCAGAAAAACTTGCTCTTGAAACAATAAAAGAAGTTGACAGACAGCTAGAAATTTTACCAACAGCTGAAATTGCAAGAGTTTCATGGAAAGAATACGGTCAGGTTATTGTTTGTGATAATATTGATGAAATGGTTAAAGTTGCAGATGATTTAGCATTTGAGCATGTACAAGTAATGACCGAAGATCCTGATTATTTTCACAAAAATATGACTAATTACGGTGCATTATTTTTAGGTTCAAGAACGAATGTTGCTTTTGGAGATAAAGTTATAGGGACTAACCATACTTTACCAACTAAAACAGCTGCAAGATATACTGGTGGATTATGGGTTGGAAAATTTCTAAAAACTTGTACCTATCAAAAAGTTTTAACTGACGAGGCTTCAGCTCTTGTTGGAGAATATTGTTCAAGATTATGTGCACTGGAAGGTTTTTCCGGCCATGGTGAGCAGGCTAACGTTAGAGTAAGAAGGTATGGTGGAAGAAATATTGAGCCATATGCTGCTGCAGAATAGGAGAAAGTATGAATTATCCAAAATTACCAAGTTTTAGACTTGATGGTAAAAGAGCTTTAGTTACTGGTGCTGGTCGGGGCATTGGAATGGGCGCCTCCATAGCCTTAGCAGAGTCTGGAGCTGATGTTACTCTAGTTTCAAGAACTGAAACAGAATTAAAAGATCTAACAAAACATATTAATAATCTAGGCTATAAATCTTCCTATGAGGTATTAGATGTTAGTGATGAAGATGAGGTGTCAAATTTCATAAATAGTAATTCTTCCTTTGACATTCTCATTAATAACGCTGGTACTAACAGGCCTGCAAAGTTAGTTGATACAAAAATTGAAGATTTCGTTTACGTTATGTCTTTAAATGTCAGATCAGTTATTAACCTAACAAGATTAGTAGTTAAAAAAATGTTAGATACTAAAATCAAAGGTTCAATAATTAACGTTTCATCTCAGATGGGACATGTAGGTGGCCCTAATAGAACCACATATTGCACAAGTAAGTTTGCTATTGAGGGATTTACAAAGTCTCTAGCCATTGAATTAGGTCCTGAGGGAATAAGAGTTAATACTATTTGTCCAACCTTCATACAAACCCCTATGACAGAACCTTTTTTAAAAGATGACGATTTTAGAAAAGCAACAATTGGAATGATCCCATTAGGAAGACTTGGAGAAGTAAAAGATCTAATGGGTCCATTTGTTTTTCTAGCATCTGATGCGTCTTCCTTAATGACAGGATCAAGTGTATTAGTAGATGGAGGTTGGACTGCAAGATAAACAAAATTTAATAAGGTTTATTTTATGATAGCAGTCACATTAAGTAATAATGGAGTAGAAATAAAAGAACTTCCTATTCCAGAAATCAAATCTGATCAAGTTTTAGTAAAAGTTTATACATGTGGCCTTAATAGATCTGATTTATTGGAAACTCAAGGTCAATCATTCGGTCACACTGGCGGAGAACATAAAATTATTGGTGGAGAATTTGCAGGTAAGATTGTTGAATTAGGCAAATCTGTCAAAAATTTTAATATCGGTGATAAAGTAATGTGTAGAGGAGGCTCTGGTTGGGCTGAGTATGCAGTAGCTAATTTTAAAAGAATTGTAAAATTTGATAATGATAAAATTTCTTGGGAGCAGGGAGCTTCAATTCAAGGCAGTCTTCAAACTATGCATGACGCTATTGTAACAAAAGGAAAATTTGTTAAAGGACAAACAGTTTTTATTCAGGGTGCAACTAGTGGCGTAGGATTAATTGGGATTCAAATAGCAAAATCATTAGGAGCAAGTAAAGTTTTAGGCTCATCAACAAACAAAAAAAAATTAAATAAGCTAAAAGAATATGGCGCTAATGTATTTATAGATACCTCAAGTGAAAATTGGCTTGATGATGTCTTAAAAGCAACAAATGGAGAAGGAGTAGATATTTTAATTGATATGCTCTCGGGTGATTATGTAAATAAAAATATGGAAGCAACAAAAATACATGGTCATGTTATAAATATTGGAAGACTTGCAGGTATGAGTGGAAATTTTAATTATGATCTTCATGCTAAAAGAAGACTTCATTATGTTGGTACTACTGGTAGAACAAGGTCTCTTGAAGAAAATGAAATGGTAGCTACATTGGCAAATAATGATCTTTGGGCGAGTGTTTTAGCAGGAAAAATTAGACAAGTTATTTATTCAACAATGCATTTAACAAAAGCAAAAGAAGCATTAGATATTATTAATAAAAACAGTCACTTTGGTAAAATAATTCTTTTTACAGATGAATTTACAAACAAGAATAATAAAGTTAATTAATTATGGATAGAAAATTATATGAATTATCTTGATTGCAGCTTTAAAATAAATGGTAATTTAAAAAAAATATCCATAATTGAAGATAAAACTCTAATTCATGTAATTAGAGATGAACTTGGTTTAACTGGGACAAAACTAGGATGCGGTCTCGAGCAATGTGGAAGCTGTGCTATATTAATAGATGGAGAAAAAAAACTTTCGTGTAATTTATTGGCTAAAGATTATCAAAATTGTGAAATTACAACTATTGAAGGCCTTGAAAACAAAGATGGTTTAAATAATGTTCAAGAAGCGTTCAGAGAATTTAACGCAGCTCAATGTGGGTATTGCACAAGTGGTATTATAATAAGTATTACAGCACTATTTGATAAAAATAAAAAACCTTCGTCACAAGAAATTCAAAATGCTTTAAATGGCCATTTGTGCCGCTGCGGATCTCATTCTGTAGTATTAAAGGCGATTGATAGTTTAATAGAAAATTAGAGTAATTAATATTATGAATCAATTTAACAGCGGCCCTAGTATTAATACTTACAACAAATTAAGTCACTGGTTTGATTTTAGTAATCCTGGAATTTTAAAAGTTTACTCTGGTAAAATCGATATAGGACAACATATAAGTTCTACACTGGCATTAATTGCTTCTAAAATCACTGAAATTAAATATGATCAAATAGAAATTATTAAATTAAGTACTGATATATCACCTAATGAAGGCATTACTGCTAGCAGTTTGTCTGTAGCAAATTCAGGATCTGCTATTAAGGCTGCTTCTATTACCCTAAAAATAAATTTTATCAATTATGCATTAGAAAATCTTGAGATTAAAAATGAAGATATTCTTTTTGAAAATGGAGTTATTAAAGATAAGAATTCTAACAAAACTATTTCTTATTGGGATTTTGCTAAAACAGATGATTTTAGAAAAATTATTATTCCTGAAAATTTTGATGAGAACTCTATTAAAAAAATAAATTATGAAAATAATCAAAAAATAGAGTTAAAAACTATTAATGATATTGTTACAGGAAAATATAAATATGTTCATGATATTAATTTTCCAAAAATGTTACATGCTAGAATAGTCAGACCTCCTTCTTATCACTGCAAATTAATCAAAATAAATGAAGACTTTAAAAAAAGACTTGTTGAGAATGACATTACACTTTTTGTTAAAGGCTCTTTTGTTGCAATTCTGTCTCAGGATGAATTTTTAGTTACAAAATTCTTGGAGATTGCTAAAAAAAATATTTTTTGGGAAGAAAAGCAGCAATTATCTAATGAAAATGTTTTTAATTCTCTAGAAAAACATGAAAAGGAATCTTTGTTAGTTAAATCTGGAGGAGAGGCTTTTTATGAAGAGATACCAGAAAAAAAATCTTTTGATGATCCAAAAATTAAATCATTATCAACAATTTTTAAAAAAAGTTATTTAATGCATGGACCTATAGGACCATCTGCAAGTTGTGCTATTTATAAAGATAACAAATTTACTATATTTTCTCATAGCCAATCAATTTTTGCTCTAAAATACTCCATTAGTAAGTTTTTTGATATTGATCCAAATCTTGTCAGTTTGAAATTTATGCCTGGCTCAGGTTGCTATGGTCATAATGGAGCTGATGACGTGGCATTTGAAGCATCAGTGATTGCAAAGGAATATCCTGATCGTCATATCTTATTAAAATGGACACGAGAAGATGAGCATTCATGGGAACCTTACGGAAGCGCATCTTTAAATAAAGTTTTTGGAGCTATTAATGATTATGGAGAAGTTATTTATTGGTCAAATGAGGCTTATTCGGATACATATTTGTCAAGACCATCAGATTTAGAATTAACTAATTTTACAAGTTATAAATTTTTAACTAATAATTTTGCAAAAACAAAATCAAAGCCCAAAACATCTGCTCATATGGGCATACATAGGAATTTAGATCCAATTTATAATTTCAAAGAAACTAGATTAGTAAAAAACTTAGTTCATGATTTGCCATTGAGGACATCTGCATTACGAACTTTAGGTGCTTTCGCAAATGTAACAGCGTCTGAAAGTTTTTTAAATGATTTGGCATCAATTAAAAACATAGATCCTTTTGATATTAGAATTAATCATTTAGATGATGAGCGTGCCATTGATGTTCTTAATAACCTAAAAGAGAAAATGGAAATTTTTAAACTTAAAGATGATAGCTTTAGAGGTATAGCTTTTTCAAGATATAAAAATTCTGCAGCATATTGCGCAGTTGGTGTGGAATTAAATGTAACTGATGATTTAGAAATTAATTTAAATCATGCTTGGATAACTGTAGATGCTGGAGAAATTGCTTATGAAGATGGTATAAAAGCACAGGTTGAAGGTGGATTTATTCAAGCAGCAAGTTGGGCTTTATACGAAGAAGTGATTTTCGATTCAAAAGAAATAATTTCTAAGGATTGGGATAGTTATAAAATTATAGGTTTTGATAACATTCCTGTTTTTACTACAAGTGTAATTGACCATAGAGGTTTTCCTTATTTAGGCGTGGGTGAAGTAGTCGCAGGACCAACTGGAGCCGCTATTTCAAACGCATTGTGTAATGCCCTTGGTCAAAGAATAAAAATATTGCCATTTACCAAGGATAATATTACGAAAGAATTATTAAATTAATTTATCTGCGAATTTATCAAAAAATAATTAGGGATCTATTGTGACGACCAAAAAAAAATCAGGTATGTATAAAAATCTTACCAACTATGGGGATAGTGAGTTTTCGATTTTTTTGAGAAAGGCTTTCATCAAGGGTATGGGTTATTCAGAGGAGATGCTTAATAAGCCTATTATTGGAATCACTAACACTTACAGCGACTATAATCCGTGCCATGGAAATGTACCTGATTTAATAAAAAGTGTGAAGGCTGGGATATTATCTTCAGGCGCTATACCATTAGAGTTTCCTACAATAAGTATTCATGAATCTTTTGCTTATCCAACTTCTATGTATTTAAGAAACTTAATGTCAATTGATACAGAAGAAATGATGAAAGCCCAGCCAATGGATGCATGTGTTTTAATAGGCGGTTGTGATAAAACAGTGCCTGCCCAATTGATGGGTGCGTTTAGTGCAAATATTCCTGCAATACAATTAGTTACTGGACCCATGCTTACTGGATCTCATAGAGGAGAGAGAGTAGGGGCTTGTACAGATTGTAGAGGTTATTGGGCAAAATTTAGAGCAGAAGAAATAGATCTTGCTGAAATTAATGAAGTTAATAATCAGTTAGTACCAACTGTTGGAACATGTGGTGTAATGGGTACTGCCAGTACAATGGCACTAATTACTGAAGCTCTTGGCATGATGATATCAAATGGCGCTTCAGCCCCAGCAGTTTCTGCTGAAAGAAGAAGAATTGCAGAGGAAACTGGTAAAGTAGCTGTTGAAATAGCTAACAAATCATTTAACCCAAAAAGTTTCTTAACTTTAAAAAATTTCAAAAATGCATTGACTGTTTTGTCTGCAATTGGCGGATCAACTAATGGAATAGTTCATTTGACAGCTATGGCTGGTAGACTTGGGATAGATATTGACCTTAACGAATTTGATAAAATGACAAAAGACACACCCATGATTGTTGACTTAAAGCCGTCTGGTTCTGGTTATATGGAAGATTTGTTTAAATCAGGAGGACTTCCCAGAATTTTAAATGAACTAAAAGACTACCTTTACTTGGATGCTATTACAGTTACTGGAGAAACTATTCAAGAAATTATTGACAAAAATAACTATAATTGGAAACAAGAAGTAGTAAGAAATGCTGAAGATCCTATTTTTGATAAGGGAAGTATTGCGGTATTAAAAGGAAACCTTGCTCCAGGATCTGCTATAATTAAACAATCAGCAGCAAGTAAAGAACTGTTAGCTCATGAAGGTGTTGTTGAGGTATTTGAAAATCTTGAAGATTTAGCGAATAGAATTGATAGTGATGATTTAAATGTTACTAAAGACAGTATTCTTCTTCTTAAAAACATTGGTCCAATAGGTGCGCCAGGTATGCCTGAAGCTGGCTTAATACCTATTCCAAAAAAATTAGCCAAGCAAGGCGTTAAGGATATGGTAAGAATTTCTGATGGAAGAATGAGTGGCACTGCAGCAGGTACAATTATTTTACATGTTTGTCCTGAAGCTGCTGCTGGCGGTACTTTAGGCATTGTAAAGAGTGGAGATATTATAAAATTAGATGTTAAAAAAAGATCATTAGAACTTAAGTTATCTGATGAAGAAATTGCTTCAAGAAAAAAAAGCAAAAAAAGTAATAAAGAAATTAAAAGAAGAGGGTATGATAAAATATTCCATGAAAGTGTACTTCAAGCAGACAAAGGAGCCGACTTTGATTTTTTAAGATCTATAAAATAAATCATTAATATAATTTAATATATTTTTTCATATGAGGATAAGTTTGAAAATAACTTTCGTGAAAAATATTAGTAACACTTTTAAACTTCTCTAAGCTTGTTTCATCAATAGTATGGATTTTAATATTTTCTGACTTTAATTTTTTAATTAAAATATCATCTTCATTAATAGCTAATTTTCTTTGATAATCAGTTACTTCTTTTGATTTTTTAATTAAGAATTTCTTGTTTAAATTTGTCAATTTATCAAAATAATCATTATTGATAACAAATAAACAAAAACCAAACATATGTGATGTTAAAGTTACGAATTTCTGTTTTTTATAAACTTCAAAATTCCAGTAATTAGTTAAAGGATTTTCTTGTGCATCTATATCATTATTTTCAATAGCTATTTTAAAATCCCTAACGTCTAGTGGTTTAGGTGCAAATCCTAATTTTTTAAAAATTTTTATATGAAGTGGGCTAGGGGTAGTCCGAATTACCTGTCCTTTGCAATCAGAGAGATTTTTGATTGATTTTAATTTAGAACTTATATGTCTAATGCCATTATCCCAAAAACCTAATAGTTTTAAATTTTTATCTTTTAATTTACCATCTATATAACTAAAGAAATCTGATTTTAATGAATTGTATGCTTCATTTCTGTTATTAAACAGATAAGGTAAATCTAAAATTTTGATTTCTGGTAATATTTTCTCAAAATAGCTAGATAACAAGTAAGAAACATGTATTTCTTCGTGTTGTGTTTTCTCAATTAAACTTGAAGCTTTATCTCCATCTATAGTGACATCCATTTTAAAATCAATAACAAAATTATTGCTTATTTCACTAATAAAAAATTCAATAGATCTGGTATGCAGTGATGCAGAACCTTGATAACCACCAATAATTATATTTTGTTTCAAAGTAGACTACTTATTTAATTTTAAATAATGAACAAGCATTACCACCAGTAATCATCTCAATTTGATCTTTTGAAAGCCCTTCAGTTCCCATAACATGTTCTATGGGGTCATCTTCAGCCATATCATATGGGTAGTCAGTTCCCATAATAATATGATCAGCACCATATTTATCAATAAGATACTTTAGTTGATCAAATGAAAAGACTACAGTATCAAAATACATTCTTTTAAGGTAATCGGATGGCTTGTGTTTGAGATTATTGCCTCTACAATCAGGTCTAGCACCCCATGCATGATCAATCCTTGCCGAATATGCCGGAAGATAACCACCACCATGAGCAGCAAAAAGTTTTAAATTTGGATTTTTTTCCATTGTTCCATCAAAAATTAAATGATGAATGGCTGCAGTAGTATCCATTGGATTTCCAATTATATTAATGAAATAATGATCTTTTAATCTTTCTCCTTCAGGATAACCATTTGGATGAAGAAAAATAGGGATATCTAATTTTGTGGCTGTTTCCCAAACACCATCATAAGAAGGGTGTGATAACTCTTTTCCGTCTTGAAATGTAATAACCTGAAAGCCTCTTATATCAAGTTCATTTACACATCTTTCCATTTCTTTGGCAGCTATATCACCGTTCTGCATTGGAAGAGTTCCTAATGCAACAAACCTATCTTTTCGATTATTAGCTGTTTCTGAAAGTTTATTATTAATAGTTTCTATGGCTTTATATGCAACTTCACTTTTTACATTACAATAATGCTGGAAGGGAACTGGTATCAGAACTTGTAGATCAATACCTTGTGAGTCCATTTTTTTTAATCTTGTTTCAATATTAGTTAAATCCATAAATCTATCTTTAACCTGCTGAATATTTTGATTTGTGGTAATTAGGTTGGCATGTCTAAAAGCAGGGATGTCTTGTTGATCAAATAATCCTTGGACTAGGTCAGCCGCTTCTTGAACATGAAGATGACAATGGGCATCTACAGTTTTAGAAGAAGGTCTTATCTCTATACCTGGTTTTCGGTGTTTTCTTCCTGAAGTTGAACCATAAGGCTTAATAGACATTAATATCTCCATCTAAATTAAATTATATTCAGATTATATTATAAATTTATTAGACACAATTCATTAGAAATTTTTTAATTATTTATTCAATTTTAACTTTGAATAAATTATATAATACATTGTTTTTATTTGTTTATATTTGTAGTTTAACAATATAATTGAAGTGGGTGACGTGATATACTGTGCAATAAATAAATTATTTTTGTCGCATAATATATATTATGTAAATTAAATATCAATAACTAATCCATCATATGCTGGAAATGTATTTGGCGGACATAATTTGGTTACAACATCATGATCTGATTCAGGACTTAAATGAGTTAGATAAGCTACATCTGGATTTAACTTTGCAATCCATTCAAATGATAAATCAAAATGTGCGTGAGCCATATGCGGTGACTGACGTAAGCCTGTTATTATTAAAACTTTCATTTCACGTAAGTATTCAAAACTTTTTTCTGGAAACCCTACTACGTCAGTACAATATGCAAATACGTCATTAAAAATAAAACCCAATGTATCTATTACACCATGATTTTGTTTAATAGCATTAATTTTAATATCATTTATAGTAATCTCTTCAAAATAATCTATTTCATGTAACTCTAATGGTGGCTGAAAGTAAGACTGCGATGTCTCAGATTTATTAAATAAGTAATTAAATCTTTTAAGTAAAAAGCTTGATGTTTCTTTATTAGTAAAAATTTTAATTTTTTCTCTATTGTAAAAATAAAAAGGACGTAATTCGTCTAACCCTGATACATGGTCCGAATGACTATGTGTAATAAGCACTGCATCTAATTTTTGAATATTATGTTCTATAAGTTGGTTTTTTATATCAGGCCCAGCATCTATTAATATAGTTGTATTTTTACTTTGTATGAGAACAGCACATCTTTGTCTTTTATTTTTTGGATTAGATGGATCGCATTTACCCCAGCCTAATTGACCTAAAGCAGGAATTCCAACCGATGTACCTGTACCCAATACAGTAATTTTTATATTATTGCTCATTGACTAATCTTATCAAAAATTTTAAATGAATTCATGTACAATTGATCAATAAATTTAGAAAATTCACAATTTCTAATTTCAGCCAAATACTTTGCAGTTATTGAACAATTTTTTGGTTCATTTACAGAACCTCTTAGTGGCGTTGGAGATAAGTAAGGTGCATCTGTTTCCACAAGAATTTTATCATCAGGAATTAACGTAGCAATTTCTTGAATTAATTTTGCAGATTTAAATGTAACAATTCCAGAAAAAGAAATATAAAAACCTAAATTAATCCCACATAAAGCAAGATCTTTTCCTGAACTAAAACAATGAAGAATTGCTCTAAAAGGTCCGTTTTTGTATTCATTCTCTAAAATATTAATCATATCTTTATCAGCATCTCTTGCATGAATAATTAATGGTAAATTAGTTGCCCTAGATACGTTAATTTGAGTAATAAAAGACGCCTTTTGCTCTGCTTTAATATCATTTCCATAATGATAATCTAGTCCACACTCCCCTATCCCAACACATTTTTTATTTTTTGATAAATTAAGCATCATTTCATAATTTGAATTATTTTTATCCTTTAAAACCTCATTTGGATGGACACCAACAGTATGATAAACTTCTCCATAATTTTTGGATATTTCAATTATTTTATCAATTTTATTTAGGTTTGTTGATATGGTGACAATTCTTTTAACATTATTTTCCAAGGCATTTTTTAAGACCTCATCTAGTCTATTATATAACTCTGGAAAATCTAAATGTGCATGTGTATCAATTAAATAATTTTTCATTTTAAGAAAGCAACTTTAAATTCTTGGAAATAATGGACTCGGAAGTGAGATTTTAATATTACCTTTTAAAATGAAACCTACAGATTCTAATTTACGTTGATCACGTGGTATTTTTATATGATCAAGTATTTTTTCAGCAGTATCTGGTATAAATGGCTGAAGTAAAATAGATATTTGTCTTATGGTTTCAACTAAAGTAAATAAAACTACTTCCATACGTTCAAAGTTATTTTTCTTTAATGCCCATGGTGCTTGTTCATCAACATATTTATTAGCATTAGAAATAATTACCCAAATGTTTTTCAAATATTGATCAAATTTTTGTTCGTCGATTAAGATTCTATAATCATTCAAGCTATTTTTAATTGAATTAATTAATGTTAAATCTTCTATATTAAAATTATTTGGTTTTAAAGGTATTTTTTCATTACAATTTTTAAAAATCATGGAAACAACTCTTTGAAATAAATTTCCATAACTATTAGCTAGGTCACTGTTTATTCTATTTATTAGTTGAGAATTAGAAAAATCACCGTCATTTCCAAATGGTACTTCTCTTAACAAAAAATATCTAATTTGATCAATGCCATATTTATCAACTAATTGAAAAGGATCAATTACATTACCTAATGATTTAGAAATTTTATTTCCTTCATTGGTCCACCAACCATGAGCAAAGACTTTTTTTGGCAAAGGTAAATCTGCAGCCATGAGAAATGCAGGCCAGTAAACTGCATGAAATCTAATAATATCTTTCCCAACCATATGTATATCAGCAGGCCAAAATTTTTTAAAAACTTCATCATTTTTTTCATTTGAATACTCACATGCAGATAAATAGTTTGTAAGAGCATCCAACCAAACGTACATTATATGATTTTTATCGTTTGGAACTTTCACTCCCCAAGAAAAACTAGTCCTACTTATTGACAAATCTTTTAAACCACTTTTCACAAAGCTTATAACTTCATTTCTTCTAGATTTGGGAGATATGAAATCTTTATTACTTTCATAAAATTCAAGAAGTTTTTTTTCCCATTTTGAAAGATTAAAAAAATAAGATGGCTCTTCAACCCATACAACAGGAGCGCCAGACGGAGCTTTCCCATCCACAATTTCAGACTCTGAAAAAAAAGCTTCATCTCGAACCGCGTACCAACCAGAATATTTATCTAAGTAAATATTTCCATTGTTGAGAAGCTTTTTCCAAATTTTTTGACATGATTTGATGTGTTTTTCTTCAGTAGTTCTTATAAATGAATCATTTGAAAAATTCATGCAATTAAGTAAATTTTTAAAATTTTCAGAAACCTTATCCACAAATTCTTTAGGGTTTACACCATTATTTTTTGCTGCTGCCTCAACTTTTTGTCCATGTTCATCTGTTCCAGTTAAGAAAAAAACTTCATATTCATCAAGACGCTTAAACCTAGCAATTACATCAGACGCTAGCGTTGTATATGCATGGCCAATATGAGGCACATCATTAACATAATAAATTGGTGTAGTAATATAATATGTTGATCTCATTTAATACCTTCTGAATAACTATATACCAGATAATTCTTTTAATGAGGAAATTAAAACATCTGATTTGTTTAAGTTTACTACATTAGCTAGGTGCATATTTTTATTAATTTTAGAATGTAAATCTACAATCTGTTTAGTGTTTTTATTAATTGAAATTTTTTGTATTAATTCTTTTTCCTTATCAAGGGTATAGTCAATGTGATTTTGATGTTCAATATAAAATATAGTTTTTTTAATTAAATCATTAATTACCAAGTTCATGACATTAATTAAAAAAATATTATCTTTTGTATTTAATGCTTCGACAATATTTTCTTTTAGGTTTAGATGTCTAGTAGAATTAATAAGATCATCCAATAAATTTTTATAAAATACAAAAATATTATTTTTTATAATATTTTCTGCCATTCCAGGAGATCCAAAAGAGATATTATTTATAAATCGTAATTCCTCTTTTGATTTATCTTCATATTCATCACATATAAATTTATTAAATTCAGATTTACTTAATGAATTTACGTAGAAAAAAGCACATCTTGACTTTATTGTTTCTAGTAAATTGGCTGGATTATGTGAAATTATAAATAAATATGAGCTTTTTGATAATTCTTCTATTGTTTTCAAAAGTAAATTTTGAGAATTTATACTCAAATCTTCAATAGTGTCAATAATTCCAATTTTTATTCTTGAAATTGAATCTGTTTTATAAAAAAAATTTTTAAATTTTCTAACATTCTCAATTGGTATAGTTTTACCAATTTTTTTTTCCTCGTCATTCAGGTAAAAAAAGTCTGGATGAGAATTATTGTCAAATAAATAAAAAGATTTTGTTGTTTTTAGTTGATCAAAATTCAATTTATTATTTTCAAAAAAATCTAAATTTATTTCTTTTGTAATTTCTAAATTGCACAAAATAAATTTTGCTAAGTTGAGTACAAAATTTCTTTTACCTAACCCTTTTGGACCTCCAATTATAATAGTATTTATTTTTTTTGTGCATATAATTGCAAAAATTTCTTTTTGTAATTTTAGACTTAAAAAATATTTTTGATTTATTAGAGAGTTAATCATTTATAGTTAATAATTTTTTTACATAAGAGCTAATTTCATTTGAAATAAAATCTTTGGTATTGTCTGCATTAATTTTAATGATACGATTTGGATCTCTTTTTTGTAAGGCATTAAACCCTTTTAAAATTTTTTGATGATAATTTAATCCTAAATTCTCAAATCTGTTTTCAACAAAGTTTTTTCTTTTTAAAGTTCTTTTCAGACCTTTTTGCGAAGACAAATTTAAGAAAAAGGTTATGTCTGGATATAAATCGTAACAATATTTTTTGTGTAACTCTAACAAATCTTTTTCACTTACTTCTCCTACTAATCCTTGATATACAATTGTAGAATCTATAAATCTATCACACAAAACCACAGAGCCATTTTTAATTGCTGGTAATATAATTTTATTTACATGTTCGCGTCTTATAGCGTTAAAAATTAATGCTTCTGAAAAAGGATCCCATGCATTTTTATCCCCAGCTACTAGAAATTTTCTTAATTCTTCTGCTTCTTTGGTTCCGCCAGGTTCTCTCGTAGACACAACATTAAATCTATTACTTATAAGATCTTTTCTTAATAAATCTATTTGTGTACTTTTTCCAACTCCCTCACCACCCTCAAATGAAATAAAAACACCTTTTCTTGAATTTAAAGTCTTATTAATTTGCACCAATGTCTCCATAAAGTAAAAACTTTAAAATAGATTTTACTCTAATCAAAGATGACATTTTAGCTACATCCTCAGATGATATTAAGTTTTCTTGAAAGGTTTGTTGCCCAGGTATATTAATGTAAATTTTTCCAAGAACAGAACCTTTTGTAATCGGGGCAGAAATGGGGTTCATCCATTCTAGCTTAATTTTAGTTTTATTTAATTCAAAAGGTGAAATAATTTTTTTGAAGGGCTTGCTAGCAATTAAATTGACTACGTTTTTTTTTCCCAACCATACATCAGCCTCAACAAGACTTTTTTGATTACTAAATAAAGATAATAAAGTTGTTTCTCTAAATACTATGTTAAAGAGTCTTTTGCTTTCAAATTTCCTTTTTTTCTTGCTATTTAATCCATTTATAACAATTGTAACCCTTCTATCATTTTTTTTTATTGAACCTATTAAACCATATCCAGACTCATTTGTATGCCCTGTTTTAAGACCATCCGCTCCGTTCATAGTATATAGTAATGGGTTTCTATTTGATTGTTTAATTTTGTTATATGTAAAGATTTTCTCTTGATATAACTTGTATAACTCAGGAAAATCGTCAATTATTCTTTTTGTAAGAATAACTAGATCTCTAGAAGTTGTTTGCAAATCAGGATGAGGCCAGCCTGTGGAATTAGTGAAATATGTATCTTTCATACCTAATGTTTTAGCATATCTATTCATTTCTCTTGCGAAAGCTTCTTCATCACCAGAGACACCTTCGGCTAAAACAACAGCAGCATCATTTCCTGATTGAACAATCAAACCTAGTAACAAGTCTTTTATTGTAACGTTACTATTTAATTCTAGAAAAGATCTAGATCCACCCATTCTCCATGCTTTATCTGATACTAAAAAAGTGTCTGACATATTTAAAGATTTATCTTTAATTCGATCAAATACTATATAAGAAGTCATGACTTTTGCCATTGATGCAGGTTTCATAAGCTGATCTGCATTTTTTTCAAACAATACTTCGTTAACTTCATGATCATAAATAATCACTTGTTTTGCAGGAGTTTTTATATCTAAAATTTTTGAAAAACTTTCTTTGATATTTACAAAACATAAAATTATAAAAGTAGAAATTAGAATGATTGGAAATTTACAAATATTTGACATTTAAAACCTCAAGTGACTTATTCTATAATTATTTTTGCACCTTGCATTCCTTTTTGTAACAACAAAGAATGTAATTGATCAACTTTTTCTACACTTGAAAACGGACCAGCCTTAACTTGGTACAGTTTCCTATTCATTTTATATATTTTATAGATTTTTACTTTATCAATATATGATATTTTTTTTTTCATTATTTCCGCATTTTTTTTTGAACTAAAAGAGGCTAATTTTATATAAATTTTATATTCTTTATTTAAATTTTTAAGATTATAGTTTATTCTTTTTCTTACAATTTTTTGATTTTTAGTGTCCTTAATTTTTACAGCTACTTTGCTAGGAATAGTAATATTAGGTAATTCTGTTTCTTCTAAATCATTTATTTCAGGAAAAGATCCTTGTTTAGCAAGCTTTTCTAAATAGAGGCTCTTCTCCTTTAAAATTTGCACCCTTACAAGCCCTGTACCTTCTCTTTTTAAATCTAGTATATCAGCTGCTTTTGATGATAAATCTATAATTCTATCATTAACAAAAGGACCTCTATCATTTATTCTAAGCACTATTGATTTATTATTTTCCAAATTAGTTACTTTTACTGCGCTAGGAAGAGGTAAAGTTTTGTGAGCAGCTGTTAGTGCATATTGATTATATATTTCACCATTAGCAGTTAATTTACCATGAAACTTTGGTCCATACCATGATGCTATACCTGTTTTATTATAATAGAGATCTTTTTTGGGGTAATAATATTTGCCACCTACATTATATTTTTTACCAATTTTATATATTGGTTTTTGTATTCTTTTTTTTTCTTCTTTTGGAATTAAATATTTTTTTCCTAAATTAGCAGCAACTTCTATACTTGAGGTACAACCTTGGATTAGAATTAGAAAAGTAATAAAAAATATATATCTAGAATTTTTATAAAAATAAAATAATTTATTTGTTGTTGAATACATTTAATTATTTTCTTTTATAGAATCCGCTAAAGTTCCAACAGCTATAGCAAAATAATTAGATCGGTTCCAATTTAAAATGGAGTCAAAATTATTATAAGCCAAATAACCATAATTCTTATATCCATCAGGTATAATAAGCCTAGCTTTTACTTTAACATTAGGTAATTTATCTTTATTTGCCTTTAATATCCCTTTTGATGCCCAATAACTTAAAAAATTATATTTTTTTTCATCTGTTTTGCCATTGTAATTTCCAATAAAAACTTTTCTACCCCATGTTATTTGATTAGACCATCCTACTCTTTTTAAATAATTTGCTGCTGACGCAAAAACATCTGGTTTAGATGTCCATATGTTTTTTGATCCATCTTTATCCCAATCGGTAGCATAATTAATAAAGCTAGATGGCATAAATTGACACTGGCCCATAGCGCCAGCCCAGGAACCTGTCATTTTATTAATAGTAATATGACCTCCATTTACAATTTTCAATGCATTCATTAATTCTTTTTTGAAGTAATCATATCTTCTTCCATCATAAACTAAAGTAGTTAAAGCAGAAATAACTGAAAAGCCTCCAGTTAACCTTCCAAAATCAGTTTCAATACCCCACAAAGCTACTATAAATCTGGGTTGAACACCGTAATGTTTTGATATTTTTGTAAGTATTTTTTTATTTTCTTTGTACTTTTGATTTGCTTTTTTAATTCTAGTAGCTGTTACAACTCTCTTTAGATACTGATCAAGGGTTAATTTAAATTCTGGTTGTGATTTATCAAGCTCAATAACTCTCTTTATAAATTTAGTCTTATTTTTAAATTCGTTAATTACTTTGCTAGAAATACCTTTTTGTTTAGCCTCTTTCGATACTTGAAGAACAATTTCGTTAAAATTAGCCTTTGCAAAACTTGAAATAGGAAATGAGAAAATGATAATTATGAATAGTAAAAATTTAAAAAGATTTGAAAAATTCATAATTACATCCTTTAAAAAATACTTTAATTCATAACTCATATTTAAAAAAGTTAAAAACTAATAATTGAAAAACTTTCTATTAGTCATAATAGCTTATTTAAGAAAATAATAACTTGCCTTCATTAATAACCTAGTTTAAAAAACGAATTTGTGGATGGGTGACTGAGCGGTTGAAAGTACCGGTCTTGAAAACCGGCGAAGGTGAAAGCCTTCCGTGGGTTCGAATCCCACCCCATCCGCCATATCCCTAAATTCTCATATAGTTAATAAGTAAAAAATTGTAATAAATTGTCTATTAATTACAATAACTTACAGCTATTTTGCTTCTAAATTGTTCCTTGCTGTCCGATTCAACCTGCGGTAAAATTGTGGGACAGAAATTGCGAACTAAAAATAAGCTAACTCCATTAGCTTTAAAAAAATTAAAAGTGCCTGGTAGATATAGTGATGGAAATAACCTTTATCTTAAAATTGAAGATACAGGTTCACGTCGATGGATACTCAGATTAAGTGTTAATGGTAAAAGAAGAGATATGGGCCTTGGAAGTCTTTCTTTTGTGAGTCTCAGTGATGCTAGAGATTTAGCATATCAATATAATAAACTTGCCAAATCGGGAATTGGCCCAATCCAGGAAAGATTAAGAGAAAAAGGATTATTAATTACCTTTAAAGAATGTGTATACAAGGTTTATGCACTTAATAAACCTACATGGAAAACAGAATTAATTGGAAGACAATGGATTAACTCTTTCGAACATCATGTATTCCCAATTATAGGACATTTGTCCATATCACAAATTCGTTCAGTCGATATTATGAATGTGCTTACACCTTTGTGGAATATTAAACATGATACCGCAAAAAAACTAAAACAACGATTAAGAGTCGTTTTTAAGTGGTGTAGAGCTCAAGGGTACTTTTATGGTGATGATCCAGTAGAACTTGCTGAAATGGCTCTACCAAGGGTAAAAACAAGTAAAAAACACTTTACTTCCCTTCCCTATGATCAATTACCAGATTTTATAAATAATCTTAGAAACTCGTCTATTAGCTTAAGAAATCAACTAGCAATAGAATTTACAGTATTAACAGCTTGTAGAACGAGTGAAGTATTAAAAGCAAAATGGAATGAGATAGATTTTAATAATAAAATATGGATTATTCCTGAAGACCGTATGAAAGCCCACAGAGAACATCATGTTCCTCTTTCAGATAGATCTATCTTGATACTTCAAGAAATGTTTAAAATTAAGTCTGATAGTGGTTTAATTTTTCCAAGTGAAGTAAATAATCACAAACCATTATCAAATAATACAATGTTATTTGCTATTCAAAAGAACATGAACCTCAAGGCTACAATACATGGCATGAGAGCGTCATTTAAGAATTGGGCATCAGAAACAACTAATTTTCCAAATGAAGTATCAGAAATGGCTCTTGCTCATTCTATACACAATAAAGTAGAAGCAGCTTACAGAAGAGGTAATTTATTGGAAAAAAGAAGATTACTTATGCAATGTTGGTCAGATTATCTCAACAAAGCAAAACCAGAAATTATTAAACTTTATCAGAGTATGGATAGATAAAATGAAACATAATATATCTCCTAGATTTTTACGGTTAAAGCATATTATTGGAGACTATAAAGTCACTCCACCTATTCCAGCCATTATACCTATTTCAAAAACAACTTGGTGGGATGGGGTTAAAAAAGGTAAATATCCCAAGCCTTTTAAAATAGGAAGTAACACCACTGTATGGAGATCTGATGAAATCCAGAAATTAGTAGATAATCTTTGTAATGATAATAACAATTAATTTACTTATATAGTCTTTTTCACAACGAAAATAATTTTAAAAATATTTTTGAAAAAGGTGTAGTAAGTGTAGTAAATGTAGTAGACGTTGTTTTTAACGGTTTTTTTTAATTATTTTTACTACAATCTACTACAGTTACTACACTTTAAACAATCTAAATGCACATGTGCGAGATTTTGTTTTTTCCAAATTGATTTGGTTGTAGAAATCCCTTATTGAGCTTTTTATGGGTATATTTTAAATAAAGATAACCCTAAATGAAAATACACATCACTTAAAACCCCATTAAACCTAGATTAATCAATAGATACAGCAATTTATGCCTTTATATTAAAGTATTAAATAGGTTAGCTTTTGTTATGA
This sequence comes from uncultured SAR116 cluster alpha proteobacterium, assembly GCA_902539895.1. Classification (GTDB taxonomy): domain Bacteria; phylum Pseudomonadota; class Alphaproteobacteria; order Puniceispirillales; family Marisalimonadaceae; genus Marisalimonas. Next base: position 105,317 of record CACBMD010000002.1, read on the forward strand.
TTAATGGCTAATTGTCAATGGGCAGGTCAATAAAAAGACCTAGGGGGATTAGTTTTTGTTACATTTTAATATTTTCTAGAAAATATTAAAAAATACAGAAACTAATTTGAATTACATAAGATAAGTCAAAATATTTAAATTATTTTAACATAAACTTTTACTTTACATATTTTTTATGATCATATTCGGACTATTTTTAAAAATTACAACAATGTTATTTTAATGTTAAATATAATAAAAAATTAAAGAAAATAATTCTAAAATTGTCTATAAAATATTTAGTAATTCAATATTCAATTAGAGGTGTAAATGAGTAAATATTGTCCACGATGGGTATACATGACTGTTGTTGCGCAAGCTTGCTATGATTATGTTACTTTAAATGTTGGGGCTGGCTTGCTAGTCATATCGCACAAATATGATAAAGGGTTAAAAAAAATTTATGAGGACGTAGATTTGCCTAAAGTCGATAATGTTGCATTAGAGTTTTTACGAATATGTAGTAATCTTAATATTAATCAAAAATCAGAACATGTATTGTCAGACTATTTATATTTTAAGTTTAATTATGTTAATATAGCTTTAAAGAGAAATTTTGAGAGTTTTATGAATGATGTTAGGTTCTCAAAATATCCAAGATACCCAGAAGCAGAGGATACTGCAAATAATTTCTATAGATTTTCAAAGAATTGGGTAAAGAAAAAAAAGTTACTCTATGACAAAGCATGGAGTTTAAAAACCCAAGATGAATTTATTGAATTACAGAATTTAGCTAATAAACCTTTTTCAAACGTAAAATTAAAAATGAAAGATATTAACAAAGTTGAAGAGTTAGTTTATTCTAGTTGGACAAAATCATAATAAATCAATTATCCATAATCAAAAATAAAGTGTAACCTAGAGAGCTTATAGGATTTACAAATTAAAGTTCTATTAAAATTATTATAAAATTGTGTTTCTAACGCATTTACCTAACATCATTTTCACAAACTTGCCATTTAACCCTGGTCAGTGTTCCATGGACTATGGTCAATGGGCAGACTAACCAAAAGACCTGGGAGGATTAGTTTTTGTTACATTTTAATATGTCCTAAAAAATATTAAAAAATACAGAGATTAATTTGGATTACATATGATAAGTCAAAAAATTTAAATTATTTTAACTTAAATTTCCCTGTTGAGTAATCCAGAGTTACTTGAATGTTGCCTTCATTAAGAAGCCATGGCCTAACTGTATAATTTCGTGCACCCGACCTATGCATAGGATCAGTACTTGCTATTTCTTTTGCATGATCAATGGAGTTTGCTCTTATAATAACCATTCCTTCTCCATTCCAGTCAATTTCATTATCTTCCCAAAAAGGTCCAGCGCCAAACATTATTCCTTTTTTTTCAAGCGAAACTTGGAATTTAAGATGTTCTTCTAGATTTTCCATAACAGGAATCATTCCATTTGTAGGTTTTGTAAATACTACATATAAATCCTTGTTAAGCATTTCGCTTGAAGCATTTAAAACATCTTGTTTTGTGATCTTTGGTTCATTCATTTTTTACTCCTATTAAATTATTCATCTATAAAAATATAAAAAGTATCAAGCTGTTTTCTTATAAAATCAATTGTTATTGCATCGGTCAATTTACCGGAATTTTCATCAAATTTCTGCTTTGCAAACGTAACAAATATTTCATTTTTATTCATTACCTTTGCATTTAAGAATACTAGTATTTGTCTTAAGTGATACTGCACTCTCGCTCCTCCAAGAGGTCCTAAAGAAGCAGACTGGATACAAACTGGTTTCCTGTCTAGAGGTTGATTGGGCAATCTAGAAATCCAATCAATACAGTTTTTTAAGTAACCTGGTACTGAAAAATTATATTCAGGTGTTACAAAAATTACTCCATCTGCTTTTTTTATTTTATCTTGTAATTCTAATAAAGTTTCTGGCCAGTTATCTTGGTTGTGATCATCTGTATTGTAATGTGGCAGGAGATTAAAATCAGAAAACATTTCAAAATTGAATTTTTCATGTCCTATTTCAATTAAATTTGAAGCTAGATATTTGTTAAAAGACTTTGCTCTTAGGCTGCCACCGATTATTAATATATTTTTTTTCATTTTTATATCTCCATTAAAAAAGATGTCTGAAAGATAGTCATTTGTTAAGAAAAGCTCATTCACATAGTTTTAGATTTAACGTGCATTTTCTTTACCAGGCACTTCGATAATAAGAAGTTCAGCATCATTTAATGCTTCAAGTTCTAATGAAGTTTCTTCTGAAATAGCAAGCCCATCGCCTTTTTTAGCAATGTTACCGTTAACTGCAATGTTTCCTTCAGATATAAGAACATAAGCTTTGCCAATAACATTGTGTGTTATTTTTGTACCTCTGTTCAGTCTGCCAGCATAAATTCTAGCATCTTGATTTATATTTAGCTGAGCTGTTTCATCTCCTGATACTAATAGTTGTAAAGAATCTTTAATTGGCTGTTTGGGAAATTGAGCCATATTCCATTCAGGTTCAATACCAATTGTTTTTGGCTTTATCCAAATCTGATAAATATTAGTTTCTTCATTTTCCAAATTAAACTCAGAATGATATATCCCGGTTCCGGCACTCATAACTTGTACATTTCCTGCAGTAGTCCTACCTTGATTGCCTTTATTATCCTTGTGCGTAATAGCTCCTTTACGAACGTATGTTATAATCTCCATATTCTGATGTGGGTGTGTATCAAAACCTGTATTAGGGGCAATACTATCATCATTAATTACCATTAATTCTCCATGACATAGTTTTTGTGGATCATAGTAATTAGCAAAACTAAAATGATGTTTGGCATTTAGCCATCCATGATTGGCTGCCCCAAGATTTTCAAATTTATGATGAGTAATCATATTTTATCTCCTATTTTCTTATCTAAGGAAAAGTTACCTGGGCCATTGACAACTAAAATTAAAAATACACCTGCTATAGAAAAATTTTTCATTAACATTATCATTTCAACCTGGTTGCTAAAGTCATTATGAAATATTAAACCTGACAATATGCAGAACCCTGCTAATAAAAATGCTGCAATTTTAGTTTTCCAGCCTACTATAATTGCAATGGCAGTCAGAATTTCTATAATTATAACTAATGGTAAAAGAGAGCTTGAGACTCCCATAGACTCCATCCAGCCAGATGTGTTTGCGTAATTACCAATTTTATTCAAACCTGAGATTAGAAAAATAAAAGAAATTAATAGACGTCCAATTGGTGCGCTTACAGTATTTAAAACGGATGTAATTAGATTAATTTTTGACATTTTATGCTCCTTATTAATATTAGAGCACTAAAAAAATTGGGGAGTAGAATTTCTTATTTTAATTTAATGCTCTAAGTTAGTTATGTTTTGTTATTTATTCTTATTTGTTTCATAATTCTCCTTTTTCTTTTGATACTCTTCTTCACTAAGTGCGTGTCATCCAATACATTTGCCTGTAGGTGATCTTCCGCAACCACAATTATTTTTTTCTGTCATTTAATTCTCCATTAATAATTTACATAAAGTAAATATATTATTGATTATAAAATGTTAACATGCTTAAAAGTTATTATATTAATAACAAGAGGTTAATAATATATGGTTTTTCAAAATAGTTTTGATGTGATGATAGAGGTTTCTAAACATAAAAGTTTTGCAAAAGCAGCTTCTAAACTTGGAATTTCTGGAGCGGCCGTAAGCAAACAGGTAAAAGCTTTAGAAGACCGTTTACAATTAGTTCTATTTAATAGAACTACAAGAGTAGTTACATTAACTGACGCTGGAGAGCAGTTATTTGAAACACTCACCAGGAGCGAAGAGGAAATTACTGGTGTTATAAAAAAAATTACTAATGGTCTTGAGCATCCCTCTGGTAAATTACGAATTAATGCACCAATGGCATTTGGAGAAAGATTTTTAGTAAACGTAATAGCTGATTACTCAAAAAATTATCCAGATGTTAAATTAGATGTAGATTTTGATGACAAGTTTATAAATGTAATAGAAGAAAGTTACGATCTTGTAATTCGTATTGGTAAATTAAAAGACTCTGGTTTAATTGCTAGGAGGATTTGTGATTTTCCTGCATATATTTGTGCAAGTCCAGGATTTATAAATAAATATGGAGAACCATCAAATCCTGAGGATTTAATCAGAATGCCCTCAATAAATTATAAAAATTCCAGTTCACCATATAGTTTAAGTTTTAAAAACAAAAGAACAAAAGATGATATAACAATTAATACAAATCCCATTCTTGTGACTAATACTTTAGCGCTAATGCTTAAAAGTACAATTGAAGGTATTGGGTATTGCATGCTTCCAGAAGTTTTTTGTAAAGATAAAATCAAAACTGGTGAATTATTAACTTTACTTCCTAATTTTACATTATTCCCAGAAAGAAGTGTATATGCGGTTTATCCAGATAGAAGATACCTTCCAATTAAAGTAAAATTATTTATAGATGCTATAAAAAAACACCTTAGTTGAAAAATTATGCACCATCCGTGTTCCATGGACTACGGTCAATGGGTAGACCACCCCCTGACCATAAACTGAGATTCATTAAGAAATAGGTACATTAACCCCCTACTTTTAAATTTTTTTGTGGGATATTTGGTGGGACAAAATTAATAGCCCCCTATTTTATTGTTTTAAATCAATTACTTATAAATCACTTTGGCTGACACCCTATCCGCCATTTAAAATTCTTACTTATAATAAATTTAAAGAAAATTTTTGTTTCAAATTAAAGACTATGCTTTTGGCTACCTAAAATAAATTATTTTATATATCAAACATAATTGTATTTAAATTAAAGTCATTTACTCATGTTTTAATTTGTTTGTTTTTTTAAACCTCAAAATTAATAAGTATAAAATTGGCAAGAAAAATAGTGCAGTTGCAAAAATGTTAATTTCGTAGTTTGAATACCCAGTAACTTTTCCACCAGGAAGAGCCATTAAAATACCTGAAAGTCCAAGCATGATCCTTATTGGCCATTCCAAGTATTTTGAGTTTTTTAGATCCCCTATTCCAATTAAATATCCCTGTAATGAACTTGAAATAAGAATAATTCCAATAACTGCAGAAAAGAAGACGATCAAAATATCGTATATTGAACCTCTTCCAATTAATGCTGGATTAAGAACAAAAAAGAAGGGGATAAAGTAAATAACACTTCCTAATTTCATAGCTTCTACACCAGTTCTAATTCCATTTGCACCAGCAACTGATGCAGCGGCAAACGCGCCAATAGCAACAGGTGGAGTTATAAAAGATATCATACCCCAATATAACATAAACAAGTGAACAGCTACTTTATCTAAGCCACTACCTGTTAATGCTGGAGCAAGAGTTACTGCAAGAAACAGATAAGCAGCTGTTACTGTCATCCCAATACCTAGTATGAAACTAGTGAGTGCACCCATAATAAGAAGTATGAATATAGAATCACCTGCAAAATTTACAAGCGCGTACGTAATAGTACCAATTTTACCAGTAAAAGTTAGCGAACCAATTATTAGACCAATTGCCACTAGAATGCCTGCAAGTTCTGCAAACAATCTGCCAACACTTTCTATAAAATGAAGTAACTTTTCATAATTCCATCTATGTATCTTAACGATTTGATTAATTATTAATAAAGTGGCGGTGGCATAGTAAGGAGCTTGTGCTTCTCTTTGCATATAAAGTAACATTAAGATTAACATTACAAACACAAATATAAAATACCAACCTTCTTTTAAAACCTTTTTTATAGATGGAAGTTCTTTTGCAGGTAGACCTTTAAGGTGATTTCTTGCTGCATAGGCATCTATTTGCATAAAAAGACCAAAATAATACAAAATAGACGGAAAAGCGGCTGCAATAATAATCTCAGAGTATGGAACTTCTAAAAAGGTTGCCATCACAAAAGCAGTGGCTCCCATAACAGGTGGCATTAGTACTCCACCTGTTGATGCACATGCTTCTACACCTGCAGCATAAGACGATTTGAACCCAGTTTTCTTCATTGCAGGGATTGAGAGGACACCAGTAGTCAAAACATTTGTAATTACACTCCCACTCATTGACCCCATTAGACCAGAAGAAAAAATTGACACTTTTGCAGGTCCACCTCTTCTAGTACCTAAAAGAGCGAAAGCTAAATTTAAAAAAAATGCCCCACCACCAGTATGTTGAAGAGCAACTCCAAAAATTAAAAAACCAACAACTAGGGTTGCAAAGGCAGTCATTGGTATACCCATAATGCTTTCTGTACCAAAAATATGAAATGTGGCAGTAGTGTCCCATGGTTGAGCTGGTGCATTTAAAAATCCAGGTAAAAAAGTTGAAATTGCTGGATAAATAGAAATAATTAGACAGATTATAAAAATAGCATTCCCGCCAGCTCTTCTGCTAGCTTCCAAAACTAAGCCCCACAAAATAAATGCCATTATTTTTGCATGAGTTGGTGCAAGATATTCCCAACCCTCTTCTAATATTAATGATCCACTAAAACAAAAGTAGCTTGCAATTATAAAAGTTGAGGTAGCAAAAATTATATCATACCAGGGTATTTTGTTTCCTTTTCTAGGAGTTGGATGATATATTATAAATGGTAAAGGTAGTAATAAAGCTATCATAGCATAAAGATACTCAGTATCTAGTAACACGTATGTTCCCAAAAAGTTCCCAACACCGAATAACATGTAAATTGAAATCATAGTCGATAAGATGGAAGCAAACCTTAAAATATAATTAGAGACTATATTAGGAGCCCTATTTCTAATTATCGATACTTCTACTTGATTTTTGGACATAATGAATTCAATTTTTTGATAAGGTAAAACATAGTTTCACCTTATCAGATTTATTTTTTAATTATATGCATTCGGCATTCCAGCAGCTTTTAGAGCAGATGCTCTATTTTCAAGCCATTTTTTCTTAAAAGCGTCACCGGATAAATTAACCTTTAGAGTTTTCTGCCAAGCTTTAGCTAGGACATCCTGTCTTTTTATTAGGTTTGCGTTATGTTTGTCATGCTTTGATGTCCAAACACCTTTCTTCTTATAATACTTAACTGCTCCAGGATGATATGGGAAAATCCAACTAAAATTTTGATTAGACAATTGATATCCGTCCATCCCTGGTCCAGAATCTTTAAATTGATTATAATTTTCCATAACAGCTTCAGTCAGATGATATGATAAATCTTCAGATGTTTTTTCCATTGTAACAAAAATTGGATAAGGATAATTCATGCCTTCAAAAGATTTATTACTATCGGAGGATCCTACAAAGTTTGTTACAACTGCTTTAGCAAAATGAGGGGCTACTGCTATTGCTCTTTTCCAACCAGCTTCATCGTTATGTGGCATTGGTGGGAAGAAAAGACCTCTTGGTGAAGCATTTGTTTTATTAAAAATACTACTTACAGAAGAACCCATACTTGCATCTGCTTGACCATTTATAACTGCATTAGCCGATGCTCCATAACCAGAGACCTCTACTTTGATAACGTCATCCCAAGTTAAATCACCAAACGCTAAAAAACCTGCCATGTTCCCATTAAGAGCTGGAGATCCTTTTACCCAAGTAACTCTTTTCCCCTTAAGATCTGCCATTGTTTTAATGTTTGCATCCTTAGCTGTAGCAACTGTTTGACCATTTCTTCCAATATTATTGAACATATTGTAAACTTTCATTGGTCCCCATTTTTTGTCTGCAAACATAAACACGCCCTCTTGCGCAAATAAACTTGCAATTCCACATGCGCAGATTTCAGCTTGCCCAGCTTTCAAAGGAACCATTCTTGAAACGTCATTTTTCCCAGGTATAATCCTTAGGTCAGTACCATAATTTTTTTTAAGCATTTGTCCAATTCCTACAGATTGAGCATAACCTGATGAAGTAGTTCCATATGCAGTCCAAGCAATATTTTTCGGAAGATCTCCGGCAATAACATTGGATATGCTGAACAGAGAAACTACAGAAATTGAAAACACTTTTGAAAATATGTTTTTCATATTTTATTCTCCCTTATTTTTTAGTGTTATATATAAGCCTAAGGATTTTTAAATTTTTTTCTATTATTAAAAAATTTTTTTTTACTTAAATAATTTAACTAATCTTTCTTAGTAACAAATTCTATTTTAATACCTAATTAATTAGCTTTTTATCTCCAACTCTTTGTCATTTTACCTTTATCTTTAAAGTCTACAATTGAAAAAGATTTTTCTACTAAAGTATAATCATTATAACCTAATCGAGCAATTACCTTCATTTTTAAAATATCTACTATACCTTCGTCAGTAATGAATTCGTCTTTAATATGAATACCAATAACTTGTCCAAATACAACATTATGCAATCCTCCTTTTCCAGGAAGTTGGACAGTTTGATGATATTTACATTCAAAATGGACTGGAGATTCAGCAACTCTTTTGGGTTTAACGTTAATTGAATCTATAGCTGTTAATCCAGTTTTTTCTAATTCGTCTGTATCAGGTTCCATTATCCAACTAGTATCATTCATTTGGTGACGTGTATCCCATGTACTAATATTAACAACAAATTCACCAGTTTCTTCAGCATTTAAAACACTATCTTTTTTACTTCCATCCGCACGATTTCCAGCTGAAAACATTACAAATGGAGGATCATAAGAAAGCCCATTAAAATAACTATAAGGTGCAAGATTTCCTATTCCCTTTTTATTAATAGTACTAATCCATCCAATTGGGCGAGGAACTGTAAGGGCTTTGAAAGGATTGTAAGGTAAACTATGGTCATTTTTACTAGTATCATAATACATTTGATAACTCACTAATTAGTAACAAAATTTAATTAACTTATAACATTAGATATAAATTATAAAGTTACAAACAAAAATGAACTATAACTACAACAATAACGCATAATAAAATGCTAATAAGTGTTCAATGTATTAAGTTCAGCTGAAAGAACACCCTCCAACAAAAGATAAAATTTAATTAAGAAAAGGATGAAGTAAAACCCTATTCATGAATTTTTTTGGGGGACAAGTTGTGGAATAAGATTAACAGACTCCTACTTTATTCATTTAATAAATTTCTACAAAATTTACCAATACTTATTATTGCATCCTCTGCATCTTTTAATATGTGTGCATTACTGTGCCATCCATGAAACATATCTTCCCAAATCTCAAGTTTTGCATTTACATTTGCTTTTTTTGCTTTCTCAAAAAAACGCTTACTGTCGTCTAACATTGTTTCAGCTGATCCAACCTGAATTAAAATATCGGGCAATCCTGATAATTCACCAATAATGGGAGATGCTAAATAAGACATGTTGTAAGAGTAAGGAAAGTATAGCTTTGCAAATCTATCAAGGTATTGTTTGCTTATTACAGGATCAATTTTTTTATTCGTTACCATTGTTTTCCCAGTTTGAGTGAGATCAGTCCAAGGGCTTAAAGCTATAGCTCCTTTTGGTTGATAAAAATTGTTGTCTTTTATTTTCAATAATAACGCTAAACATAATCCACCACCGGCAGATTGCCCACTAACAATTATGTGTTCAGGTCTTATTCCTTCATTAATAAGCCATTCATAAGCAGAATATGTATCATTAATAGCTGCTGGGAAAGGATGCTCTGGAGCTAATCTATAGTTAATTGATAAACATTTGACTTTTGCTTCTGCAGAAATTCTTGCTACCGTTCCTCTTGCAGCAGCTATTGATCCCCTATAATAACCACCACCATGCATGAACATGAATATCCTATTTTCATTTACCTCTCCACATGTAATCCATTCTGCATTAACATTTCCAACAACGACACTTTTGTACTTTATATTTTTAGGAAGTGGTATTAAAGACCCAGCATTTTCTGTTTCTTTTCGAAGTTGATCAATAGTTTTGTTTTCTGTGTAAGGGTTTTTTCTTTTTGCTTCTATAATATTTTTGAGTACCTCTTTGTTATCCATTTACTAATTGCCTCATAATAATTAATCATTTAATTCATAAATTAAAAACTAAATCCTCTTGCAGAGACAGGCCATAAATCAATAACTTTTGTGTCTTTAACAACTACATACCAATCATGTAAATTACAAGTTGGGTCGCAATGTCCAGGAATTAAGCGGATTTTATCATTAATTTTGAGAACATTGCCTGGGTCAGTTATTATTCCATGCTCATCTGAGCATTTTATATATTCTAACTCAGAGTTTGTTGTTTTTGGCAAGCCACTATCAACTGCTATTGATTTCAGTCCTGCATCAACTACTGCATGTTTTTGTAACGCTTTTGACATTACCCCAGTAAGAATGAATAAAGAATTTTCAAAATTATTAGAGTTATTTAATTTTCTATCATGTTTTAAAGATGAATAATGAGCATCCATAAAAGCATATGAACCAACTTGTATTTCATCATATACATCTTCATTTACTTCTAAATCAAAACAACCGGTTCCTACTCCTGTAATAAATGGTGAATGTTTTGTGAAATTAGCTTTTAATTCTCTTATTTTATTGCAAGTATTTTTGACTTCTATTTGTCTTATTTTATGATCTTCAATGTGCTGAATAGAACCATTATAAGCTTGGAAGCCAATAAAATTTAAGTTGACCATCTTTTGAATAATTTTAATAAGTTCATTTATTTCGTTAAATGACTTTATGCCACATCTATTTGCACCACAATCGTATTCAATATAAATATCAATTACTGAATTATTTTTTTCTGCTGCTTTTTGGATATTAATGATATTTTCTTCGCTATCCACACAACAACCTATCTTTAATTCTTTAGATACTATTTTAGCTAGTCTTTCTAATTTAAAAGTATCGGTTATTTGATTGGTTATTAAAATATCTTTTATACCAGCTCTAACAAATATCTCTGCCTCACTAAGTTTTTGGCAACAAATTCCATGTGCTCCACCGTTATCAATTTGGTATTTAGCGACATCGACTGATTTGTGCATTTTAGCATGTGGTCTCAACTTTACATTATTGTTGAAAACAAATTCTTTCATTTTTAATATATTATTCTCAAAAATTTTATAATCAATAATCAGTGAAGGAGTTTGAATTTCATCAACATCCATTCCTATTTTAGCAGGAATATTAAATCCTACTTCAAATGATTCTAAATTCATAAAAAACCTATATTAATTATTTATAACATCAGTATAGTTGAATTATTAATTTTATGCATATAATATTATTTATTTAACAAAGTTTGGATTTAAAATGAAATTTTTACACACCATGATTAGAGTTACAAATATTGAAGAATCTATAGACTTTTATTGCAATAAACTTGGTCTTATTGAGATTAGAAGAAAAGAAGTTCCAGAAGGAAAATTTACACTTATCTTTCTAGCTGCGCCAGAAGATGAAGATAATGCAATAAAAACTAGATCACCTGAAATAGAATTAACCTATAATTGGGATCCAGAAGAGTATGGAAGCGGTAGAAATTTTGGTCATCTTGCTCTTTCTGTTAATAATATTTATGAAACATGCCAGAAATTAATGGATGCTGGAGTAACTATCAATAGACCTCCTAGAGAAGGAAGAATGGCATTTATAAAATCGCCAGATAATATTTCAATAGAATTACTTCAGCAAGGTGACAACCTTGAAGTAAAAGAGCCTTGG
>CACBMD010000003.1 GCA_902539895.1 uncultured SAR116 cluster alpha proteobacterium
GTAATGAAGCTAAAAAATACATTGTGGCTGTTGTTCTTATAAAACTTTCTTTTTCTAAATTTATTGAAACTAAAAAGGTAATTATTGGTGGTGCATAAAATGTAGATAATCCACCAAGTATACCTGAGAAAAAACCAATTATTATAGATAATATTTTTTCATTTTTTTGTTTTATATTTTTTAGATTTAAGCCCAAAAAATTAATTAATGTAAAAAAAATAATAGTTAAAGCAATGATAATTGAAATAGTTTGAAAATTTAATTTTAATATCAACTTTCCACCAATTAATATTCCTATAAAAAGCATTAAGAACATTGGAAGAAATCTATAATTGTTTATACCTTGTTTTATGTTCATTTGAATTAGATTCGTTACAATTACAGGAAAACATAAAAGCATCATCGCTTTGGTAGGAGGTAAAATAAACGCTATTATTGGAACAGAAAACATAGACATGCCAATGCCTACAGACCCTTTAACTATACCTCCTACAAAAATAGATAAAAAAATTAAAGTGAAAGTAAAAGTTTCAAAATAGTCTAAATCCATAGATTACTTCATGCCTTAAAATTTTAATTACCTAAATTTTCAAGATAATCAATCAAATGCTTTTATAATATCTTATATCCAAATTTTTTAGTTAAAAAATGAACTATAAGTATAAAAAAAGTAGTTATTAATACACTAACTATAATTGACCAGTAAAAACCAAATTTATTTATAAGATAAGGAAAAACTAGAAACATTGGTAGTGTAGGAAGTACATATAAAAGAGTATATGAAACGTGATTAGAAATTTTTTCTACCGAATTATTTTCATAATGTAACCAAAATAAAATTAAAAGCGTTGTTATCGGCAAAGCAGCTATTAATCCACCTATTCTATCATTAAACTTAGCTATTTCTGTAACAATTACTATAATTAAAGCAGTAATTATGATTTTTAAAACAATGAACATATCTGTTTTTTACTTACAACTTTCGAAAGCAATTTTTTCTAACACACATAAAAAATCATCAAGGAACACTCTATTATTCAATCATACAATAAACAAGATAAAGTGTTAACAACTATAAAATTTACTAATAGCAAAAAAAGTAATTTTATAGTTAAGTGATTTGATAGAAGTTTTAAAATAGGTTTTGTGGCACATAAAATTATTATTAAAGTATTTGAAAAGTTGAATTTTTTATAAAAGAATTCAAAAAAATCTAATTCAAGTAATTTTTAAAGGAGTTTATGATGTCAACTTATGAATGCAATAAAACCTGCCATAGAATAAAGTATCAATTTTGCATAAGTGAGCTACCATTTATTAGTTAATGACAAGCCTGTTGCAGTAGCAAATATCAAAATAAAGAAATGGTCTAAGAAATGACCTATATTTAAAAATAAAAAATGACGTTTATCCATATAAATATTATGGATACAAAGTTAATTACTTAAATCAAAATTTAACTAAAATTATGGTTATTGAATTAGTCTATAATTTATTAGTGTTTGAAAAAAAATTAGTTATTTGTAAAAAATTTAAAATATTTAAAATTAAATATTTTAAATTTTAAGGAGTCCGTTATGACAGCAGAAGAAATAGTTTTAGGTGGTAATAAGAATTTTGCAGAAGGTGATATGGAAACACTTTCAAAAATATATCACCCAGAATGTAGAGTAACTATAAATGGCAGTCATTCGTTATCAGGAACTTACATAGGTTTTGAATCCTTCCTAGAGAACGTTCTTGCCAAATTAGACAAGGTTTGGCCGGGTTTTAATCTAGATATAGAAAAAGTGGTATCAAATGATACAGATGTATGTGTTTTTGTAAATATTACGGCAGAAAATTTGAATGCAAAGTCAATACATCATTTTGTAATTAAAAATGGTTTAGAAGTTGAATTTAATTTATACGACGATAGTCAAAAAATGTCTCAAGCTATGAAAGATATAAAATAGTTAAACTGATATTATTTAAGTTTAATAACAAAGAACAGCATCACTCTCTTTAGATAGTTCTAAAAGTTTGTCAGGCATAGAAAACTCAGCATTAAAACCATTTAATAAACTGTCATCATATCCTCTTGATTTAGCTGACATTCCAGAAACGTATAATTTAATGTTATTTTCTTTAAGTTCATCTAAATGAATTTTTAAATCGCCTGTTCCTTGTCCAACTACTTCACCTTCACTTTTAACATTTAACAAATGGGTACCATCTGCAGCTAAAAACATATTAACTTCATCACCTTTTTTAAAAGCCGTGAGAGCAACTAACATCCCAAGTGTAGCCTTGTTTTTTAATTCTGGGCCACTATGGATATGTATTAAAATTTTTGACATTTATAAACCCTCTTAAAAAAATAATTTATATACTATTACATATAATTTTAGATGTTAAATTAAATAAACATTTAAGCTTTATTTATTAGCTTTATAATCTAATTCTCCATTAACTATACCAGTTTCAATACTTGTCTTACAAGAAAATCTATCCTCATAGTCCTTAAAAAATTCTTTTAAAACAATAATGTGCTTTTCAAGATTAACCTGGTTATCAAAAGTAAAGATACCAAGACCCTTATCAGGAGATATGTGATATGCGTCAACTGCAACTAAACCTCTAAAAATTGAAGGGTCAAAATTTGATGCTACATATTGATGACCAACATGCATTAATTTAGGGTTAGAATATCTGACATATAAAAAACACAAAACATATAAAACAATCCCGTTATAAATTAATCACAAAGATCAATTATAATCAATAATCAAAATTAATTAGATAGAAATATAAAATTTCAACATACTCATTTTAAAATTTTATGAACAATATTGATATTGATGGAATTTATATAATTAATTTTTTTGTTTTTAACTTTAATAAATCTATGTAGTTTGAGAATTGTAAAACTAATGTTTTTTTTCACTAGAATTTATAAATTTATAAAGTTTATTTTTTAATCTTGCTTCTAGCCGTTTTGATGAAATAACCTCACATCTCCAAGAAAATTTTCTACTCCAATCTCCATTAACATAATCTAATGATACGTAGTCTAAATTTTTTCTGAATATCCATCCCATAGGTTTAGTTATATTTTCTTTATGAAATTCCATTTGAGGCTGTTGAATAAATATTGCATTTTCAGTTAGTTTATATGAATGATTAATAGAAATTATATTTAATTCTTCAAAGTTGATGCTGAGGACTTCAACTTTATCCTTACTTATAAAATTATATCCCCTTCTATCCTTATCACAAATTAATGTCATACCTTTAATGGTTGCAATTGCGTTATTAGAAATTATTACAAATAATATAAATGAAAATATTCTGATCATTATCTGCCAAAACGTCTGATTTTTGAAACAGTCGAAAAATGAAGAATTATTGCTACACAGAAAAAAAATAATATAATCAACCATTGTTTAATAGAAACTTCCGCATTTGTTTTTATAAAGACAATTAATCCCATAAATGAGAGCATAAATAGAAATGTTTTTAAAAAGTGAACTGGATATACTTCTTTACTGCCATGTAATAAATGCATTAACCCATAAAATGCAAAAGTAGCAAATATTGCAAGCCTTATTGCAATCAAATTTTCATATGGTATTTCATTATTTTCTGCTAGTGTAAATGGAAAAAGAATATATACATCAAAATAGAATGATACAACTGTCAAAATTGCCCAGAGTGAAAGACAAAAAATAAAGATATCTCTAAGTATCCTGATATTCATATTACTGTTCTTAATTAAATCGATACAAACTAAATTTACAATGAAATAGATAAAATTACATTAAATATTATTGTCTTAATAAAGTTATTTACCTCCTACTCATCAAAATTAATAATTCATATCGATGTGAAATAATGCGCTCTGAGTGAGGTTATATTTACTTAAAGTCCACTTGTAGTTGAATAAAAGCTCGATTCTCAATTAATGTGTTTCTAAATCTATGTCAATTCGGACAAAGTACTCTACCGTTTGGTCTACTAAATTAACTGTTACCAGTAACGATTAAGTTAGTTAATAGAAATAAATTTAAATTGCTAATAGATAATGTTAATAAACAATACAATTTTTTTGAACAGCAACTCTATCTAAAGCTTCGTACTCACCCTTTAGTCTTGCATATTCAGCTTCTTGCTCTTTGGTGCCTCCAAGAAAAAATAAAGCAGGCCAAAATAAAATGATACCAGCTCCTGTTATCATTTTATCATTTTGATTATTTGTATCAATTTTGCCAGTTAGTGATTTAACTTTAGAAGAAACCCTAATCATCTCGCTTTTTATTTGTGGACATTCATAATCAGCATATTGTAATGGAGATACGTAAGTCCCAACAATATCTTTAGATGATTTTGCACAGGCACTTAAAAATGCAAAAATTAAAAAAATCGTTAAATATTGTTTAATAAAATAATACATAATATGTCCGACTAAAATTTTAATTAATATATTATTTTAATTTAAATTTAATGAAAGTAAACATTTAAATCGTCTACCATTTGGTTTGCCTCCAAGACCACATTAAAAATATGCTTAGGGCAACTTGGTCACGTGTAATGGCGCACTCTGAGTGAAAGTTCTATGCCTATCTAATGCATCACACACACTGCTACATAAGCTATACCCTACATTATGTATTACATTGTTATTGTCAAAACGCACGAAAAATGCATCAGTTAAATTAACCGTTACTAGTACAGAGTAAGTAGGTATGTAGGTGTATTAATATACCTCTCTTTAATAATCTTAAATGTATTACTTAAAGTGTAACATTACTAGGGCATGTGACATAGGGGCATAGCTAGATATATATAGTAAGGGTGTGCAACAGATGGGGTAGAATTTTATTTATTTATAATTTATCCAAATTAAAAATTAATGTAAATTTAGCACGTATTGAAAATGGCTCAAATATTTATATTTATATAATGTAAGGTGTAGATGACTAGGTCAGAATTAATTTTAATGGGTTTATTTATATTCTTTCGACTACAATACTTTATTGGGTGGACAAATAATACAGTTATAAGATTAATTATGAGTGAATTTTAAAAATGAATACTGGGATAATTTTAGGTTTAGGTTTGATAACAATTGCTGTTTGTTTTTACATTTTACTAAATATCCCTTATTGGTTCCTGTTATGGAACAAAAGAAAAAGTATGAGTTTTGTATTAGAAAAAAAATATCATCAATGGGTTTATACTTCAGATGATGTTTTAAATAAGATGCTTAAGCTTTGTGTTTGCAGTTTATATGTTTATGGCATATATATTTTTATTTTAGAAATTTGGTTTAAATTTTTTTAAAATTTTGTAACTTATAAAAATACCTTATTTTAATATAAAAAATTAACAGGATTATTTAATGCCAACATCAAAATTAATAAATTATACAACAAGAGAGTTCATGACAGATAATGAACTTGAATTATATGCTAAAAGGCAAGATGAGATTTTTACTCCTAAGGTTATTGAAGAATTCAAAAAAGCTGGAATGTTAAGGAGAGTACTAACTAGAATCTGGAATAAAGAGGGTGTTGCAAGGGTAGGAATATTATTTGAATATAGAGACGAAAAGGCATTTGTTGCATGTCAAACTCTATTAGATAAATATCACGCACCTCAAGTTAAAACTTTTGTAAACAAAGTAGTTGGTAGTAGAGGTATTGTTCTACATGAATTTACTTCAGAAGAATTTAACTGAACATTTAAAACATAAAATTAATTATAGGTAATTGCAGCTTAGTCATATACCCCCGGGCATGGAACATGGGAGCATGACTAGAAATGAATAGTCAGGGTGTGAAGCAGATGGGGTTTTAGAATTGGTATAGTATGTAGATGAAAATTACTGTTAGTCCAAGCATAAGTATGAACTTCTTAAATACTTCAATCATTTTTAAATCTGTAAAATTTAGCCTTGAGATTTTAAACCATTCATAAGTTGTATCTCAAATTTTTTAATCAGTTTTTTATCCCCTGCATTGTTACAATCAAATTGTTTTTTATTGTAAGATTGTGTTGTTCCGTTCCATATAACTTTTTGTTCCATCGCTACTGCTTTAGCATCATAAAAGTCATATAGGAGACCAAAAATCATTTCACCCATTTCAGGTTGAGTGTAAAACAGTTGGCCAATTTGCTTTAATAAAGTAAGCTCTAAATTTTTAGTTTTAAAGCAAATTTCAGTTAAACCTGTCACACCACCCATTTGTTTATATTGATCACTAGCAGCACCTTGTGCATAAACGTTCTTGGATAAGAAAAGGAAAACTACAAATAATGGAAATATTTTTAGATAAAATTTATTAGACATGTCTAAACACCCTCCTTTTTATTAATATTTAGTATTAATACCTTGACATATTTCAGATAAATCTATCAAGGCATTTTCAAATCTTGAAATGTCTGTAACTATTGGAAATCTAATTCTTGAAGTTTCGCCACCTGCTAATCCAAAAATAAGTAAACCATAAGTAACATCCTCATTTGTTTCTACGTTAATTGCCTTTATTGATTGTGTGCCTGTTTGACCATCTAGTATAAAGAATGTTTTACCATCAATTTCTTCTGAGGAAGCTGATTTCCAAAAAACTTTGTTAAAATTATATTTTACAATTAGTTTAAAACCCATAAACATCTGATGATAGGTAACATTACAACCTTTAACTTCATGAAAAGTAGAAAAAGATTCCCATCCACCATCACCACCAATCATAAAGCCAAGAGCTTCTTTTACCCCTTTTTCATTTTCATTTGCATTAATTGGTTTTAAAAAAAGATTAGTGATAAAAAAGATTGAGAAAAGAAAAACATAAATTTTTAAGCTGATTTTCATAAAAAAATCATAAACAACTTTTATTTTTATGTTAAGAAAATCTTATTTAGATATTTATCTTTTGAGCAACACCATGTGTATCACCCATTAATACGTAAACAAAATATGCTTACATATCAATGTGTTAACACGTCAGATTGATGTGAAATGGTGAGCCCTGAGTGAAGTTGTGTTCACTTGCAGTGCACCACTGGTAGTTCAATATAAGCTCTACCCTCAGTTTATGTATTCCTGAATCTGTATCAACAGGCACACAATGGTCTACCGTTTGGTCTACCCCTAAATTAACTGTTATTAGTACAGAGCAAGTGGGTATAGATATGTATAAATATATTTTTTTCTGCTCATCTATAATTTACATACGTGATACTTAATTTGCAAAGAAATTACCTTTATAATTATAGAAATTTGCTATATATCCAAAAACTCTTTCTTTATGGTTTGTTCCTTTATACATCCCAGTTACATCATACTGGACGAAACATTTTTCACCATCTTTTGACAACGCATATACAGGAAAACTTCTTTTACCAGCTTTTAAAAAGTTTTGTTTAACTCTAGCTTTAGTAAGTGTTAATTTTTGGTGTGCAAAGTCAGTTATGAATGGCTTTTTTGAACAAATCAATTTTAAATCAGATTTAGAAATACATTTTGTTTTTGATGAATTTCTACATGAACCATCTGAATAATAGGCAAGAGTTTTCTCCTGTGGAAATTTAGCATTGAATTCTGCAATTTCTTTTTGTTTGCGTTCTTGTTCTTTTTTTATTTTATCAAGTTTCGCTGTATCTGTTGTATAGCTAATAATCATTCCACCGACATCGTGGTTCATCATATGATACTCTACAAAACGACCCATTACACTAAACTGTGTCACACTTAACTCAAGTGGAGTAAATTGTTTTATGTCAGAACCAATTGTAACTTTTGTTATTTTAGAGTTTTTATCATAACTAGCATTCCATATCTTTAAATCACTACCATGACTACTGCTAGAACCTTGAACTTTTCCTCTAAATGGGAACTTACTTGTACTTCCTTTTAAACCACTAATTTGAATACTAGTAGATTTACCCTCACAATTACTTTTACAGTTTTTAAAATTTTCATTTTTAATTTCAGCTATCTCTTCAAATTTTTTACTTAATTCTAAAATCTCAGCTTTATCTTTTGAATTATTCATTTCTTTTAATAAATCATCAGGATTTTTACCACCTCCAGAAAAAATTCCGGCAAGGATTATAAAAGTAAGAAAACCATATCCTATTTTCTTTTTTAAGGACCATTCTTTTATGCTGCTCAAATTAAACTTCATAATTACACCTATTAAATTTAAATATGAGCATGATTACTTAATTAACATGTTAAGTCAACTATTTTATGGTCTACCATCTGGTCTATCCTCCAAGCAAACATTACAAAATATGCTTACATATCAACTACTTAGGGAGACTTGGTCACATAAAATGGTGCGCTCTGAGTGAAAGTTCTATGCCTTCCTAATGCACCACACACACTGCTACATAAGCTATACCCTTAGATTATGTATTACATTGTTAATGTCAATACGCACGAAATGTGCATCAGTTTGTGCATCAGTTAAATTAACCGTTACTATTATAGGGTAAGTGGGTATATAAGTGTATTAATATACCTCTCTTTAATAACACTTATATGTATCACTTTAAGTGTAACACTCCCCGGGAATGGGACATGGGGTATGGCTAGATATGTATAGTTAGGGTGTGCAGCAGATAACACTTTTTCATAGCATCAATAGCAATGTAGAATTATTATTTATAAAGCCTAAGAAGAAACATTTTCAAAAAAATTAAAATCACTATTTGAGGTTTTTCTTCCATGTGTGTCACCTCCAACGATTGACATTGTGGCGCCCATCTCTTTAATTTGAGCTTTAACATCTGTGTATTCTTTTGCTTTTTTATATGATATTTCCCAATCTCTTTGTGATTTCCATACTGTTAAGTAATGAAGATGAGTATCTGAAACATCAATAAATAAAGAAAAGTTTAATCCTTCCTTAAATAATTTGTCAGTATAATTTATACAAAAAAATTTAAATGAATCTCTTCCAACTTTATTTGGAAATTTAAAAACATGAATTCTTGTGTACATAAAGCAACCTTTTTAATTATATAATGAAAACTATGATAAACCTAAAAAATAATAAAATATAATTTAATCAAATTTGTATAAATTAGCAAAGTGTTATACTTAAAAAAACATCCACTTCAAGCTTTAGGGATGTGTGTTTGGCTAAAATTTATAGTTAGGAAAGAAATATAATGGATACCATAATACAAAAAGATAGAGAAGACATGGAAACAATAGCTAAATCAAAAAATGATTATCCAGTTCTGATGATTAATCAAAATAGATATTTAAAGGGTGAATTTCCAAATGGTGACCTTTATTCAAAATGGAGGTCAATAAATAAAAAAATGATAAGTGAGGTTAAAGGAAAAGTTTTATGGTCTCTGAAAGTTGAAGCTCCGTACTTAATTAACGGAAATCTAGAACCGTTAGATGAAATATTAGCTTATTGGTATCCTTCTCATAAAGCTTTTTTATCAATGATTAATAGCCCACACAGAAAAGATAATTTTGAATTAAGAAAAAAGTTAATAGTCTTTGCTGTAATTCATAGATGTGATGGAAGAAACGTTCCGCAAATTAAGTAAACTTCGCTAATAAAATATAAACTATATTAATTGCACATTTAGAGTCATACAGCAGGCTAAGTGTAATTACAGTCAAAATTGTACATCAGATGTGGTTGTAGTAAATTATTTCTTCTGATACAAATAACTAAACTCTCAAATCCTGAAGGACAATATTTCTACTTGCCTCTATTACAGGGTCAGCTGCTTGTAGTTCTTTCATAATATTTTTAGTAAAATTTTCTAACTCTACTTGGCATTGTTTGAAAGCATTTGGACCATCGTATTCAAATAGTACAGATGCTTTAAATGTTCCTTTCACGTTCCATATTTGGTTAAGACAAAATCTTGTACATCCTTTTGTTTTGAGTTTTTCAAATAATTTTGTACCATTATCTTCCCAAATTTTTATGAAAAGGAGCATTTGTGCTTCTGTCTTAAAAGTAAAAGTATTATAAGTCATTAAATTTGCTTTTGTTTCCAACAGAAACTCCATATCTATAATTTTTACATAAATTTTAAATACTGATAAAAGTTTATATACAATTAATATAAAGGGCAATTTATGTTTAACAATTTGTACATCAGTTTGTACATCAGTTTAAATACGTAACAACAATATACAATAAAATCAATAACATAGGAAAATTATTGGTGCGCTCTGAGGGACTCGAACCCCCAACCTTTTGATTCGAAGTCAAATGCTCTATCCAGTTGAGCTAAGAGCGCTTGTGTTTTATTCTGAACATATAACAAATTTCTATTAAGAAAATAATTAATTTTTTTGAATAGGAGGCTTAACTCCTTCTGGAATTGGACAGATATAAGGATTTTTTGAGAGATGACTATCAAATTCTTTTTTAGCCTCAACAATTTTTTCTGGGTTTTTGATGAGGTTAGAAGCAGTAGATGCCATAATTTTTGCAGCATGAATCATGCCTTTATGAGCTGCTGGAGATTTCCCCTGAGCTACAGTTTGCCATGTATGAAACGTTGTTCCAACCGCACAAGTTGCTACACGAGCTTGGACAGTAGGAACTACCCAGCTTACATCACCAACATCTGTAGAACCAATGCCTCCATTATTTGTACTGTCTAAAGGTGCAACAAAATCACAAAGTGGTAAATCTAATGGGGCCTTAACACCTATTCTTTGAAAACTATCTAAAATCTCAGTCTCTGTGAAAGTTGAACGAATTTTGTTGGCAAACTCTATGTCTTTTTTATCAAATTTAACAGGTCCTAGCTTATCCCACTCAGCTTGCATTATTTTTTCTAATGGCTTATTTCCTAATAAATTTGAAACTCCACTATAAACTTTTTTCTCTACTATTGTTTCAGTCATTAGAGCAGCACCATCTGCAATTTTATAAACTCTTTCAACTAAAGAGCGGAGTTCCATTAAATCTGAAGCTCTAATTAAATGTCGTATAGTTGCTTTAGCATGCACTACATTTGCTGCATTACCTCCAGTATCCATATAAGCATAATGAACTCTAGCCGAGTCAGGCATATGTTCTCTCATATAATTTACCCCGACATTCATCAGCTCAATTGCATCTAAAGCACTTCGGCCTAAATGAGGTGCAGTAGCTGCGTGAGCTGCCTTACCAAAAAATGTAAAATCAATTCTTGAATTAGCAAGAGAAATTGGCTTGTTAACAGAGTTGAAAGTCGCTGGATGCCAACATATAGCAACATCAACATGATCAAACAATCCTTCTCTAGCCATATAAGTCTTAGCCGCCCCACCCTCTTCAGCAGGACATCCGTAATATCTTACTCTAGCTTTAATTTTATTTTTTGATAGCCAGTCTTTAATGGCTGTTGCGGCAAGAAGTGAAGCAGCACCAAGCAAATTATGACCACATCCGTGACCATTTTTAGTGTTTTGTAATGGTTTGTGTTTAGCAATTCCAGATTCTTGGCTCAAGCCAGGCAATGCATCAAATTCACCTAAAATTGCTATAATTGGACCATCTTCTCCATATTCACCCATCACTGCAGTTGGCATATTACAAATACTTTCAGTAATTTTAAATCCTTCTTTTTTTAACATTTTAGTATGCTCTAATACTGACTTGAATTCTTGATATAAAATCTCGGGCGTATCAAAAATTTGATCTGAAAGATTTAAAAATTCTTCTTTTTTATTTTCAACTAATTCCCAAACTTCTTCTTCATTCTTCATTTTTATACTCATAATTTCTAAAATTTTAATAAATTAACCAATCAAATTTTCAATAGAAGGGCTAGCTTTTAATAAATCTTTTGTATATTTTTCTTTAGGAAAGTTAAATACATCATCAGTTACACCTTGCTCAATGATTTTTCCTGATTTCATTACAATAACCCTATCAGCTAAATCTTTAACTACTGGTAAATCATGTGCAATAAAAATATATGACAACGAAAATTTATTTTTCAAATTTAATAATAATTTTATTATTTGAGCCTGGATTGAGACATCAAGGGCAGATACTGCTTCATCACAGATAATAATTTCTGGATTGAGTGCCAAAGCTCTTGCAATAGCAATTCTTTGCCTTTGTCCACCAGAGAATTGATGAGGAAATTTGATTGCATCATCTGGATGTAAACCTACACTTATTAAAAGATCTGATACTTTACTTTGATGTAATTTTTTATGTAAAAAATCTGAATGAATTACCCATGGCTCAGATATAATGTCATATATATTCATCGTTGGATTTAAGGATGCATATGGATCTTGAAATACTACCTGAACCTTTCTTCTAAAATTTAATAGATCTTTTTTATTAAAATTTAAAATATTTTGTCCATGATATAAAATTTTACCATTTGAAGGACTTGCCAATCTTAAAATTAAATTAGAGATAGTAGTTTTACCCGACCCAGACTCACCAACAATTCCTAGGACTTCATTAGGAAACAAATCAAAACTTACATCATCACAAGCAATAGTATCATAAAATTTTGAAATATTTTTTATTTCTAGGATTGGATCAGAAAACTTTTTTGATATCTTTTTTATCTGTTTTGTTATTTTTCCAGGAATAGAATCCATTAGCTGCCTTGTATAAGCATGGTTAGGATTTATGAAGATATCCTTTGTTATCCCTTTTTCAACTATTTTTCCTTCATTAAGCACTATTACCTTGTCAGAGATTTCTGCCGCAATAGCCAAATCATGGGTAATTAAAATTAGACCCATATTTCTTTCATCCCTAAGCTCACGTAACAATTCTAAAATTTTGGCCTGAATTGTAACATCTAATGCAGTAGTAGGTTCATCTGCTAAGATTATGTCTGGTTCTAAAGCTAGAGCCATTGCAATCATTACTCTTTGCCTTTGCCCTCCTGAAAACTGATGTGGAAAATCTTTAGCTCTTTTTGATGGATTTGGAATCCTAACTCTTTCTAATAATTTAACTGCTCTTATCCAACTTTCTTTTCTTGAAAGATTTTTATGCACCTCAAAACATTCAGCAATTTGTGAACCCACTGAAAAAACAGGATTAAGATGAGATAACGTATCTTGAAAAATAATAGCTACCTTACTTCCCATTAGTTTTCTTCTATCTGTATCTGAAAGTTTTAATATATCAAGGTCATCTAATAAAATCTCGCCACTTTTAATTCTTCCTGGAGGACAAGTTAGAATACCCATTATTACAGAAGCAGTAACGCTTTTACCTGATCCACTCTCTCCAATAATTGCTAAAGTTTCACCTTTGTTTAAATCAAAGTTAACTTCTTTTACTGCATCAAAAGAACCTTCAGTAGTGTCAAATGAAACTGAGAGGTTATTTACTTTTAATAATGATTTCTTTGCATCACTCACTTTTGTCACCAATGTTTTCAAGACGCCATCTTTGTCTCGGATCTAAAACAATTCTTAACCACGAAGACAATAGATTTAAGGATAATGCTACTAACATAATAATTAAACCAGGGAAAAACGCTAACCACCATGCAATTTGTAGATAGTTTCTTCCTTGAGCCACCATTAATCCCCAAGTAACTTCTGGAGGCTGTATCCCAACACCAAGAAAACTCAAAGCTGACTCGCCCAACATAACAAATGCAAAATCTAATGTTGCAATCGTAATAAGTGTTGGAATTGTCAACGGAGCGATATGTTTGAAAATTATCCTTAGGTTTGAAGCACCCATTGATATGGCGGCAGAAACAAACAACCTTTCTCTTATTTCAAGCACCTCGGCTCTTGCAGTTCTCATGTATATAGGCATTCTTGTAAAGGCAAGTACAATAATTAAATTTAATAAGCCAGGATCAAACATATATAAAACTATTACGGCTAATAAAAGTGATGGAAAACTCATAATAATATCAGCCATTCTCATAATCAAATTTCCTATTCTACCACCATAATAACCTGAAATTAGTCCTAAAACCCCACCCAAAGTCATTGATAAAATCACTGCACTACCTGCTATAAACATTGTGTTTTGTGTAGCAAGTATAAGTCTTGCAATCATACTTCTACCTAGTGCGTCAGCCCCAAAAAAATACATAAAGTGATGATCAAAAGAAAAAGGTTCTAAGTTTCTAAGTCTTAAATTCATTTTTGTAAAAGATTCACTAATTAAAGAGGGTCCAAAAATTGCTAAAAAAACCATAAATAGCAAAAAAAATATTGATATTAAAGCTAGCTTGTCATTCATAAACATAGAAAATATTTTTCTAAATTTATTCATTAAATGATTTTTTTCTAAAATTAATTGCATTTTATTTATGCCTTATTCGTGGATCTAGAACTGCATATGCAATATCAATTATTATATTTATAGAAAGTATAACTATTGCTGTAATTAAAATTGAGGCTTGTACAACTGCAAAGTCTCTTTGCATTATAGAATCTATCATGAGCTTACCAATTCCCGGCCATCCAAATATTGTTTCTACAATTACTGCACCATTAGCAATAGCTGCAGCTTGATCACCAGCGACGGTTATAACAGGTAACAAACCATTTCTAAGAGCATGTTTAAAAATCACTGCTTTTTCTTTTACACCTTTTGCTCTAGCTGTTTTAACAAAATCTGAACTAAGAGCAGTAATCATTGACCCCCTTACAACTTGAACTAAAAGTCCTAATGGTCTAATGACTAAAATACCTATAGGCATTATCCAATATGGGACTCCTCCAATTCCTGAAGTGGGCAACCATCCCAGAGAAACTGAAAATATTAATATAGCTGTTATCGCAACCCAAAAATCCGGTGCACTTGCAGCAGTTAAAGAAACAACTCTTGAAATCCTATCAAAAATTCCATTTGGCCTATATGCAGCCAAAGAACCAATAAATATAGCACCTACTAGAGCTATTGACATTGCAACAGCAGCTAAAGACAAAGTAACTGGAATAGCTTCTAAAACTATGTCTATCGCGGGTCTTTCTTTTCTAAGTGAATAACCGAGATTACCATCAGTTAAGTCTCCTAAAAATTTTCCAAATTGAATGTAAATAGGATCATTAAATCCATGTTTTTCAGAAAATTCTTTTCTAACCTCTAATGGAGCGTCTATAGGTAGATATAAGTGTCCTGGATCACCAGTTAAACGAGCTAGAAAAAAAACCATCACAAAAAGTCCAGTGATAGCTAAAATACTAGAAAAAATTCTTTTAGATAAATATTGTCTCATAGATTTATTGTATTAAAAAAAACGTTTCCAACCAGAAATATATCTAGTTGGAAACTAATTTTTTAAAATATTAATTAAATTTTACCTGTGAAATTTGAATTTCACTATTTGTAGAAATAGTAGGCGTAAATTTAATTCTAGGGTTTACACGAGAAAATCCAACCATATGAAACATTTGCACATCAGGTATAATTTCTTCATGCAATCTCTTTTGTGCTTTGCGCCAAGTGTCTCTTCTCTTGGTTCCAGTAGCAGCTGTTGCTTCTGTAATCCAGGCATCTACTTGTTTGTCACATGTTGTAGATTGAGCACCTTTACATGCATATTTATTAAACATGGAAAAAACAGCGTCACCATTGTTGTTGTCATGTTGACTTTGTTGTAAAGCTGGTCCTCTGTCTTCAGCATAAGGCCTACTTAAAAAATTAAGCCATCCTGCAGTTTCCATCATTTTAATTTTTATATTGAAACCAACTTCAGTCAGCATCGCATGCATAGCTTCCATTGCTTCTGTGGAATTAGGATAGATACCTAATCTTCCAATCAAAACAATTTCTTTATCTACTGGCACACCGTCTGCCTTAGCAGCTTTAACTAATCTTTTTGCTTCAGCAGGATCATATGGCCACGGCTTAAGATTTGGGTTGTGACCGTTGATACTTGGAACAACAATCTGAGTCATTTTGACAACGCCTTTAGGAAAAATTGTTCCCATTAAACCATCGAGATCAATAGCTAGGTTCATAGCTTTTCTTACTCTAATGTCATTTAAAGGAGCTCTTGTCATATCAATCCTAAGTCTGGAGGTTTCGGAGTTAAAATAACTGAAATCCATTTTTGCATCATTAGCATCTTGGACACCAATACTTGCGGCTATATCAGCTTCACCAGTTTTAACCATAGCAGCTCTAACTGCAGACTCATTTCTCCAAACATATGTTGCATTCTCAACCTCTGGTTTATCTCCCCAATATCCATCAAACCTTTTTAAAGTTACAGATTGACCTGGGGTCCATGTATTGAATAAGTATGGACCAGTTCCTTTAGGATCACGAACACCCTTAGCCTCTTGGGTGTTAGGACTTACAACGGTCATAGTTCCCATCAAGGCTGGCATAATAGGTTGGGGAGACTCAGTTTTTACTGATATAGTATGACTTCCTATTGCAGAAGCTTTTAATTTTATATTGCCAAAAAACTTTGTTCTAATTTCACAATCATACTTAGGATTTAATGCACGATTAATAGACTTTACAACAGCTTTTGCATTCAAATCTTCTCCATCATGAAATTTAATACCTTTTCTAATATTAAATTCCCAAGTTAAATTATCTGTTTGCTTCCAGGATGAAGCAAGTCTTGGGGTTACTGATCCATCAGCTGGATTTATTTCAGTAAGCGTTTCAGTAACATTTTGTTTCACTATTTTCCCAACAACAGATCTTGTTGCTTCACAAGGATCAACGATATCAGGTTCCTCAGCTATGACAATAGTTATGTCTTTGCCAGCAGAATAAGCTGGAGAAAACAAACTTCCAAATGCCATAATTGTAGCTGTGGAAATTGCAAATGATAAATTTTTTATTTTCATAATTTGTTCTCCTCCTTAAATTTATTTAACAAAATTAATTTAAATATTTTTTTACCTCCTTTCACAATTAATATATTCTAAAAATTACAGTATTTTAATTTAAAACTCTTTCCAACTTTTGAAGAGTTTTCAAATATTTTGGCTTTGGCTCCTCTCCATATGTGTAAGGCCAATTTGTGTATGAAACTTCTCCGACATAAATACTACCCTCACTATCAAGAGATATACCATGTGGTGCTTGAAATTGACCTAACTCAAATCCAGCACCGTTTTCACCCCCTAAACGTGATATTAAATTTCCATTATTATCCAGAATACTTAACCTCGGGCCTAAATTTTTGTATTTTCTGTTGACCAAAAGTCCTGGTCCTAATTCTCCAACAATACAAATTGGGCATTTACCTCTAGGCATAAACAAGCCACATGGTCGATGAAGATTATTCCACTGTGTCTCATATTTACCTTCTGTATTAAAAACTTGTACTCTGTGATTTTCTCTATCTGCTACATAAATCCAGCCATCATCATCTGCTACGATATTGTGAACAAGATTAAATTGACCAGGCCCCGTTCCAGACTCACCAAATGTCATGATTAGTTTTCCATCAGGAGAATACTTATGGACACAAGCATTTCCATAACCATCAGATACAAAAATGTTATTATCTGGACATAATGCAGTATGGGTGCATCTATGAAATGGCAAATTGGACATAAATTCTGTAGGTTTTCCAGGGACGCCAATTTGAAAAATCAATTTTCCATCAGGAGATATTTTTTTAACAGTATGATCTCCATCGTCGGTGCAATATATATAATCATCTGGACCAATATGAATTCCATGAGGCCTTGAAAAAAGATTTTCACCCCATGATCTCAGGTAATTGCCATCTATGTCAAAAATAATCATCGGATGTTTACCTCGGTTAAAGACAAATATTTCGTCTTTACTGTTTACCGCAACTCCAGCAACATCCATAAAAGACCAGTTTTCTGGAAGCTTAGCCCAGTCTTCAATAACTCTATATTTGAATTCTCCTTGACCGAGTAATACTGACAAATAATACCTCCCCTTAAAATTATTATGTTTAAAACTGAATTTGTCTATAAATAAATATCAAGTATTGAAAAAAAATATTAACCATAGAATAATAAATAAAATTTAATTAAATCAGTAAAATTATGAAATCAATATTAATTACTGGTGCTGCGTCTGGAATTGGGGCTGCAACTGCAAAGAAATTAGCTTCAAAAGAAGTGTCTCTTACTTTAACAACCAAGTCTAACTTAGAGGGATTGAAATCTGTCACACAATTTGCAGAAAATAAAGGTGCAAAAGTTAGCTATGTTTGTGGTGATTTATCTGAAAAAAAATTTTTAAAAGAATTAGTGAATTTAGCAAGAAGTAACACTGGTAATATTGATCAATTTATATCTAATGCAGGATATGCTGAAAAAAAAGAATTTGGAGAGTTTAATAATGACGAACTTAATAGATCAGTGCAAACTATGGCAATCTCCTTTTCAGAAATTATAAAACTATGTATTGAAGATTTTAAAAAATCAAGTTGTGGCAGGATTGTTGTTATCAGTTCATTTGTAAATAAAAGTATTGGATTAAACAATAAGATCTTTCCAATTACAGCCGCTGCGAAAGGTGCTTTAGAGGCACTTACAAAAACTCTATCCTTTCAATTAGCAAGAGACAATGTAACTGTAAATGCAATTTCACCAGGTTATACAAAAAAAGACGGTAATCATTCTGCTCTATCACAAGATGAGTGGGATAAGATTATTAATAAAATCCCTTTATCTAGACTTGCAAGACCTGAAGATATTGCTAATTTAGTAAATTTTTTACTGTCAAGTGAAGCATCTTATATAACTGGACAAGTAATAAAAGTTGATGGTGGTTTGTCACTATTATAAAATTACAACATAAATCTATTTGGTAAAAATGGATCAATATTAATAGAAGGTTTTTTATTTTCTATCATATCAGCTAAAACAACCCCAGAACCAGCTGAAGTGGATAATCCAATGTGATTATGTCCAAAATTGAACCACAATTTTTTATGTTTAGGTGCTTTTCCTATCATAGGCATACTATCTGCAACGGTTGGCCTCGAACCAAGCCAAGGTACTTTTGTTAATTTATTTTTAAGGGGTAAAATTTTTTTTAATATTTGGACTACTTCATTAATTTGTTCTTCATTTAAATCTGCTTCTCTGAAATTTAATTCAACACCTGATGTAACTCTAATTTCATTTTTGTTACAGCTGTAAACAAAACCTCCATCAACGTCATGAATTGCTGGGCTTAAATCAACATCCTTCTTAGTACTAAAATGATGATGGTAACCCCTTTCCCATGCAAGTGGTATTTTATAACCTAAGTTATCTAGAAAATCCTTAGACCAAGGACCTGTACAAATTACAACTTCATCAAAAATTTCTTTTTTTTTATTTAAAAAAACAGTCCAATGCCCATTAAGGAATTTTATATCCTTACAAATGTCTTTGTAAAAACTGCCTCCAGATTTTATAAAATGTTTAAAATAAGTTTTTGATAATTTTATTGGAGACTTAACTCTCAGTGAGTTCTTAAAAAGAACGCCTTTATAATATTCAATTTGCAAATCGGGAAATTTTTTCTTTATTTCTTCTGTATTTAAGAGAGTATATTCAGCCTTATTTTTGTCTAAAACATCTAATTCATAAGAATATTTTTCATAACTTAACTGTGTTTTAAAAAGCTTCAGCCATCCTGGTTCTTCAATGTTGTTATTAGATTTAGTCTTTTTAATTAGTTTTTTATGGGTTTTTAAAGATAAAACCTGCAATTCTCTTAATACTTTTGCAGCAAGTTCCATGTGTTTTTTTTTACTAAACATTAAAAAATTAATTACCCAAGACAATCTCGAAAACACAAATAATTTTGAATATCTAAATGATGTTTTTCTCTTAAAAATTAAACTAAATAAAGATCTAAGTAATTGAGGATTATTAATTATCATTAAAGAAGAGTCTGTTAACACACCTGCGTTTCCATATGAAGTTTGTGAACCAGGCTCATTTGGATCGATTAGGGTTACTGAAAACCCTCGGTTTATTAATTCAATACCCGTACAAATGCCAATTATACCTGATCCAATAATTACTACTTTTTTCATTTGTTCAACAAATCTTGCTGGGTTAAAATATTCTGACAAATATAATAATTTATAATTAAGTCATTACTTTCTTTAAGAGAATATTTGTTTTTAAAACTTTTTATAGCATTTTCTAATGAAAGGTAATTCAAGCCTTCAATAATGACTGCTTGAGAAACTATTTGATCATTTAATCCTTGTGATGATCTATATTTTTTTTCTTCAGTATTCATCTGCCCATAACTACTATCGCCTAGAATAATATGCATTCCTGTTATACCATTTAATTTAAGTATTTTAGGGACAAAGAATTTTAAATTTTCTACATTATGATTATTTGGAATATTTTCACCTAAAAATCTTATGGTTGAGAGATAACCGCCTACTCCAATTGATTTACTGGATATAACACTACAAATCGTTCTAGATGGAGACAAGTAATTTGATAAGATTTCTTTTGTCCATTCAGTTGGGTTATTTAACCTTTCTAGATATTTTCTTGATGTAAAAACTTCTTTTCGTTCAGCCTCATACATCATAAAATATTTGTGATTTAAATTTGTGCCAGAAATTCCAATAGCTCTCAAACCTCTTAGAAATCCAGGTAAAGATATCCTCTCTGGCATATGTTCTTTAGAATGCCACTCATTATATTCGATTTCTTTTTCTTCAACAATTCCACCCCAATTTACCAGAACGGCACTACCTAAAAGACCCATGAAATTTATTACCAATATTTATTTGCTATCACAGTAAATAATTAACTTTATTTAATATCAACAATTATTTGATTTAAATATATTTATATCCAAAAAATTAACATGTTTACTCTAATTTATTTTTATTTAAGATATATTAATTAGATAAACAGTGCTATTTATGTGGAATAATTAAATGAGAATAATTGGAGTAATAATCATTATTGGAATGGTTTTTGGGGCTGTATCAACAATAGATTATAAAAAGTTTATCGATCTACCTTCATTTTTACTTGTTGTAGGAGGATCACTAGGTTATGTTTTGGCAAAGGGAAAATCCAGCAATTTTATAAAAAATTTTGGAGATGGTTCAGTTTATATGGGTTGGATTGGCTTAATGATTGGGATTGTAACGATTGGCAATTTTCACGCAAACACAGAAAATATGTGGCCAGCTTTTTCAGTTGCATTTCTTCCTATATTATATGGTTATTTTATAAAATTAATCACAACAGGTCTTGAAAAAATCAACAGTGAATAATTAAGTTAACTTAACTTTTTCATTGTTTTAAATTTCTATAACTATTTTTAATATTAAAAGAAAATCAAAAGGGTATGTCACCTTTAATAGTTACTCGCCTACCTTTTCTTTCATGAGGGAAATAATCCCATAATGCTTTATGTATCGTACATCTATTATCCCAGAAAGCCATATCATTTTTATTCCACCTATAGCGGATCTGAAATTCTGTTTTCTCAATATGACTGAATAAGAAGTCTAATATAAATTTGCTCTCTTGAGGCTCAAGACCTAGAATTCGTGTAGTAAAAAATTTATTAACAAATATAGCTTTTTTACCTGTTTCAGGGTGTGTCCTTATAACAGGATGAATTGCTGAAGGATATTGTGTTTTACTTTGACCATTACTTTCAGTTTTATACCTACCACTATAAAAATGTTCTGATTCATGGGAAGCTTTAAGATCACTTAAAAACTTTTGCATTGGATTACTTAGAGCTTCATAGGCCATATACATATTTGCAAACATAGTATCTCCACCACATTCAGGAAGAATATGAAGTTGGAGCATCGTTCCCAAAGGTGGTTCTATGTCACAAGAAACATCGGAATGGAAGTCTTCTGCTCCGTTAGCTATCTTACTATTTTTATCAGTATTTATTTCAAAAATTTGAGGATAATTTTTCATTTTAGGGGCTGCAGGATGGATATGTAAATCTCCAAAGCATCTACCCAACTTTATATGATTTTCTGGTGAAATTTCAGATTGATTTTGAAAAAATAAAACTTGAAACTTGTGAAAAGCATCTCTTATGCCTTGAAGCTCTGCATCATTTATATCATTAGATAAATCTATATTAGTTATAACTGCTCCTAAATTTGGTGCAAAAGGTTTAATATTTAAACTATTATTCATTACATCTAATTTGTTCATATATTACCTCCCCCTCTATAATTTAAATTTTATTTTCAATTAATTTAACATTTTTAATGCTGTTAATTGTATAACCATAACCAAGAGCTTTTATTCTCTTAATGGTTGTCTCTAACAATGACTTTTCTCTATCAACACGCTTTAACCAATCTATAATCTTAATATCAAACTCCTTACTATAAACAATCAATAGCATTATAGGCTCATGACTATTTTTGATATCAATTAAGAAAGCTTCGTTACTTTTAATCATGCCATTTACTATATCTGATTTCTTATTAGTATTTTGAATTCCTTTGTCCTCTAAATTAACATTAGAAAATTTTAATGCCCACAAAAAAACTGTATCTACTCCAATGTTTAAGACCTCTAAGTTTAAATTACATTCATGATCTATAGACTTACTACCTGGTATACATTTTAATTTATTAGATTCTAAATCATTATATGGAATAAAATTAATCCTCATTTGCTTATTGATTTCATTTGCCTGCAAGGTCTGTATGTAATCATAAAAATAAGCAACTACTCGTTCAGTAAAATTACCATATCTATACGTTTTTAAAGTCGTAAGTAATAAACTATAATTTTTATTGTCGTTTAAATTTAGTAAAGGCGAAGTTTTTTGCCAAACATTATTGAACATAAGAGCAAATAAAATTGTTACAAAGATGATAGAAAGTAAACTAAGTGTTTTTTTTGATTTTTTAAAAAAAGATGGCCGCTTAGTTGGTTTTTTTAGTATGTTTTTTAAATTTAAATGATCAAATAGGCCATATAAATCATTAAAAAATAAAACTTTAATTAATTTAGTTTTTATAGCTTCTTTTAAGAATTCATTGTTTGGCAAAAGACTGTTAAAATCATCTTTATTTTGTATGCTTAATACGATGTGAACTTGAACTTCGTTTTTTATACAATTTTTTAAAAAATTCATTGAGTTATAAATTTTTTGATCAAGGTAATTAATTTTTTTAATCTCTAAATTTGAATTGATAGTGCCACTTGCCCAAATAATTTCTTCTGTTTTCTTTGTTAAAAGCTGATTTTCATTTGAGAAATTTAAAATGTTATTTTTTAAAAAAATATGTGCTATGGCAATTGCCAATTGCCAGCTTTTTCCATTATGAATTGGTTTTGTAATGTCTATCCTAAATGAAGGGTGCCCTACTAATTTTTCTATTATTCCAGTAGGGCTTTTAACAAAAGAATTGTAAAAAGGACTTATGGGCAAAGCTTCTAAATTATTATTTTCACATATAACTGAAGAAACTAAAGGGTCTTCTTTAACTATATCATTAATACCTACTACATTATTAGTAGTAGGTATAATAACTGTATATTTTTTCACCTTATAAAAATCTCTGCATTGGGATTTGTAATAAGGTTAAAAAAGTTATCAGATTTTTTTATCAAAATTTGCGCCTGTTTGTCATTTAAAATAGGGAGCTTTATGCATTCACTTTCATTGTCGCAGATAACATATAAATTTGAAAGTTGTAATTCTATATCATTAATAATTTTAAAAATTAAATAATGTTCATCCTCATTTTTATTAGATTTAACTATCTCAATTTTAAATTCATTTGATGATCTAGAAAAGACCCTATCATTAGATGCAGCATTTAATTTTGTTTGATAAATACAACCTTCATTTTTGAGTATTAAAAAATAAGCATCAGAAAAACCTTTGTTTTTCAAAAATTCATTAATTTGATTCTGGTATTTAAGTGGGTTTAAGTAAACATCCCAAACCATATTTATATTTAATTTTGGTTTCAGATCTGATTTAGAGTAATTTTTAGATAAATTTAAATAATTTAATGCCAAAAAAGTGTCTGAGATTTTGTCTTTATTATCCACCTTTAACTCCTTCTTTAGAATATAATAATTTAAAATGTTCAAAGAATATTACCTTATCTTCATTAAATTTAGATTTAAGATCATTTACATTTAAATTCAAAGCATCAATGAACTTGCACAAAAATTCTTTGATAATTGAAAGAATATTATAAATTTCAGTTATAGCATTAATATTTTTTTTATTATTTACATTAAAATCAAAACCACTTCTTCTAAAAGACATAGTATTTTTTTTAGTCTTACTTAAGAAATTGAAAAAACTATTAAAGTCAGACTGAAATTTACTTGAGTTAATAAAAATTTTAAATTCTTTATATAAATTAGCTATTTTCTCCTCTCTATATTCATCTGGAGTGAAATTCTCATTTTTCTTAATGAGTTCTTTTGAAAGCGAAAGGTCATCTAAATTAGGATCAAAATCAAGAATTTCTTTTTTCTGATTTATAAAGTTTTCAAATAAAATAAGTTCATCCTTATTTAAATAATTTCTAATTATATGTAAAATTTTTGGAGCCTCAAAGGACCAAAGTTTATAAAATAAAATTTCGCAAATAAAAGAATTATTATTTATAATATTTTGTATTATTTGGGTTTGGTCATAATACATTGAAATATCAGAATATGACTGAAAAAAATCATTCAAATCTAATTTTTTTCTTCTTCGGTTTTCTATTATCTTGTTTTGAATATTTCCAAATACACAAATCCTTAAAATGGTTAAAGGGAGTTTCATAGATAAATCATTATATTTGGAAAAAACTTCTATCTCACCGAGCTCTTTTTTCTTTAGAATATTTATTTTATCAGACTGCAAAATAGAGAGTTTTTTAAAATATTTTGATAACACATGCTCATCATTTGAAGTGATTTGTTCAAGAAAATCATTTAATGTATCCTCTGATATTGTATTTGAAGAGTTTTCTTCATTCATCTGGTATCTTGAAGAGAGGTTATATTTTTCATTAAGCTCTATTGATTTTTTGTAGCTGAGACATAACTCAGAGGCTAAAGTAAACGTTTTGATTAATAAATCTTTGTCTTCTAAACTAAAAGCAACCCAAAAATCAAAAATGAAATCATCTGATATATCCTCGGATACAATAATATGATTTTCATCTCTGTTTTTTTTTATAATAAAATTTCCGATTGCTGCTGAAAAACTTTGTAAATGAGATGTTGGTAGTAAGTTTTTTAAATAAAAATAAACTTTTTTAGAAACATTGTTTGAAATTTCTTGTAAGTCTTTTTGTGTGCAAGAATTATTGACAGATTGATCTAATAATAAAATCTCTTCAAGACCTAAAATTTCTTCTAAAAATTCTATAATTATAATTAAATTTGATATTCTAGAGTAAGAAATATCAAAATTATAACTATTAAGTTTTAGCGTAAATTTATTTGATATTTCTTGGCTGTTTATAAAATTTATTTTTTTTATCTTTTTTAAAAGATCATTACTTTCCATAACCATAATTTTGTAAAAAGGTAAATTATTTTGACTTAAATATTTTAAAAAATTACATAATTCATAAATTACTGACCCATAATTATGGGTTATAAAAAGTGCAAATACTTTGTTAACTTCTTTTAAATTTGGATACTTTAAAGATCCAGTTAAAGTAGTTTTATTTTTTATGTTTTCAAAATGATTTAAAATAACCTCATCTGGTTTTTGAAGGGTAAATTCTTTCCAGTCATCAAAAAAAAGTTTATCACGCATTTAAAAACCTGACTAAAATTAACAGCAAATTCATATATTAATATATATTATTAAGTTTGTAATTGTTATATATCTCTAACCAATCGTCAATTTTTGAAACTAACAAATCAATTTCTGACTTTTCTTTAGCTTGAATTAAGTTGAATTTGGCTTGAATTAAATCTTTTTTCTTTCTTAAAGAAGGCGCCTTATTAGCTAATTCATTAGATTTTTTTAATACTTTAACAACATAAGGATAAGTTGCAGGAATAATTTTTACGTTAGGCCACTTTCCAACTGCTGAGCCACCATTGTAATGAGATAAAGCCACTCCAATATTCCCCTTATACTTTTTAATTAATTGGTCTAAAAATTTGATACCTACTTTTATATTAATAATTGGGTTAAATAAATCCTTTCTTTTCACACCAAATTCTAATAACCCTGTACGTGGCATTATTTGCATAACACCTATAGCACCTTTTTTACTAACTGCATCTGGCCTTAGATTAGATTCAACTTTGGCTACAGCAATTGCCAAAGCAGGAGTTACATATTCTGAAACCCTTGCATTTTCAATCAGCAACATTTTTATATATGGACGATTATAATTTTTGGCATTCGCTAAAGAAGTTAATAAAATTAGACTTATTGTTAATACAAATTTCATGATAATTTATCCTCTTTGATTGATATATTCTCTAAAGCATCATTCCATTGTTGGTTTTGCTCAGCAACTTGCAGGTCAAGACCTTGAAAAATTTTTTTAATTTCAAATAATTCTTTGACTGACATTTCTTTTGGTACAGCTAATGTGTATCTGTCGGTTTGTTTACCCTGATTTTCTAATCTCCAAATTTTTAGATTTTGGTCATAAAAATTTTTATTGTGATAAAAAACTAATATTCTTTTTTTATCTTTAATAATTGAAGATTTTGAATTTATTGAAATTTTATCACTTTCAATTGATTTAAATTGTTTTTGAGAAAGTGCAAAAATTGTTAAGACCATTAAAGCAAAAAATGCCATTGATAATGCTAAAGCAACTTCAGTTAGAGGGTTATGTGAGTAATCCGAGTTCATTTTTTTCTCCATATTTAAGTTATGGGAAAATTAGAAACTTTTTTGATTTAATTAAATTTCTTTCTGTTGCCCTTTGACCCTATAGAATTAAATGAAGGGAATTTTTTAACAAAAATATTGTTATCAGAAACCGATAACTCATAATCCTTATCTATATTAAGATCTATGTCTGATAATGAAATCACTAACCATTTTTTTAATTTCAATAAATCAGTAGATGAATAGTAAGACCAGCTATTCTGCTTGCCAAAACTTTGTTCATTAGTAATTTTGATAAATCCAGGAAATTCATTTACCATTATATCTGTTAAATAGATGATATCTTTATCTTTAAAATTATAAAATTTAAAATTATAAACTTTCGAAATATTACTATAATTTTTCTGTTCTTTTAACTTTGCATCCAGAATTCTTAAGATACTACTCCCAAGTTGGTCAGACAATAGAATAACTTTTTCACTTAATAAAAGGTTTTCACAAATATCATCACAATCCTTAGGAAACTTGATAATTTTCCTTGGAGTAGACCAAGTAGATATATAATTTTTTGTTTGGGTATTGTATATTTCTGAAGAAATATAAATACTTGATGAGAGTTTATTGATACGCTGATAATTTAGCTTCAAAGTAATCAATAATTCAGCATCAATAATGTCACTTAAAATATCCGAATTTTCAAGGAGCTTATCTAAATTTTTTGTGTTTTTTAAATCTAAATTTTTGATAGACCTATTGCCATCTTTAATTACAAAACCGCTTTGATTAAGAGTTGATTGTATAGATATTTTGATAGATTTGTTGTTTTTATTTTCTCCTAATACATATAATGAAATTAATGGTTTTTGCTCAGCAGAATAAGCATTCATTGATATCAATGATAAAAATATTATTAAAAATGTAGCTTTTATTTTATTCATCTTATTCACAAACATAAAAATATTTTGATTTGCTGAGTTTGTTGATATCAATTTTTGATTTATAAACCTTAATAAAAAAATCATCTGGACTAAAACCATATTCATTGATAGTCAGACCAAGCCATTTTTTAATTTTAAATATTGTAGAGACAGTATAGTAAGCTAATTTAGTTTTACTTTGTGTATTATGACCTTCAGTTTCCATGTGAATGAAACCTGGAAACTCTTTTTCCATCACATCAATAATTTTGTTACTCTCACATGAGTTGAAATAATTTAGAGAGATGACGATTTTCTTTTCTTTTTTATCAACAAATTGTTTGTCGCCTATTACAAATTGGATACCGTTTTTCTTCATCTGCTCTAAGCTAGAGCTCACTAACATTTTAGCAATTGTTTCTACTTCCAAAAGGTTAGATTTTTTTTCAAAAGCAAGTGATCTAGAAAAAGCATATGTTTTATTATTAACTTTATTAACAATCTTTAATGTTGGGATTAAAAGCCAATCTTGATTGATGTTTTTATTTAACAAATCGAAATAAACTAGATATTCAGACTTTTTGATATCTAAAATTGTGACATAATTTTCATTAGAATTTTTCTTAGTTATAATCTGATTAGATAAAAACTCTTTTTCTAAAAAAATTAAAAAAGTTTTATTTAATAAATTGGTTTCTTGAGAGAATGAAGGGGTAACAAATAATAACAAAAGAATTGTAAAAATATTCTTGAAAAAAAAATTCTTAATCATTTTCATTTTCCATTTTATTTAATCAATTTGTTTATGGAAAAAACAGGCAGTTTTTAGTAAATTAAACAAATTAATTTTTTATTTGGATGAGCGCTCTGAAGTAAAATATAAATTAATATTTATATTATTGTCTAATTTTCTATTAACATGTTATATTTATATTATATATTATTGTTTATTAAAAGTAATTAAATTTAATAATAAAAGTATTAATTTTTAAATTCGGGTTAAACATGAAAAAATTTATTTTCCTTTCAATTATGATATTCTTTCCTTTGAACGCTTTTGCTGTATGTAATGCTGACACAACATTTGATGCGACTGTGACTGTTGACATACCAAAACCAAAAGGTTTTTTTTCTGGAACTCCCAAACCATCACCTGATGTAATTTCTGAAGGTATCACAAAAGCTAAACAAAGTGTTTTACAAAAATTTATTAGTAAGTGTGTTACTGAAAGAAATAAATTAGACCAATATCTTAAAGTGAAAGAAACTATAGATTCACAAACTGATAGTTTTGTTAACGTTACTAAGTCAAAACAAGATCAAAAAGATCTTAAACTAAACGTTAAAGTCAGAGCCACAGTTAATGGTAAACTTTTTGAGTCCCTTCTATATGGCGGAAATAACACAGCAAGTAGTTCTAATTCAGGTAAAAAGCGTAAAAGAATGGTTTCATTTTTTATAGCTAGAAAAGCAGAATCAACTGATACAAAAGTATATGATAATAAAGTTGCCAAAATTCAAAAAGTTGAAAAAGGAGTAGCTGCTGAAAAAAATGCTACTACAGACGGAACTACGACTGTCGTGAATAAAGAAGCCAGTGCTTTTAAAAAGACAGTTACAGGTGGAAGCACAGAAATAAAACAAAGATCTTCGGAAAGAGCATGGGTTATAATGCCTTCATCTGACTTGAATAATAACATAGCCAAAACATTAAGTAACAATGGTTTTAGAGGTATTAGATATCCGTCATTTGCAAAAAGATGTGGTGCTCCTCCAAGTGATATAATTGAAGAAGAATTTTCTACACTGGATAAATTAACTGATGACACCGAAGCTGAAATATTTGATGCTATTGCCGAAAATGATAGATGTAACAAAATCATTGGTTTCGTTGCTATTGGTACCATTAATGTGAATACTGCACTTGTAGACAAAGTTAGTGGAAACTTTACAGTATCAGCAAGTATAAGAGTAGACATATCCCAAATAATTGATGGATTTCCTGAAGTAGTAGCATCTATCGGTCCAGTTCAGGTAAGATCACAAGGATTAGAAGACAATGAAGCTGAAAAAAATGCTTTAATAAAAGCTGGTGAGAAAGCTGCACAGGAAATTGTAAATAGCTTAAAAGCCCAAGGCATATAATTTTATAGGTAGGTAATGTTAAAATCTTTTTTTTTACAGAAACGTTACGTATTTGTTCTGTCATTTTTCTTCTTCTTTAATGCAAATGCAAATGAAGTTGAGAGAGTAAGGAATCTAGCTAATTCTGAGCCATTTGTTCTAGACAATAAAACTGCATCTGAATTAGCACAAGATTTTATTTTAGATGCAGGAGTGTCTGAAGGTTGGAACGAAAATAAAGGGTTTTTTATTTCCATAGGAAGCAGTGTATTTGAAGAAGTAGATCCATCTACAAATCCTAACTTCTTGAACATTAGAGCAATGAAGGCTTTTGAGGCTAACATTACTGCTAAAGGCGACATCATATCATATATTAGAACTACAATGTCAGCAGAAGACCTTATAACTATTCCTAGTTCTGGATTATCAACTGAATTTGATGAGAAAAAATATAACTTAGAATTGAAATTACAAAGTAAAATTAGAAAATACAAAAAGGCTGCAATTAGCTACGATAAAACACTTAGTAATAATTTTAATAATATAGATGGTATATCTATTAGTGCCGTAATGGCTGGCCCACTATCTCAATTTATTTCAAAATTAAATATAAAAATAGATGCTTCCGGCAAAAAAAAAGCTAAAGATTTAAAAAAAGCTGAAGCAGAACTTTTAGCCTTAGAGAGTGAAATAAGTTCTTTAAAACAACTAGCCAAAAAATTGCAAGGTCAGATTTCGCAAGAAAACACATCCTCTGTCAAGACATTATCATCGATGACACTTGTAGGTGCGTATCAAGTTGCTCATTTCGAGTCATTTGTAGACGGACAATATGAAATTGCAGTAATAAAGATGTGGTCTCCTGAGCAAGAACATAGGTCTCTAGCACTTTTGAAGGGAGTTCCAATAAAGCTTGAACCAGGAAGTATGAGTGTTAAGGATTATATAAAAACAACTAATTGGGCATCAGCAATTGGTGGTAGAAAATTTATAGATGATAAAGGTGAGTTTTTTTTATTTGGTATTGGAGCAACACCAATTAAAGGCAAATCATCTGCACAAATGAGGACAGCAAAAGGAAGAGCTGAGTTATTTGCACAAAAGGAACTTGCACTTGCACTTAAAGGTGATATTACTCTAAGTAGAGAGGCCAAAGATAAGCTTCAAGAAATTTCTAAAGCTGATGGTGCTACTGAAAATCAAGTAGCAAGCTCATTTGCAGAAACAATTTCGCAAAAGCTTGAAAACCTTCAAATTCAAGGTGCTTCAAAAAGATTTAGTGACATTGTCACCCACCCTATTACTAATCAAAAAATGTATGTGGCTGTTTATTCATTATCTGTTTCATCTACGTTAAATGCCAGAGCTATGGAAGCATCACAATATTCTGCTACTGTTAATATGATAAATGAAAATCAAAAATCTAAAGGTGTTAAAACTGCACTTGACAAAGCAACTGATGATGCCAAAAAAGATAAAACTTCTTTTCAAAAGGGATTTAAAGAAGGTCAGGCTAAATCAAAACCACAATCTGAAAATTCAGTAAAATTATCAAGTAAAAATTCAAACACAACACCTACAACTGAATCAAATTCCAGAAGTAAACTAACTGTAGTTTCAGTCTCAATTACTGGAGTGGGTTTTAATTCTAAAGACGCTATTAAGGATGGTCTTGTACAAGCAATTTCTCAGGTGAATGGCCTTCAAATGTCATCTCAGACATCTTCTAGCATGGCTTCTTTTGAAACAGTTAAAGATGGAGATGAAACTTTTGCTTCCTCTTCATCCTT
This sequence comes from uncultured SAR116 cluster alpha proteobacterium, assembly GCA_902539895.1. GTDB lineage: Bacteria > Pseudomonadota > Alphaproteobacteria > Puniceispirillales > Marisalimonadaceae > Marisalimonas. Next base: position 31,537 of record CACBMD010000003.1, read on the forward strand.
TCAAGAAAAAATAAAACAAAGCACAAAAGGTGTTATCCAGAGCTGGCAGATCATATCAGTTGGGAAAAATCAATCTGGGGAAATGTTTGAAGCTAAATTGAATGTGAATGTATCAAAATTACAGCTATCTTCAGAACTTAAAAGAATGAGATTTGTCGTCTCACCAGTCAAAATCAATAATCAAATAAAAGATAGATCCTTAGCGAAAAGTTTCGAGAAAATATTTAATCCACAACTGAGATCAATGCTTGTTAAAAGTAATAGGTTTGCCCTGTTGGTTAGAAAAAACTCAAAAGAAATTGATAAAGAGATAAATTTTATTAAAGGCTCAAATGTAAGAACTGAAGAATTAGCAAAATTAGGTAATAAAGTTGGTGCTGATTATATTATAGTTACTTCTCTACAAAATATTAAAAATAAAACTATAAAAACAAAACTGATGGGAGAGACAATATCAACCAAACAATCTGAAATAGATTTAACTGTTAGCATTGTTGATATTGCAACATCACAAATCATCTTCTCTGATAATATGTCACTATCACAAGCCGGAGGAAGTTTATCTAAGTTTTCTAAATTAATTGCTGAGAGATTAGCAAGAAAAATAACTGACACCTTTTTTCCTGCTAAACTTATAGCCTTCAAGAACAATAAATTGACTGTTGACCAAGGTAATAGCTTTTTTAATAAAAAAAATACTTATAATATCATTAAGTTAGGACCAAGGATCATAGATCAAACATTAAACCAATTTTCTGGAAGGGTTGAGAATATTGTTGGTAAAGCGCAATTTCTAGAAGGTTCATCTAAGCAATCCATTTTAAAATTAATTAGTTTAGAAGATAAAGAAACTTCATTAGATGCACAACAAGGTATAATTATAAGACCAATATTTGAAAAACTCCCTTCTGCTTCTGACATTGCTAAAGAAAAAATTAAAAGAATTAAAGCAAAAAACAAAAAAATGATGAAAAAAATTGATAAAGATAAAGACTGGTAAAAAATGAAAAAAATTTTAATAATATTTATTTTTGTTATTTTTAATTTTTCTAGTTTAGCTTCAACCATTAAAAATGAATTTGAAAAAATTAGAAATAATGATTTTAAAAATTCTAAAGTTTTTGAAACTAAAAATTTTTATTTTTCTCAGATTATTTATAAATGGGAAAAAGGATCTAGTAGGAAATTATTATCTAGACAAGGAATGTTTGATTCCATAAACCAGTTCAAATCTTTCTTTATTAATACCTCTAAATTTTTTAACAAAAAAGAAATTAACGTTTCAAATAAGTCAAAACTAAATTTTAAAAATTCCAGGAAAATTGAAGATAGAAGATTTAAAGATAAATATATTGTGGTTTTCGCCTTTCCTAAAAAGGAATTATTTTTTAAAAAATATAATATTAATTAGGAGTATTTTATGAAAATTTTAATTAAAATAATTTTAATTTTAATAATTTCAATATCAAGCCACTCTTACGCAGTTGCATCGCAAACAACTAATGAAGTAATTGATAAGACACAAAAATCCGAAGCACCTCTTTATAGCGAAAGCGCATCATCAGAAGACTTAGCACAAGAGTTTTTAAACGAAGTTGGCCTAACTGAGGGTGACAATGATGGCTTGTTTGTGGCTGTGGGAACAGCAGTTTTGCCTGAGCCCGATCCTGCAAGTAATCCCGACTTCCTAACAATGAGAAGAATTAAAGCTTCTGAGGCATCTCTTGAAGCTAAAAGACAATTTATAGAGTTTATAAGAACCACTATGTCAGCAGAGGATGTTGTAACCATGCCAGAGTCACCCTTCTCTACTGAATTTGATAACAAAATGAAGGCTACACAGAATAAAATTAATAAGGCATTCAGAAACTATAAACTTGCTCTTAGGAAAGCAAATAAAGCGGAGGCTGCTAAGTTCAATGGAGTTGATTTTTCAGTGTTAGCTAAGGAAGGAATTACTGCGACTATTAAAAGAATAAACCCAGAATTTGACGCAAGCAAAGTTGAGAAAAAACTAGTAGATGATCTTGCAAAAGCAAAAGCAGATTTAGAAGCAACTGAGACTGATCTAAATAATTTAAAAAATGAATTAGAAACCCTTAGAGGATCTCTGCAACAAGAAAATGTGAGTTCTATTGAAACATTTTCAAAAATGAATGTGGTGGGTCTCGTTCCTATAGCAAGCTTTGAATCTTGGGATGGAGAACAATATGCTACAACAATTGTTAGTATATGGACTACAAAAGAAGAAGAAAGAGCAAGAATGCTCTATTCTGGTCAAGACGTGGCTTATGACCCAGGTTCTTTATCTGTGAAAGATTTTATAAATTCTACAGATTGGTCTACAGCACAAGGTGTAAGGAAATTTTTTGATGACAAAGGTAACTTCTGGTTAATATCAATTGGTTCCAGTCCCATTAAAGGTAAATCCTCTAAAGCTACAAGAACAGCAAAAGGACAAGCACAATTGAGCGCTCAAAAGCAAATAGCATTTGTATTATTTTCAGAAGCTTCTTCTAGAAGAAGTGCTAAAGAAAAATTACAAGAAGTTACTACCGGGAATGTAGGTGAAACAGAAAATCAGTCAGTAACATCTTTTGCTGAAACTATTTCTCAAAAAGTTGAAGACCTTGATATTCAAGGTATGTCTCAACTAAAAGGAAAAAAATATACACACCCTATCTCAGGCCAGGAAATGTTTGTATCGATTTATGGGATTTCATCTAAAGCAGTTAGACAAGCTCAATTAATGGAAGCATCTCAAGCAAGAATCACTCAAGATATGATCAGAGAAAATCAAAGATCTAAGGGAGTAAAAGCAGGCTTTGATAAAGCAATTGATGATGCAAAAAAAGATAAATCTTCTTTTCAAAAAGGATTTAAAGAAGGTCAAGCCAAAGCAAAAACACAATCCAATGCTTCTAAAAAACCATCAAGCTCAAATACAACATCTGGTGGCAATTCAAAAGGTGGCTTTAAAGGAGCAGGAACTGGCTCTAGTGCATTTAAATAATTAACTGACAAGGATGAAACAATGTTAAAATTTCTTAAGAACTTTTTTTATATATTTTTAATTTTAGCTATATCAAAAAATGTCCATGCTTTTGATCTCAAAGCACTTACTGATAAAATTCAAAAGGACGTTGGTGAAAAACTAAAAATCCCCCAAACTAATTCTGGATCTAATCCATTAGGAGGAATGCTCAAAGGATTAAACCAAAACAAAAGTTCAACAAATATGAACACTAGTGAACAAAGTATATCTGGCACTAATTCAAATACAAAACTAGCTAAACAAATGTGTGAACCCACTATACCTCAAACTATTAAAAATCTACCAAAGCCAAATGTTGCTTTAGTTGAAAATGATTTTGGAAAAAAAAGGAGTGAAATTGTCAAAATCTTGAACTCCATACCATCTTCAAGCGATGACCCATATGTTTCCTCACTAAAAACATTTGATGGTGCTTTCGAAACAAAAGAAATTGAAATTCTTTTTAATAAATTTTTAAAAAAGAAAAGTATAGACGATCTTGCTGCTATCAGAGCTATTTCTGACATGAAACCTGGTTTTAATAGTAATAAAAAACAGATAAAAGCTGATGCTCTTTTTGCATATGGTCTTGTTCATTATTATTTAAGAGATACTGGTGGGTTAAAAAACCTTGGAATACAATATATATCTCAAGCTACTAAAGGACCAGATAACATTGGTGCCCTTACTGTTTATGGTGCATGGCAATTTTACGGCATAAATGTAAAACAAAATATTCAATCTGGAAATATGAATGCTCTAACAGGTTATCAAAGAGCAGATGATAAAAAAAGAAAACTAAACACTGACGGACCTTTTAAAGGGTTAAATGCTTTTAAATGGGCTGAGACTGTTTTTTTTGAAATAGCTGCCGATGATAGAAATCCTTACAAACAACAATATCAATCACAGTTAGCTGATGCTAGAAGAATGAATAAGCAAGTTATGGCAGAACTAGCTAAATCCGATAAAAATGACCCTAAAAGTGGTTGGTGGCCATTTATTATAGAACAGCAAAACAGACAACATGCTATACTTGACGCATTAGGTGAAAATTTAGGCTTAGGTGAGCAATTAAGCGAACTTAAAGCTCAATATGCTGTTCTAGCCAGCAAGGTTGCGACTGATAACAAGTTAGTTGAAAGAATGGTTATAATTAATGAAGAAATGAATTCTAGAGTCCAAGAAGCCCTTAGTGCATCAAAAAAAGTTGATGAACAAGGAAAAATTCAAATTGCAAACCTCTCTCATGATAATGAGGTATTACTTCTCAGAAATCAAAAATTAACACTTGAACTTGCTAGGGGTATGATGGCATCTGGTGGATTTGGTAGAGGCTTTTATGAATTTGTAAGAATGGTAGGTGTAGCTGGTAAGAATGAAAAAGTTTCATGTGAAGTTTACTCTGGTGTCAAATCTTATGCATCAAGAACTAAAATCACCCTACCAAAGCCGGTTACGACTGAAAATACAAAATTCAGAAGCAAGTTCAGGAAAAAAAGAGATAGTTAAGCTAAAAGGTATTTACCTGAGGAAGTGCATTCAAAACAAGCTCTGATTGGTTATACACTTCTTCAGGTTTATCGGTATCTAACTGAAATATTGCAGAGCTGTACCGAGATTGAAAACTATCCCCTGATATGATTTTATTTCTATAATTTTTATCTTTGATACTTAAAAATGCTCTTTCTAATAGAGCTTCAGAAAGTTCACAAACATTAGCAGCATCTGAACGCATAATTTTATTTTTGTTTTCAATATAAGTCTTTTCAGCAAAGAAATATTGTTTGTATAAAACTTTTTCATCAAAATTATCATATATTTCAATTTCTATAGCCATGCCTAAGCTAACTTTTAACAGAGATTTAGCATTTTCTTGGAATGTTTCTTCTGCAAATTCCCATCCTTGATGATAAATTTTGATTTCTAAATCAGGGTTGGGTAATTTTACATCAATTTTATTATAGAGCTTAGTTGTAAAATCAAACCTACTAATTGTTGTATTTGTTAAAGCAGCATTCATCATAAACGGTAAAATTGGACTTTCTAATTTATAGCCGAAAGCAAAAGTTGATGACTGACCTAAAAAACTAATAAACTGATTTTTTGAAAGACCAAAATTATTAAAAAGATTATTACCATCTTCAGCAAGACTTACTAAGACCACCCTTGGTTTTTTGCCTTCCCATTCTTTTTTCTTAAATGACTGTTTACCAACCATAATTCTAAATTGTTCTAACATTGTAGATTGTGGATTTGATGAATTATAAAAAGCTCTTTTCATAAGCTCTGCTTTTATATCAGGGTACTTAGCTTTTTCTTTTTCAGATATCAAATTAGTAGAAATTGCTCTTACTGGAACAGAAGATATTATAACCCTATCGTAAACATTATATAATAAACTTTGCCCAAAGGAATACATCAGGTAAGCAGTTTTATTAATCTCATTATCTTTGAACTCTCCAAAATCAAATTCAGCAGAGAAACCGTATGTAAAAGCTAAAGTAGCATCCTTAGCGAAACCTTCTAATCGTATATCAATATTTTTAATGGGTTTTTCTTTTAAGCTTTTGTTTAAGTAAGAATTAAAATATGAAGCATCATCAACATCACTTTTAAACTCTGAAGCAACTTTAGTTATTGGCATTAATGTTTCTATTTCATTGAACGGAAGCAAGAAACTTACCCCTGCCCAATTAACAGGCCCTGAATAATTTTCTGCATAACTTTTAAAGGAAAAAGAACTCGCAAGGATTGTTGACGTTAAAAGTTTAGTAAAATTTCTTCTTTTTATTTTCACTATATTAGCCTGAAAGTTTAGACCAAATATTAACATCTTTTATTTAATTGACTCAATAATATTTTATTAGATATTGATTTATTATTTATAACTAATTTATCTAAATAAAGTTTATTATTTTCAATTAAGTACTGACCTTGAATTTTTTTAAGTTTAGATTTATTACTTTTAGATATTTTTGATAAATACCCAATAATATAAGCATCAGTACTTTTATCAAAAATTCTTAAATGACGTCCCTTTTCATTATTAAGGTATTTTGTACTTATTTGTTTAATAATAGTATTTTCTTTATTTGAATAAACATTATTAGGCATCCTTACTATAGTAGAATATTTTTCTGTAAATTCATTTCTCTTAATTAAACCATTAATGCCAAATATCTGATTTTTCTTATTTAATAAAACAGTCTGACTGAATAAACATTCATTAAGAATTTTATAAATTTTATCATGAGTTTTAGTTTTTAAAGGCCATCTAAATTCAATAATAAAATCATCTTTTATATTTTCTAAAATATTTTTGCCATCATCTATTAATTTAGATTTATCAAATTTTATTAATTCTTTATTATTTTCATTTGCTTCAAACTTATCCTCATTAATTCTTAAAGAAGTTTTTTTAATAGGTTTTATTGATATAGATTTAATTTTGTTTTCTAAGGCAACAGGTTGCAAGATTGAAAGATTATTTTGTTTTTGATTTAAATTTTGAGCTCTTAAATTATTATAATCGATAGGATTTATTTTTACACTCTGAAGATCTTTATTTTTAAGAACATTTTTTAAAGGCGATAACTTTAAATTTTTCTTATTTTCAAAACTAAGATTTCTTTTTTCCAACTCTGGAAGAGTGACTTCTTTAATTATTAGATCATTTTTAAAGTTTACCGTCATTACGTTATTTGAGACTTTATTTTTCTTTTCTATTTCTACCTTTTTTTTAAAAAACGGTTGGATTGAGTTTAAAATAATATAAGTAACAAATATAATTGATGCAGCTATATTAAAATATATAGTGGTTTGGTTAATACTTATCATTATTTCAATGTGGTAATGTGAAGTAATTCCATATCAATAATCAAGTCAGCGAGTGCATTCTCCCTTTCATGTAGTGACATGAATTTTTTATTAGAAACTTCAACTTTCTGGTTTATCTTTTCTTTTTCATAATCTTTACCATCATCAATTTTAACTTTTTCTGTAAATGATTTCTTATTTTTAGCTTCTAGAATGTCGTTTATAATTTTTTTAATCTCATTATCTTTTGGTTTTTGTTCTTTTTCTTCTTTGATATCTAATTTAGCTATTTTTGAGTTTTCTTGAACCTTAACTTGATTTTTATCTTGATTTAGATTTTTGTTGTTATTTCTTTTTTTAATTTCATCAGAAGTTTTTTTAATTTGATTATCCTCTATTAATTTATTACTTGATGTGGCTTTTTTAATGGTTTTAACTACTTCTTCTTTAGAAAGATTACTTATTTTATCTTTTGTATTTGAAAACCATTGATTAAAATTTTCATTGGGTTTAGAGGTTAATAAATAACCAAGAGAACATAAAACAATTACGTTAAATATTAAAAATTTCATTTTTTCACCTATTTGCTTAATAGTTTTTGAGACGGTTTAAGGGAATGAACTCTATAATGTTCATAAATCATAATTAAAATACTTCTTAACAAGCCTGACAAAGGTAAACCTATTACAGAAGTCATAAAAGCCATGCTAAATTGTTGGGTTAATTTAGAAATGGTCTGATTGATTGTATCAATATCTAATTTAGATGTTGATAAATCCCCGATGCCAAGGCTAATTCCAAGAAGAGTGTAAGTCAAAGCTAAGGTTGAAATCAAATTAGATACTTGCAAACCTGTTTCAAACCAAAACTTTCTTCTTCTATTTTCACAATTATTAATATTTATAATACTTATTATAGCTATTAAAGTTAGGAAAGTTGTTATAATTAAAAAGCTATAGCCTAATGTCGACACCAACCATTCAAATATGAAAGAAGGGTTAGTATTTGAATAACCTACATATAAAAATAGTATTAAAACTATACCACCTAAAAATATACTTATGGCTTGAGAAGATTGGTTAAAGCCAATTAATAAATAATTAATCATCTTCTAGATACCCTAGTACTCATTATATTATCTGTTGTTAAACCCATTTTTTCAAACCATGTAATTGATAATGGTTTATTTCTTTCAAATGAATTATGAACCAAGAAAGTTAAATCAAAATCCTCAAAAGCCCTTATTGTATGGGTATCTGGATTTTTGTTTATTTGTTTGTTATTTATTGTCATTCTTTCTAAATCTAATAATTTCATTTTTGATTTTTCTAATTTTTTCTTTCTTACTGCTATTGAAATTGTCTTATCTAAAACGAGATTTAATGTCTTTGCTCTTTCTCTTTCAAGAGGCCCAATTGGGCTTGCATTAGCATATGAGGAAGCAACAAATGAAATTAATAAAGTTATTTTGGCTATTGATTTATACATTTTTTTTCCTTTCTTATAATTTTGTAAACATATCAATTACGTTTTCTGGATCATTATAATTTTCACCTGAGGTAAAAGTTCCATCTAAATTTTGTTTTATACTAGAGACGTTCTCCGCCAAATTCATGGCATCTAGAACCACAATTTTGGCCATATAACTCATAATCTGCTCTTTCATTTCTAAAACAGCAATTTCCGTTTCGATGTTGTATATATAATTGGCAATCGTATCTAATTTGTTATCAGAGTTATTTGAAAGTACACTCTTTTCATTCATTGGGTGATTTTTTATCGCTATTTTAAGTTTTTCTATTGCATTTTTGTTAGTTTCATATTGCTTAAAATATTTACTTCTTTCGTTAATATTTAAAGATGTTTTCTCTATAATTTTTAAATCAAGTCTCTGCGCCCTTTCTAGAGCTTTACTTTTATTATTCAAAAAAGCACTTTGATTTGTCTTATTTTTATTATTGTATTTGATATTATTTTTTATTTTTTCAAAGAAAGCTTTTTTAGTCTCAAGTTTCTGTTTCTTCATGATGATCAGGTTATTCATGTCCTTAATATAATCTCGTTTATTAAGAATGATCTGGTGTTTGATTTCTAAAGTTTCATCTTTTGAGGCGTTAGGTAAGAAAGAATTAAGTTCATTGATTTTATCAATTTTACTTTTTATTTTATTATCTGTATCTCTCAAATTTAAGGCTAATTCAGAAGTTTTAAAATCATTATTTAAAACTTTATTCAAATGCTGAGGTGGCAAAACAAACATTTTCTCAACAATTTGAGGTTTCCAGTCCCATCCACTTACATTAGCTAATGCTGGAAATGATCCAAATAAAGCTGGGGTGAAAATCAAAAGTAATTTTATAGTATCATTTTTCATTTTTAGTTCCTCTTAGTTTTTAGACCAATAATTAATACGTTTTAACTCAGATCTAATAACTCGATTATTATTTGTAAGAGCAAATTTCCCTGAAATTGTGGGAGCACTATGATTTAGGATTGTCTCAATATTCTCAATAAAACTTGAGCCATCTGTATAAATTAAATCTTTTTCAAAAGTATTTTTGTAATCTTTTAGATTTAATGACGCCTGAATTAAATTGCCTGCCTTAATGTAGTTTTGAATACTAAGTGCAATGTTCTGCATCCTTTCAACCTCGTTGATCATGTATGGATTGCCTTTAATCAGCAAATCACAATCACTTAAAATTTTGGCACTTTTATTATATAAACTATCTGCTTCTTCATTCTTAGTGGCAGCAATCCTGTCAAAATTTCTTCCATCTTCAATGCAGCTAGTATAGTTTCTTATATCATTACTAAGTTTTACATCTTGTAATTTTGTTTCTATAAAAGCGCTCTGTTGATTATCGATAATATTACAACTCATGAGAGATAAACTTGTAATACCTACCAATAAAAAATTTTTATAAATATTTTTCATATTTCAATTCCTATTCTGATTAGTTTAAATAAATAATGTCGTGCACAGAGTATGGCGTAGAAGATTGAATATTGATTATTCCTCTTTTTGTCCTAACTCTAAGATTATAATGAGAAAATTGATTAACTCTTTTATTTCTATAGAAGGTCTTCTCTTGACATGTCTCTGAGGAATAATTGGATGAGTTATCAATTGCCATCATTGACCCAAATAAGGCGCCAATAGTGCCTGCTCCATGAACATCGCTTAATTTATTACCGATAACACTGCCTATTAATCCTCCAACTGCTATGTTGGCAAAGTTATTGGGATTTCTATGTCTGAATTTTTCACATACAACCCTAGTATATGGCTCTTGGTGATTAGATGTAATATTTACCGGATTTACATCAATAACAACACCCCATCTAGATTTAAATTGTCCAGCAAGGGATAAACTTGCATTAGAAAATATGATTGTTAAAGTAATAATTATTAATTTTTTCATTGTTAATCTCTTTATTAGTTTTTATTAATCTTGTTATGGAAATTTTTGTAAGATTTTTGTTTGGTTTAAAAATAATGAATAAATTTTTTTATTTTTTATTATTAATTTTTTTATGTTTTCAAATGAGTATTGCTCAAGCTTATGAAGGTAATAAAAAAATTGAGAGCTTTTCAAAATCCAAAAATTTTTTAAAGAATATCCACCAAGAAAATCCAGTAACTTTCTATTGGCAATGTACATATAATTTTAATTAACCAAATTGGGAAAGCTGGTTTTCGTCCTAGAAAAGATAAAAAAGGGCTACTAGAATTGAATGGGAACATATTTTACCAGCATCACATTTTGGTATAAAATATGATACCTGGAAAAATAAACACCCTGATTGTATTAACACTAAAGGGAAAAAGTTTATAGGTAGAAAATGTACTGAAAAGGTTCATAAATTATATAGATTTATGCAAGCTGACCTATATAACCTTCAACCAGCTATTGGTTAAGTTAATGGATTAAGGAGTAATTACCAAATTGGAGAGATCGACGGAGAAGTTAGAGAATTTGGTAAATGTGATATAGAGATAAAAAATAAAAAAGTTGAACCTGCTCCTAAAATACGTGGTGATATAGCAAGAACATATTTATATATGGAATATGCTTATCCAAAATATGTAATTTTTAACCAAAATTTAAAAATTCTTATTAAAAAATGGGATGAAACTGACCCAGTCGATGAATGGGAATGCTTTAGAGCAGAGAAAATTAAAAAAATTCAAAGTAATGTAAATAAAATTTTAAATAAAAGATGCCAAAATCAAAATAAGTTAAATGTTAGTAATTCAAATCTTAATGAAATGCAAAATACAACAATAATTTATAAAAATAATATTCAGTCAGACGATTTAATAAAACAAAATAATGTTATTAAACAGAATTCTTATATTAGTAATAAAGGGTCATTTAAAGGCAAAGGATCTGATGATGCGTTAAAATAAAAATTACCCTTATATTTGAAAGTGGGTAGTTACTGAAAAAACTTCACTCAAGAGTTAAAAAAAAGATATGAATCAATTAATTCACCATTGATTTGCAAATTCACTTGAGTATTGAAACTTTTTTATTGGAGTACCTTCACCTCTAGGAATTTCTGCAATTGGGTTATGTTTGAATGCATCAACACCTCTGGCTAGCTGTGTTTCAAAATGTGGCCAGATTGACAAATCTGCTTTCACGTTCACAGGCGCAAATCTCATAGTTATTCCACAGCGCCTTCTGTCAGAATGATTTGCTTCAGAACCATGAAGCAAACCATCATCATGTAGTGAAATCTCACCTGCCTTTAAATTCAATGAAATTATGTCATCTTTCTTGATTTGATCATAAGAGACCTCTTGATCAAGCACTAAATTACTAGCCTTGTTAGTATGGTGTTTAAACATTCCTTGTTTGTGACTACCTTTTACAACCTTCATAGCAGCATTTTCTTCATCGGTATCGTATAATGCCAACCAAACAGTTACTGATTTAGCTGGCGATAATGGCCAATATTGAGCATCTTGATGCCAAGGGACTACTGAACCATCTTTTGGTTCTTTTAAAAAAAATTGGCCTCCCCATTGAAAAAAATTTGGACCCAATAGATCTTCTACATAATCAAGAATTGCTGGTGTTCTGCATAAATTATGAAATTTTAAACTTGCTTTGTGCCACATATTTGTTTGATTGATGTCAATATTACTGCTTAATCGAGAACTTAAAGAAACAAATAAATCGTTTAAATCACCCTTTGCTTCTTCATGAAAAACTGGTAAACCAGTCAAATACCCGTCTTTTAAATATTTGTCCTTCTCTTTGTTTGTTAGTCTTCTTACTTCGTTAGAAATCTTAAACATAAAAACCTCATATTAATGATAATTTTATAACACTTCAAATAAACCAGCTGCGCCTTGTCCTCCTCCAATACACATTGTAACCACAGCATATTTAATTTTTCTTCTTTTGCCTTCCATTAATGCATGGCCAACTAACCTTGCCCCACTCATTCCATATGGATGACCAATAGATATGGAGCCTCCATTAACATTTAAGTTTTCATTTGGAATTCCTAATTTATCTCTACAATAAATTACCTGAACTGCAAAAGCTTCATTTAACTCCCATAATCCAATATCATCCATTGTTAAATTATTTTGTTTTAAAAGTTTTGGTATAGCATAAACAGGACCTATACCCATTTCATCAGGTTCACAACCAGCAACAGCTACTCCGTGACAAATGCCAATAGGGTTTAAGTTTCTCTTCTCTGCGAGTTTCATAGACATCAATACAGATGATGATGAGCCATCGGACAGTTGACTTGCATTTCCTGCAGTTATAAATGAGTTTTCACCCATTACTGGTTTTAAATTTCTTAAGCCCTCAATATCAGTGCTTGGTCTATTACATTCATCTTTAGTAATTTCTACTTCTTCATAAGATGTTTGGTTGTTTTCTATATTTTTTAATGCTTTGGTTGTTTTGACAGGTATAATTTCGTCATTAAAATAACCATTGTTCTGAGCATTATATGTTCTTTGTTGACTTTGTAATGCGTATTCATCTTGTAGTTCTCTACTAATATTGTATCGTTTAGCTACAACTTCAGCAGTATCAATCATACTCATGTATATGTCAGGCTTATTTTTTACTAGTAACTTATCTTGAGATTTATATTTATTTGAAAATTCATTTTGAACAAGTGAAATTGATTCAACTCCTCCACTAACGACAATATCCATTTCTTTGCACGCTATCTGTTTTGCACCTATTGCAATAGCCATAAGTCCCGAAGCACATTGTCTATCAACACTCATACCCGGAACATGAACTGGCAAGCCAGATGAAACAGATGAAAGCCTTCCTATATTATATCCTTGACTTCCCTGCTGAACAGCAGCTCCTAAAATCACATCTTCTATTTCAGAAGGATCTAAGTCAGCTTTTTCTATTGATGCTTTTATAGAAAAACTAGCTAATGTTGGAGCGTCTGTATCATTAAATGCACCCCTATACGCTTTTCCAATAGGTGTTCTAGCAGTTGATAAAATTACAGCTTGATCCATAATATCCTCTTCTTGTTATCTGTTAAATATATGTTAGGCTATTTTTTCCAGAAATATCTCTGCCTCTCATATGATATATTTTTCTATCTTGATATTTGCTAGCATTTAATTTTGAAAATAAATTTTTATCTTTTACCATTTGATGGTCAAAAACACTTGATGTTGGCATAAAGCGCATTGTAATAGCTCTCCTTGCCATTGAAGAATTGTTTGCTTCAGATCCGTGCACTAAATAAACATCATGTAATGAAATCTGTCCTCTTTTAAGTATCAAATTGACTGCATCTTTTTCATTATATTCACTTTCATCAAGTTCCTGATTTAAAGTTAAATTTTTTTTATCATTAATATTATGACTTTTAAGTTTTTTCTCTTTATGTGAACCTCTAATAAAACGCAAACATCCATTTTCAACATTTGCGTCGTCAATTGCCAACCATACAGTACACGTTGCTAGAGGTCTTATGGGCCAATATTGTCCGTCTTGATGCCATGGAGTTGCATGACCGTTGATTGCAGGCTTGGCGAAAAAACTTGAATTCCATAAAGCAAAATCAGAACCTAAAATTTGTTCAACATAATTCAAAATAATCTCATTTTTGCAAAATTCTAAAAAACTTTCATCATAATGTAAGATTGCAGGACAATAATTTTTAAATTCTGGATGTTTTTTTAATAATTCATCATGTCTTTCTTCAATTTTTTTAAGTGTATCCTCAGGCATTTTGAAGTCAGGGACAACATAACCATCATTCTCGTATTGCTCTATTTGTAATTTGGACAACAATTTATTCACCTCACGCTAGCTAAATTATTTTCAAATATAAAATACTATTTAAAAAACCTGTTCACCTTCAAGCATTACTCTATGCATTACTCTTAACTGACTTGTATCATAATCTGAATTCGCTTTATGCATAGTGCATCGATTATCCCAAATAACTAAATCACCTTTTTCATAATTATGACTATATTGATATTTTTCTTGAAATGAAAATTCATATAACTCATCTAACAAAACATCACTCTCTATTTCATTTAATCCTTCAATGTAATCTATCCTATTTGGATTAATATAAATTGATTTTTTATTAGACATAGGATGTGTTCTAATTAGTGGATGATCAACAGGAGGAGTTTCTAGCTCTTGTTCTTTTGACAGCTTAGCAACTTTTGAAACATTCCGTCTACTTTGCCATTTATGGATCGCCCGAGAAGTTAATAATTTATTTTTTATTTTTGAAGGAAGATCATCATAAACAGAGTAACAATTTATAAAATCTGTTCCACCTCCGTTTTCTGGAAGAATTTCTGGATATATAAATGTTAAAGTTGCAGGTTTATCTCTATAAGAATCATCAGTATGCCAATGACTTGCATATACTGCAGGTTTGTTGTCTTTAGTTCTATTCGTCACAACTATTACCTCAGGAATATTTTCAATAGTTTCGTCTTTAACAAAATATTTTTTTGGAGTTCCAAATATCTTTGAAATCTCGACCAATTTATTAGCACTAAGATTTTGATTTTTTATGCATATAACTAAATGATCAGTTATTGCTTTGATTAATTTCTGCTTATCCTCATTACTTAATTTATTATTCAAATCTAAGCCAGTTATTTCAGCTCCCATTACATTTGAAAGTGATTTGATTTTAAAATCTGCCATGACACCCCCTGTCATAAAAAATTATAAATTTATGCTAATAAATAAATAAAAAATTACAAGAAGCTTAATACTAAAAGAATATAAAAAAATTTTAGAAATGAGACCTCAAAACAACTAATGGCTTTGACATAATCAAACCAATCATACTGAATAAACTAAATAAAGTGATTAAAAATGGGACTAATAATGACAAAACAAAAATCGTATTGTAATCAACATTTATCTCAATATTGAATACATAATTTAATAAAATATAACTTACAAAAAATCCAATAATTAGAGAAACAACTGATGAAATCAGACCTATTATGAAATATTCTTTAAACCAAAGATAGACTACTCTTCTTGGAGTTGCACCTAGTATTTTTAAAATAGCAACTTCATATAATTTGTCTTTTTTACCCACATCAATTATTCCTGATAGAACTATTATACCAGAAAAAAGAGTTATTAAAGCGATAGAATTTATAATAATAATTAAAAGATTTAAAATTGACTTTATAGCTTTATAGCTTTCTTCAATAGATATAGATGAAATATTTGAAAATTCAGAAACTATTTTTTCAACAAAATCATTATTTAGGTTTTGTCCAACATTTTTTGTAGTTGCAATCCATGAATGAGGTGCATTTGCAATATTACTATTACTTAATATAAATACGAAATTAATATCCATATTCTCCCAAATGATTTCCCTTGTATTAAAAATTTTAGCTTCAAAGTTTCTTCCAAGAATATTAAATTTAATTTTATCTCCAATTTTTAGCTTCATACCTTTTGCAATTTTGTCTCCAATGGAAACTAAAAGAGGTCCATCATAATTTTTAGGCCACCACTTACCAGAAATTAATTTAGTGTTTTTAGGCATTTCATTACTCCAGGAAAATGCTCTATCTCTTCTTAAGACCCATTCAACTTCTTTATCTACTTTCAAACCTTGAACTGATTGACCATTTATCTGTAGAATACGTCCTCTTAACATAGGCTGTGAGTTAAAACTGTTATCTCCTAAATATGATAAGGCGGTAGTCTTAATTTTTTCGATTTGCTGGGGCTGTATGTCAATTAAAAAATGGGTGGGTGCTTGTTGATTAATTGCAATGGTAATTCTTTTATCAAGACTTGATTCAATAATATTTAAGGTAATTAAAAGTGATAGTCCTATACTAAAAGAAATTACTATTGATCTTGCAAATGAGTTGCTTTTCGTTATTGCTTTTCTAATGTATTCAAATGTTGTTCCTAATCTGAATTTAATTTTTGACAAAATATAAAATTTTAAATTTGTTAATCCATATATAAATACAAAAGAACCTGTCATTGATATCAAAATATAAAATGATAATTTTTTATCATTAATCAAATTCATTGTTAAAACACATAAAAAACATATTAATAGAAAAATTATAACCTTTATTTTATAAGATGATCTAATCAACAAATTCTCAGATGAGTTTCTTATTAATTCAATTGGCTTAATTTTATAAGTTTTTAAAAGAGGCAAGATAGTAAATAAAATACATGTAATTAAACCATATAAGAAGCTAATAAAAATTGGTTCAAAAAAAATAGAAGGTTCAAATGTGTTGAAAATTTCCTGACTTATAATTTGTGAAAAGAAATATGGAATTGATATTCCTACTATTATAGCAGGTATAATACTTATTAAAAAAATGATTAAAATTTGATTAAGATATATGTTTAAAACTTTTGAATTTTTTGCTCCCAATGACTTCATGATAGCTATATTTTTAGTTTTCTTAATTATATAACCCTTAACACCATTGGAAATTCCTACTCCAGAAATTAGCAGAGTTATCAAACCAACTAATGAAATGAATATTGAGGTTCTATCAACAAAATTATTAAAATTATTGGTAGTATTTTCTATACTTCTTATAGAAACATTCGTTCCTTTTACTAAATCATTTAAGAATGCTAAATTAATTTTATTTTGATTGTTTGGAACAAATTTTATTTTGTATTTTATCAATGAACCAGCTTTCAAAAGACCTGTTTCAACTAGGGATTCTCTAGAAAGTAAAACTCTTGGACCAAACGTTGCAAAAGAAAACATTCGATCAGGTTCTTTTTCAATTATTCCATTAATTTTAAACTTAGATTTACCTAAATTAATTAGATCACCAACATTAATACCAAGTTGGTCTTTTAAAGATTTATCAATTAAAATATTTTTTGTATTTTTTTTTGTATTTAAAGACAGTTTAAGTTTTTGATTAGGAGAAATTAAAACTTTACCAATTAATGGGTAATTGTTATCTACAGCTTTTAATTCTACAATGCGACGCTTTATTTGAGATTGAGAGTTATAAGAAAGCATTGTTCTTAGCTCAATTATTTGAGTTGTTGTACCATTTTCTTCTAACCATTTTTTTATATTTTTTGGAAATTCTTGATAAGTGATTGATAATTCAAAATTACCACCAAGCATCTCAGCTCTTTTATTCTTAATTTCAGATTTAAGGTTTTCGGAAATACTGCCTACAGCTGAAATAATAAATACGCCTAAAAAAATTGAGGCAAAAACAATTTTAAATTCATTGAACGATCCGCGTAATTCTCTAAAAGATAAATGTAAGTTTTTTAAAGTTTCTAGAAACATTCTGGTTATTTATTTCACTATTAAGCCATTATCTATTTTTATAATTCTATCGCACAACCTTGCCACAGACGTGTCATGGGTGACCAAAATTAATGTAGATCCAAAATCTTTTTTTAATTGGAAAATTAACTTGATCACATCTTCACTATTTTTTTTATCTAAATTCCCAGTTGGTTCATCAGCTATTAAAATTTCAGGATTTGATATTAAAGATCTTGCTATAGCAACTCTTTGCTGTTCTCCACCAGATAGTTGGTGGGGATAGTGAAAGATTCTATTTTTTAACCCTACTGCGGTTAATAACTCCATTGCCATTTTATTATTTTTAAAATTACCTGATATCTCAATTGGTAAATTGACATTTTCAAGAGCCGTCATTGAAGGTAAGAGGTTGAATGATTGAAAAATTACACCAATATTTTTAGATCTATATAAAGCCAAATCATCTTCTTTAAGATTATGTATAGGCAAATTGTTGAAAAGAATTTTTCCTTTAGATATCAGTTCCAAACCAGCAATACACATAATTAAAGTAGATTTTCCTGCTCCACTTTCACCAATTATACCAACACTTTCATTTTTAAAGATTTTTAGATTAATTCCTTTTAGAACATTTATTGTTTCAAATGAGTTTTTGAGATCTACATGAATATTTTCTAATTCAATCAGTTTATTTTTATTTTCATTTTTCATTAGAGATGTCATTTAAAAAATTGTGTTTTGAAAAAATAATCTTTCTAAAAGAAATTAATCAGGTTAAATAAAATTATGAAATTTATAATTAGATTATTTTCTGCATTAATTATTACATTTTCTTATATAGAACTTGCTTACTCAAAAACAACAAAAATTATAATTTTTGGAGATAGTTTAATTGCTGGATATGGATTAGTTGTTGAAGATAATTTTGTAAATCAATTAAAGCTGAAAACTATAGAAAACAAAATAAACGATGTAACTTTGTTCAATAGTGGTGTTTCAGGAGAAACATCTACTGGATTATTAAATAGATATAAATGGGTTCTTGAAGATAATTATGACGGTGTAATTATTCTAATTGGTGCAAATGATGCTTTAAGAGGAATTGATCCAAGCTTAACAAGTCAAAATATCGAAAAAATTTTAAGTTATCTAAAAGAAAAACAAATTCCGACCATGCTAATTGGTATGAAAGCACCAAATAATTTAGGAGAAATATATGTAAATGAGTTTAATGCAATATATCCTAAGTTATCAAAAAAATATAATACAGCTTATTACCCTTTTTTTCTAAAAGATGTTGCTCTAAAGCCTTCATTAAATCAAAGAGACATGATACATCCTAACAAAAAAGGTGTGAAAATAATTATAAACAACTTTTTCCCATACTTTTTAGAATTTTATGAAAGTTTGAAATAATTACCGTCTAAAGATCAAAAACCTTACTATACGCAACAATCCTCTTAAAGCTATTGATCTAAAAAGTGGGTTATTAACTAAAATTTTTAACTTATTTCTTATTTTGGGTAATTTGTTTTTAAATAGCCACAATATTACAAATAATAAAATAAAAATTAATATTGTTTTAATCATTTTAAATTAAGGCTAATTTCACCTAATTCACCAAAATTAGCAGTTACAATATCACCTGTAACAACCGGTATTGGTTTAGAGCATGTTCCCGTTGACACTATCATATCTTTTTCAAGTAAAATATTATTTTGAGATAATTCGTTTACCAACCAAGTTAATGCAATTTTAGGATCTCCTAATACGTTAGATCCAATCCCTTGATGTGCAAATTTTGAATTTGATATTGAAACTTTATGATTAGAAAAATCTATATCTTTCCAATCCATATCAACAGGTTTAGAAAAAACAAATTGATCAGCACATGCATTGTCAGCAATAAGACTTAGTTCTCCAACTGAAGAGAAGTTATTGAACCTAGAGTCAGGCAATTCAATTGCTAAATGTAAGGTTTCAACTAATTCCATTACTTCTTTAACTTTGTAATATGACTTATTTGGTTTTATTTCAGTTCCAATTTTAAAAGCAAATTCAGGTTCAGCAACTGCCATCTGATTACTTCCTAATATTAGATTACTGTTTGGAATTTTTGCTTTGTCTTTGAAAATTCTACCCGCTAAAGGACCTGAAACTCCTATATGATTTTGACCATCTTTGCTAGTGGCTGCTATTTTCCAACCTATTTTTTTATATTCACTTATAATTTCAATTTGCTCTTGAATTTTATAAGCCTCTTTTCGAGAATTAGGCTTCATCCTCTCTGACAAAGAATCTAATTTTTTACCCTCATTCCAACTTTTCCAAATTAATTTTGCAACTTCCATTTATAAAAAATTCCTTACTAATCAAGAATCTTAATTATTTTTTATTTATTTGTATCATTAAAGTTTTTGAATAGTATTTTATATAAACTTGATTTTGAACTACTTTGAATATTCCACTTTTTTTTTAATAATCTATAGAGATACAAACATCCTATACCTATCAATAAATATAAAATAGCTGATGGATCTTCCATGTATATACTCATAATAAATTTTTTTATTATCCTAATTTCATATTTTAACTAAGTTTAGTCAAGAAAACTATATATTTAAAGTTATTAACATTGCTTAATATTTAATTAGTTTAAATAAAAATTTCATGTGAAATTTTACAATTCATTTAGTTAAACTGTATTTTTTATTATTTTATGATATTTATTACATATGAAGATTATAGTAGGAATATTTTTGTTTTTTTGTGTTCTAAACATTGCTATGTATTCAATGTCTTTTTTTGGTTAATTTCTGATTTCCAATCTCGACTTAACATACATAAACCTAAACCAATACCAGTGATTCCAAGACCAAATGAAACTGCATAAAATATTGAGTTTATTGACCAAGAAAATTTTATAGCTAAGTAACAAATAATGGATACAGACAAAAATCTAATTATCCCTACCAAAACAGGATAAAAAATCTTACCTGTTCCTTGACTAGCAAAATATAATGTTTGCCCGGCTGCAAAAAAACAATAAAATGGTCCAACAATAATTAAATAAAGAATTGCTGATTGTTTTGATAAAAAATTAGTTTGAAAATTATCTAGCCATAATTCTGGATAAAACGATACAATTCCACTGATAATTCCCACTACTAAAAATGAAATAATCGCCCCTACCCACGCTATGTTTCTTGCTCTATTAATCTGATTTGCCCCTGCATTTATTCCAACTGTTGCTGTAAGGACAGACCCAATTCCAAAAACTAATGGAGTAATTATAATCTCTAATCTACTACCTAAACCATAACCAGCAAGAGCGTCTACGCCATAATAACTTACTGTAGCTGTAACCACACCTACTGTTCCTGCTATCGTTGTACTATTTATCAACCCTCCAATACCTACTTTCATTATATCAAAAAATGATTCTTTATTAAGTGAATAAGGGCAGAGTTTTACAATATTTTGTTTAGACTTAATATAAAAGTACAAATATAAAGCCATAATGAAATGTGAAAAAATCATAGCAATTGCAGGTCCCATTAATCCAAAATTTGGAAACCCAAACCAGCCTAATGTTAAAGCTCCTGCTAAAACTATTTGTAAAAAGCAACCAGAAATTTGAACTATTGCTGGAATAACAAATTCACCAATAGCCCTTAAAACTGCTGAAAAAATATATAATAACCAAGTGAATACAGCACCACCAAAAGCGATTTGTGAAAAGTTAATGGCTCCTTCTAAAACATCATTATCACCTCCCATTGACATAAAAATATACTTTGGAAACAAAACAAAAATAACTGAGTAAATTATAGACATTGAAATACCAATCAAAACTGCATGCCAAATTGCTGAATTAGCACTTTCGATTAAATTTGCTCCCAAAAATCTTGAAATAGACGCTGTACTTGCACCACCAATTGCACCTGCTGACATCATTTGCATTAATGTTATAAATGGAAAAACTAGAGCTAGACTAGCTAATGACACATTTCCTAATTTAGATACAAAATATGCGTCAGAAATTACTATTAATACCATTGAAATACCAGTGATAGAATTCGGCAATGACAATTTACAGATCATTTTTAATACTGGTCCATTGAGAATTAAATCAATATTATTTTTCATAAATAAAAACTCTTAGAGTATTATAATGGTTATGAATATTATTCAGATAAAGAAGGACACCTGCCTTCAGATTTAAGTATTTCAAACGCTCTAAAGGTATGTTCAATTCCTTTTTTAACAGAAATTGAAGGATAATCACCTATATGATTTCTAAGAGGCAAATCATCTAAATCTGGAGGAAAAGGAAAAGATTTATTAACACAAGTAATGTTTGTTTCTTTACTCAATTCCTTTATTAATGACAATCCATATTCAATAGTCTCACAGCTACCATTTAAATTAAATACATGGGAACCAGTTAAATCTTTAATCACTGACTTTATGAAAGCTATCGCTGCCTCACCTGCATATAACCAACTATATTTTCCATTAAATGGAATTTCGTATTTTTTATCCAATGCAGCAGCTTGAATGGCCAAAGTATTTTTTGAACTCATACCTTGATCTCTGGCTAAGCCATATACAATGTTGGGCCTAATACCTATTGAAGGCACTTGCCAATCTGACCAGTATACGAAAGCTGTGTGTTCATTGGCTAGTTTGTATGCTCCATATAGAGTTTCTTTCCATGGGCCATTTGGTGGCAGTCCCAAAGCTGCTACTGAAGATGCATAAACTGTTCTTTTGATATTTGCTTTTTTTGCAATTTCTAAAATATTTATCGTGCCTTCAACATTTACACGAGCACCTAGAGAAGGGTTTTCTGCACAAAAAGGAACTTGAAGGCCTGCTAAATGAATTATGGCACTTGGTTTAAAGCTAGTTATGATTTTACTCAGTTTTTCAAGATGAGTAATATCACAAACCTTCCAATCGATTTTGTTAGTTTCATTTCCAAGAAGAAGTTCCAATCGATTTTTATTATCAGTTAAATCTATAGCTATACAGGGAATATTTGATCTATGTAGAATTGTTAAAACCCAAGCCGCTATACAACCCGCTGCACCAGTTACAACTACAGGGCCATCAAAACTATTATTTTTTATAAGTAAATCATCAGTCAAAAAGTCCAAACTCATTTTAATGCTCTCATAATAATATTTAAATTAAGACTGACATATCAAGGAAGATTAATAAACACAATTTAATAAACTTTTTTGACAAAATTATTAATATCTAATGCTAACTCTAAAGGTTTTTCCATTGCTGCGAAATGTCCTCCAGACTTATGGGATGACCACATAACAATATTTTGATAATATTGTGAAGCAAGACTTAATGGAGGTGAAAAAATTTCCTTTGGAAACTCACTATACCCCATTGGGGATAATATTGGCTCATCCTTACTAATTGGCCAATCTGACCTGTGTCTGATATAATAAGGCCAAAATGAAGCACCAATACAACCAGTTATCCAATATAAGGTTATGTTAGCTAACATTTTATCTATGTCGATTTTAGAAAATAAATCGCCATCATGATCTATCCAAGTATAAAATTTTTCACTTATATACGAACATAATGATACAGGAGAAGCGTTAAGTGCATGAGCAAGAGTAAAAGGTTTAGTCCCTTGTAATTGCTGATAACCAGATTCAAATTGGAGAAAATTCTTTAATTTTTGATAATATATCTTTTCTTCATTATTATTTGGCATCTTATCTAACCCTCTTGGCAAAGGTAACAAGTTTAGATGAATACCCTTAACAGATTTGGAATCATTTTTAGACATTATTGAAGCAATAAAAGATCCTAAATCTCCGCCTTGTACAAAATAATTTTCATATCCCAAATTTTTCATAAGTATTAAAAAATGATTGGAAATTTCTTCTAGATCCATTGGTTTTTGATCAGTAAAAAAAGAAAATCCTACATTTGGTAAAGAAGGAATCACAATATCAAAAGGCTGGCATCCTAGTAAATTATGATCTTTGGGATTTGTTAACAAAGGTATTAAATCAAAGAATTCAAATATCGATCCCGGCCATCCGTGAATAAGCAATAATGGTAAAGCATTTTTTTTTGGTGATTTAATATGTAAAAAATGAGTTTTTATGCCTTCATCAATAAAATAAAATTGATTAAATGAATTTAGTTCTTTTTCGGACTTTTCCCATGAAAATTTATTTTTCCAATAATCTAAAATATAATCAAGTCTATTATATGAAATACCAGCATCCTTATTAAAATCTGACGCCCAATCAATAATTCTACTATTTGAAATTTGTAATTTAAGATTTTCTATTACTTTTGGATTTGTTACTGAAACAAATTTTTCCATAATAAATCCAACTCTTATTTTTTAAAACAATAATTACATCATAATTATTGTTTTTCAAAAAAAAAAGACCAAATATAACTATGTTCAATTAATTCAAAAAAATAAAAATGCAAAAATCTCTCAAAATATTACTTGTTAACTCATTTGTTACTTTAGTTACTTTTACTTACTTCACATATATAAGTAAGTCAGATACTTTTGTTTATTCTGGTGGATGCTTTTGGTGTACTGAAGCAGATACAGAAAAACTTGATGGAGTGTCAGATGTTATAAGTGGTTTCACTGCAGGCACAACAAAGGACCCAAAATATATTCCTGGGCAGTGGGGAGATCACCGTGAAGCAGCGCTAGTGATATATGATCCTAAGAAAATCACATTTAAAGAACTTGTAACTCATGTATTCAAGACTATAGATTATGAAGATGCTTATGGACAATTTTGTGATAGAGGTAGGTCTTACACACCTGCAATTTATTATAAAAATGTGGATCAGAAAAAAATTATTTTGTCATTAGCTCCAAAAACTTCAATTGTTCCAGTAGAAAAAGAGAGCAAATTTTACCCTGTAAGAGAAGAACATCAAAATTACTACAAAAAACAAAGCTATAAATATGAATATTATAGATTTATGTGCAGAAGAGATAAAAGATTAGAACAATTAAATAATTAATTGCTTTCATACTTTAGTTAATTCTCTATTGCCTCTTGGGTCTACCCAACCAATTAAACCATCTTCCCTTTTATAAATCATATTAAGCCCGCTATGTTTTGAGTTTCTAAACATAAGCGCAGAAGCATTTCCTAATTTCATTTTTTCAAGGGCATCAACAACTGTTAATTCTTCTATCTCTGTATCTAATTCTGCAAAAATAAGTGGCTCTTGAGTGTTATTTTCTTTGTTTATGAAAACACCTGATGGAGGTTCATTAATTATTTGAAATTGTGCATCCAACACGTTTGATTTAAGAAAGTTATCGTTATGTTTAGAATTTTTAATTTTTCTTTTATATCGTCTTAATTGTTTTGAGAGTTTTTCAAGAGTAGAATCAAATGCTATTTTTGCAGTTTCACCATTTGATTGAGCTGTAAATTCCATTTTTTTTGTAATATGAAGTACTATAATAATATAAAAAATCTTGTTTTTTTTTGAGACACTTACAATTGAAGAAACAGCATTTGGAAAGAATTTAGTAACTGCATTAAATAAATTTAACTCTGCATATTTGGTAAAAGATTGACCTACCTTAACTTGCTTACCAAATATTTTAAAGTTCATAAATTCCCTCCTTAATATTATTATTAAATTACAAAATTATTATAGACTATTGTCAATAATTTAATTTTTAAAATATAAAGTAATTATAAATTGTGATGTGAGTTCCATATGACTTGTTACTTAATAGTTAAATCAGACACAAAGCTTGTTGATAGAGAAAAATTTGACAATTGGTATGAAAAAGAGCACTTAAGCGAAGCAAGGGAAGCATTTATGGCTAAAAGTGCAAAAAGAGGCTGGATAAAAGATTCTAATTTTCATCTTGCCATATATGAATTTAAAAATATTAGAGATGCTGAAAAGGCAATAAATTCAAAAAATTTAGAGAATCTTATAAAAAAATTTGATCAAAAATGGGAAAATAAAGTTCATAGAACAAGAGAGTTAACAGAATTTATACAAATCATTTAATAATCTGATTAGATATCTCAATTAAGTTTTTATCTGGGTCTCTGACATATATAGATTTTATTGTGCCATTAGCTCCAGTCTTTATGACTGGACCTTCTTCAATTTTAATATCAAATTTGTCAAATATTTTTATCCAGTCACTAACATTTATGTCGCTTAAAAAACAAATGTCCATAGTACCTGGGAGTGGGTTGTGTGCGTGCGGTTTAAAAGGTTTTGAAGCTTCATGTAAATTAATTTTTTGTGTACCAAATTTAAGAGATTTTCGTTTTACATTATCTGTTGTTGATAAAAATTCTTGTAATTCCATACCTAAAATATTTGAATAAAAATGTATGGATTTGTTTATATCAGTGACTGTTATTACAACGTGATCTATAAAAAGTGACATGATAAAATACTTTATATTAATAAAAAAATTAAGTATGTCTTACAATAATTATGTAAAAAAAATAACTAGAAAGTAAAAAAGTTATGATTTTAAAAAGAAAATTTATTTATGTAATTTTGTTTATTGTTTTATTACCATTAAAATCAATGGCCAGTGATGTACATCTACCGTCTGCTGGATTTGATTGTAGTGACACAAATAATAAGTTTGAGTTTTTATTTGACAGATCAAAAGACATGGACAATCCAAAAGTTTATAGAAGAATGAATGGTAAGTTTGTTTTAATTGGAAACTTGTTAGCTGAAAAACAAGGAGCTTACGTAATTTGGGAAGATAAATATTTTTTTACTACAACTGATTTTGCATGGATTTTTGATAAAGTAACTTCAAGATTATCATCAGCAGTATTGAGTGTAGGATTGGGAACAGAAAATTTAAATAAAATACCAAAACCAATGACATGCATGCAAAAGATTTTTTATTACTAACTTTTTAAAACAATTGTTTTGACTTAATTATTTATAAGTAATAATAGATTATTTAGTGGACGCGTAGCTCAGCTGGATAGAGCAACTGCCTTCTAAGCAGTAGGTCAGAGGTTCGAATCCTCTCGCGTTCACCATTTTTTAAAAGGAGATATGATTGTTCAGATTATTAATAAAAGATGCTGCTTTAGGCTTGACTGACGGAATATTAATAGGACTTGTCCATAGAGGATCTTGTAAACAATTAATCCGTAAATGAAAATTTAAGTCATGATAAATAAGAAGATTAATAATATTTAATTATTGGCCGTTATTTATTCCAATCTAGATACCAGTTTTTAAATAAAGTATATTGACTTTCAGCGTATTTTCTCTGACTGTCACTCAACTTATCAGTTGGATTAAAATGCAATTTGTACCCTTTTTCTCCATTTAAAACCATTAAATATTTATAATAAAGTACCAGATCTGGCCCCTCATCAAAAGATGACAAAACCGCGAGTGCACTCTCAAGTTCCATAGCTTTTTTTCTTGCTAAAAAGTTACCGTTTGCTG
The DNA here is from genome assembly GCA_902539895.1 of uncultured SAR116 cluster alpha proteobacterium. GTDB lineage: Bacteria > Pseudomonadota > Alphaproteobacteria > Puniceispirillales > Marisalimonadaceae > Marisalimonas. The sequence continues at coordinate 58,673 of CACBMD010000003.1, forward strand.
CTTTTTCACATAGATCAATTAAATGTAATACTTCTTTTGGGAATGCATTCCCCACTCCAGTTATAGCTCCAACTGCGCCACAATTTACATAGCCATGATATACAGTTGTATCTACGCCAATCATCAAGGATATATCATCATCTTTAAAAGTAATATGTTCTGCTGCATAACTTAGATCTTTAGCACCTCCAAATTCTTTAAAACCCACTAAATTTGGATGTTCTTTTCGTAAATCAAAAAACAAATCTGCTCTCGTTGAAAACCCATAATAATGACTATTGTAAATAACTGCAGGAAGTTTAGGAGCTCCGCTTAAAATAGACGCAAAATGTGCTCTCTGAGCTGAAAGCGAAGGTCCCCTAGATAAAACTCTTGGAATTACCATCAGACCTGAAGCACCTACTTCTTGTGCATGTACAGCATGACCAATTGCTTTTTTTGAATTAATTGAACCAGTTCCTACAATTGTAGGAACACCAGCTTTAACCAACCTAAAAACACCTTCTTGTCTTTCTTCGTCTGTTAATAAAGGCCAATCTCCCATTGAACCGCAATAAACTACAGCGGACATCCCATAATTGATAAGCTCTTCAGCTTTATGCACAAGTAAATCAAAGTTTGGAGAGAGGTCTTCGTTGCATGGCGTCATAAGAGCTGGCATACAACCTTTAAAAATATTTTCCAAATTACCCTCCTAGATTAATTTACCCGTTAATTGAATAACCACCATCGACAGGGATAGCAGTGCCCGTAACATAATTTGAAGCATCACTAGATAAAAACACGGCTATTCCTCCCAAATCATCTGGATCTCCCCAACGCCCAGCAGGAGTTCTTTCTTCAACTCTTTTTTGAAGTTCAGGAATATCAACCCTAGCTTGTCGTGTTAAAGTGGTATCTATATATCCTGGTAAAACCGCATTCACTTGAATGTTGTCTTTAGCCCAAGTATTTGCAAGACTTTTTGTTAATTGTACCACACCTCCTTTACTTGCAGAATATGCACTTCCAAGAGGTGCGCCAAATAAAGAATGCATTGATCCAATGTTAATAATTTTTCCACTGTTAATATTCTTAAAATATTTAAAAGCAGCTTTAGAACAAGTAAACGTACTTATCAAGTTTGTATCTATGATTGATGTCCATTCCTTTAATTCATATTCCTCAGGTCGTTTTCTAATATTTGTACCAGCATTATTAATTAAAATATTAAGCTTTCCGTATGTTTGAACTACATCTTCGATAAGTTGATTACATGAGTTCTCGTTTACTACATCTACAATTAGGGATTTGCATTTAACACTCAGAGAATTCAACTCTTCAATTGATTTTTTGTTTTTGTCTTCGTTTCTTCCTGCTATAACAACAGTTGCACCAGCTTCTCCAATTGCTTTTGCCATCGCAAACCCTATACCACCATTACCTCCTGTAATTAATGCAACCTTATCAGTCAGATTAAATAATTTCATATTGCACTCCTTTATGATCTACCAATTTTCTTGAGATGTTCTTACATCTAATTCAAATGTCCATGCATCTTTACTTTGATTATATAGAAACATATAAGCTTCTGTAACATTCTCTATGTTAATAAGTTTACCTTCTTTAACTCTTTTTTCAAAATCAGATAATCGTTGTTTTATTCTTTCCCCTGCTAAACCTCCATCAACAATTACATGACTTACGTGAATTGAGTTTTCAGCATATTCTTTTGCTAAAGCCTGAGCTAAATTTCTAAGGGCTCCTTTAGCAGAATTAAAAGCACCAAAATTAGATTTACCTCTTAAAGATGCACTAGCTCCAGTAAAAATAAGGGTGCCAGCTGTTTTTTCTAATAAAAATGTTTTAATAACTTCTTTAGCAAATAAAAATCCGCCAAAACAGCCACTTTCCCAGCTTTCTCGAAAATAATTAGCATCCATATCAACAATTTTACCAGGTCTATTATTACCAACATTATAAACAGCGAAATCTAATCCAGGACCAATTTCTTTGATCATATTTTTTATTTGATTTTCATCAGTTGCATCTACAATTATTGGTATTGCTTTATTCCCGTCATCTAAAATAGTATTGACTACATTATCTAATGATGACTTTGTCCTCCCTGCAACAAATACTTCAAAATTATTGTTTGCAATTTTTCTACATAATTGTCCACCTAAACCATTTAATGGACCAACACCTATGACTAAAGCTTTTTTCATTTGTTATACTCTAATTAATTTAAGTAAGAATCTACTCTTTGTAGCAAAGAATTAAGTCTGATTTTCAAGTCTAATAATTGATTTTTTAAATTTTTATTTTCATTTTTTAGTTCTTTAATTTTTAATTTTAATAGAGAGTTATTTAAATTTTTACTAGGAGCTTGGTTTTTTTGGTCAGCTTTACATGTATTATAAATTGTAATTTCTTCAGCAGAAGTACCTTTTAAAACACACTCATGAGCCAATATTTGGGGTGAAAATAAAATAAAAAATGATAAAATTATAATCTTCATGTTAATATGTTATTAGTTAGTTATACTGATACAATTACATACTAAGTATGCATTTAACAAGAGGTAAAAATGTACACTAGAATTGCTGAATTTCAATCAACTTCAAAAGTTAATTGTGATATGATCATAGCTTTTTTTCAAAATGTAATGATACCCAGAAATATAAAAAATGGACAATTGAGTTGTGAAGTTTATAGAGTTTCAGATACTACAGGCTTTGTTATATCTTGTTTTAAAAATAAAAATGATGCTTCAAAATTATGAAAATAATGGCAGAAGAGGTTAATTAAGTAAAAGGTAACACTAAGATAAAGTTTATAGAAGGTGAACGAGTTTTCAAAATCGAAGGATAAAAAATGACTTTAATACAAAATAAATTTTTAAAATATTATATTGGGTATAATGATTTTTTTGACGAGATTGATAAAGTTTCTTCAATTCAAAACAAATCAAACTTAGCCTTTGATATTATAAAATATGACCATCATAATTACGAAATTCATGTGGCCTTAGCAGGGATTGAACCTAATCAAATAAAAATTAATACGGTTAATGATTATTTAGTGTTGGATGTAAAAAATAAAGCATTATCAATTGATAAAGATATAATACATAAAGGTATTCAAAATAATTCTACTAAACAAGTTTTTAGACTAGAGCAAAATATTTTAGTGGACGAAGCAGAATTAACCAATGGCATATTAAAAATCAAATTATACAAAAAAGATATGCAAGCATCACCTAGAAGAATTATTAAAATAATAGAAGAATAAATCAAATTTTATTAATTTTAAATAAGGAAAAGAAATGAACCATATGATTGATACTCAAAAGTTAAAAAGTCAAATTACTGAAAAAGAATGGCAATTAAGGCTTGATCTAGCTGCTACTTACAGATTAATTGCCATGTATGGATGGGATGATTTAATTTATACACATGTGTCTTTAAGAATACCTGGACCAGAACATCATTTTCTAATCAATCCCTACGGTTTGATGTTTGATGAGATTACTGCTTCTAGCTTGGTTAAAATTGATCTTAATGGTGATGCAGTTATAGATACACCTTATGAAGTAAATCCTGCTGGTTTTACCATTCATAGTGCAATACATTCTGCAAGAGAAGATGCTCAATGCGTTTTACATCTTCACACTAATGATGGTGTTGCCGTTTCTATACAAAAAGATGGATTACTACCAATTAGCCAAACTTCTATGTTGATTCATCCACATATTGCATATCATGATTATGAAGGCCTAGCACTAGATCATAGTGAAAAAGAAAGATTAATTAAAGACATAGGAGATAAAAATCTATTTATACTTCGCAATCATGGAACTTTATCTGTTGGACAAACATGCGGAATAGCTTTTATGGGAATATATTTTCTAGAGAGAGCTTGTTCAGCTCAAATACGAGCACAGGCTGCTGGCAAAATAAATTTACCATCAAAAGAAGCTATTAAAACTACTCAAGAACAATCAGTAGGAATGTTTGATTTAGGTAAAGACAGGCTGGCATGGCCAGCATTGCTTAGAAAACTTGAAAGGCACTCACCAGACTATAAAATTTAAAATGCTGATTTGGCACCGCCAGTTTTTTGAGAAGTGAATATGGACCCATAATCCGGTGCTGGAGGAAGAGGTATTATAACAGGGACTTTCTCCATTCTAGGTTGGTAACTTACCTTTCCACACACCATTTGCTTTTCTAATTGGTTACATAATTGTACAGGATTTGTACTTTTCATATATGCGCCTGCGCCAACCAATGGCCATGCATCGGCTGAATTGCATTCGTAAAATAAAACTAATCTATCTCTGTTACTTTTATTAGGTGAAGATCCATGAAGTGTTCTTGCATGATGAATAGTCATAGATCTTGCCTTTCCAGTTAAAGTTACTGCTTTGCTCATATCAAAATCTGAATCATCTGGATCAATCGCACCACAAAAAACACCATTGTTAAAATGACTTAACACAGGGCCCTTGTGACTTTTAGGTATCACCATTAATGGTCCATTATCTATATCAACATCATTTAACATCAAACCCAAAGCCAGAACATTATCATTTGTATGAGGATAAAATGCCCAATCTTGGTGCCATTCCACAGCAGCTCCTCCACCAGGTGCTTTGGTATTTAATTTACTTGTTTTTAAGGACACATTATCACCAAGAAGATCTCTAAGAATTTCTTCAATTTTTGACTCTTTTATAATATCCCAAAAAAATTGAGAATGTTGGTGTGGCTGTTTAACTCTTTTAAGTCTGGGATTATCAGATGAATGACCATCTTCAAGGTCAAAAATATTATCATTTTCTCTGATCATTTTTGATTTTTCAAAAAAACCATCTACTAAAGCTAACATTTCCTTGTGTTGATTTTCTGATATAACATCTTCAACAAGTAAATAACCTTGGTCATTGTAAAAATTTATTTCATCCTTAGTTAATGCCATCTATACCCCCTAAAAAATAGAAAAGTAATTATAATTTTAGTCATTTGTAAAATATATGTTAATTAAATAATTTTTAAGAGCAACAAGATATGAAGAATAATTTTATAGAGCTAGACAGTAAGCAAGCTTGGCTAAGATTAATAATTATCTTTACAATGAGTGTTATTGGAACTGCAGGCATGTGGTCTGTTGTTATAATAATGCCAAATATTCAAAATGAGTTTGGACTAGATAGAGCAGCTTCTACCTATCCATATGTTGCAACAATGTTTGGTTACGGTATAGGCAATGTAATCATTGGTCGTATGTTAGATAAAATTGGGATTAGAAAACCAATAATTTTTGCTTTAATATTATTAGTTTCTTCTTATTTGTTTTCAGTTTTAGCAACAAATGTTTTTTGGCTATCTATGATTCAGTTTTTTTTAGGTTTTTCTGCTGCCGCTTTTTTTGGTCCAATGATGGCAGATATATCTAAATTTTTTTATAAAAGAAAAGGTCTTGCTGTCTCTCTAGTTGCAAGTGGTCAACATTTATGCGGTGCAATATGGCCATTTTTGATCAAAGACTTTTTAATTGACGGCCAATGGAAGAGTGCACATTTATTTATCGCTGTAGTATGCAGCATTTGCATCCCAATATTATTTTTTTTTCTAGGAGAAAAGAAAACAAAATCAAATGAAAACATACAAAATTTTGATGTGGAAAAAAATGTTAATTCAACTCTAAAATTATCAATAAGTAATAAAAAAATTCAAATTTTACTTATGTTTGCTGGAATTCTTTGTTGTGTTGCTATGTCTGTGCCACAAGTACACATCGTACCTTTATGCATTGATTATGGATATGGCTTAACGGTGGGTACTGAAATATTATCATTTATGTTATTTGCTGCTGTAACAAGCAGAATTTTGTTTGGCTTTTTATCAGATAAAATAGGTCCCATTCAAACACTTATTCTTGGTTCAAGTCTTCAAGCTATTTCTCTATCAATGTTTTTGCCTTTTAATAGTCAATTATCTTTGTACATTGTTGCAGTCTTTTTTGGATTATCCCAAGGAGGAATAGTACCTATCTATACTGTGATTATAAGTAAATTCTTACCTACTAATGAAGTCGCTGAAAGAGTTGGTTTACTCATATTCGCAACTATAATTGGAATGTCATTAGGTGGTTGGTTGTCAGGGGAAATATTTGATTATACTAATTCATATAAATTGGCATTTTTAAATGGTATATTTTGGAATATTATAAATGTCTCGATAATGGTTTATCTGTATTTAGTTTATATAAATTCAAAAAGGATTAATGATTGATGGATTTAGAAAAATTAATGTCTGATTTATGGAAAAAATATCTTGAAACAAAAGATGTCAAGTATCTTGCTGAAGCATGTGAAAAAGCACCTTTTTTTGGGCAAAAACAAATGGGAAAAGAAATTAGCAAAATTTTAAAAAATTTGTCATGATTAATTCTATAATGATTTTAGATTTTTGGTTTAAAGAATGTACTCCAAAGATGTGGTTCAAAAAAGACATAGAATTTGACAACTTAATAAAGAACAGGTTTCAAAAAATATTTGAATTTTGTTTAGAAAATAAAATCAACAACTATCACTTTACTAAAGAAGATTATCTTTCGTGGATAATTGTATTAGATCAATTTAGTAGAAATATTTATAGAAACCAAATAAAATCATTCGCTGGAGATGAGAAAGCTCTAAAATTATCAAAGATAGCAATAAAGAAGAGTTTTCTTAAATCTAACAAAGATAACTATAATAGTTTTTTTTTGATGCCTTTTATGCATAGTGAAAAACTTTCAGATCATGAATTTAGTCTTCCCTTTTTTAAAAAATATACAAATAAAAAAACTTATGATTCAGCACAAAGACATAAAAAAGTTATAGAAACTTTTTCAAGATTTCCTCATAGAAATGAAATTTTAGGTAGAAAATCAACTAAATCAGAATTAGAGTTTTTGAAATTACCTGGGAGTAAATTTTAAATATCATGGAAATTAATAATACAAAAGTTGGAAATAATCCAAGTATTTCAATTGATTATGCAGGTCAAGGGGAAATGATTATCTTTTTGCATGGTATTGGTGGTAATAAAAAGAATTGGACAGCTAATCTTATTTTTTTCTCTAAAAAATTTCTTTCAGTTGCTTGGGATACTCGAGGCTATGGAGAAAGTGATGATTATGAAGGAGATTTAAATTTTGAAGATGTTTTATGTGATCTAGTAAAAATATTCAAACATTTTAACAAAGATAAGGCTCACATTGTAGGACTGTCAATGGGTGGACAAATCGCGACTTTATTTTATGAAAAATATCCAAGTTATGTAAAATCTTTAATATTATGCGATACTCATTTTGGATTATCAAATCTAAGTCTGCAAGAAATTGAAAAATTTATAAACTTAAGAAAAGAACCTCTTATAAATGGCAAAGAACCAAGGGACATTGCTCCAATCGTAGCTTCAACACTTATTGGAGACGTTAATAATAAATCAGCCTATAATCAATTAGTTAACTCAATGGAGCTATTACACAAAGAAAGCTATTTAAAAACCATTGACACATCAATGAGAACTGAACATCGTCATATCTTTAAAACAATAAATGTACCAACATTAATTATGGTTGGTGAGTTAGATACCTTGACGCCTCCATCAATGTCTAATGAAATTATGAAAGAAATAAAAAATAGTAAATTAAGCGTTATTCCTAATGCTGGTCATCTATCAAATATTGAAAATCCAATAGTATTCAATCAAAAATTGTTAGAATTTCTAGATAGTTAAATGAAGTTAATTAAAATTAAACTATACATATATCAATTAATCTATTCACAAATAAAGCATACAAAGCTTATGACTCAAAATATGAGAAGTCCAGGAAATGGTTTTTTAGGAAATATTGCTAAAGAACTGATGATCGTTTTTAACGAATTTGTTTATGATGACTCAATTAAAAAACTCAATGTTAAAAAAAATGATAATGTTATAGAAATTGGATCTGGTAATGGACAGGGAATTAAAAAATTACTAAACCTCACTTCCAAAAATATTATTTCGATAGAAGTCAGCGATACATTTCGTAATAAATTAATTCAAAAATTTAAAAATCAAAATGTTACAATCTTATCTAATGATGCAAAAAATTTATCTGATATTGTAAAAGATAATTCTTTCGATAAATTACTAGCAGTTAATGTGGTTTATTTTTTACACCCTATAATTGACTATGCTAGAGAATTCTTCAGAATATTAAAAATAAATGGATTAGGTGTTTTAGTTTGCAAGTTTGAGGGTATTAAAAACTTTGATGATAAAGTTGCTCCGAATAAGAATTTGGAAGATATAGTTAATGCTTTTGAGAAAGCCGGGTTTGGAGTTAAAACAGAATTCATTAAATCCAATAATATACAAAAAGAATATCATGCAATTTATTTAAGAAAAAGTAAGAATGAACCATAATTCAAATATACAACCAAGAAGGAGTTTTATATTTACTCCTGGTCTGAAGCCTGACATGTATCCTAAAGCTCTTAAATCCGGCACAGATATGGTATGTGTTGAATTAGAAGATGGTATTGCCCCACATGATAAAGAAACAGCAAGAATCTTAGCTCTAAAATTATTTCAAGAAAAGCAAGAAAATGATGGAGTTGAAAGAATTTTAAGAATTAATTGTTTAAGAGAAAAGTTTGGAATAGAGGATGTCCAGGCTATTTTGTCAACTAAAAATCCTCCACCAGCTCTAATGATCCCAAAAGTAAAAACATCTCAAGAAGTTAAACTTTTAGATGATTTACTCAGTGAAAAAGGACATAACTGTAGACTTCATATTATAATTGAAACTAATGAAGGATTAGAAAATGCCTTTGACATCGCAAATTGTTCACAAAGAATAGATGCACTTTTTTTTGGAGGTGTAGATATGTCTGCAGAGTTAAGATGTGAAAATAAATGGGAACCCCTTTTATATGCAAGATCCAGAATAGTACATGCAGCAGCCTCCGCTGGTATTGATGCAATAGATGTTCCTTATCTTGATCTAGATGATTTAGATGGTATGAAAGAGGAAGCAATTAAAGCAAAAGAGCTTGGTTTTAGTGGGAAAGGATCAATACATCCAAAACAAATTTCTATATTAAATAATGTTTTCACTCCCTCTGTTGAAGTTATAGAACGAGCAAAAAAAATCACATCAACATTTGAAGAAGCAAATACTGGGCTGGTTGTAATTGATGGCAAATTAATTGAAAAACCTGTGTTAAGAGAAATGTATAGAATTTTATCTATAGCGAACAAATTAAATAATTAATAACCTTAATGCTAAAAATATTAAAATAATCTGAAATATATAAAAAAATAATCTATTGCTAATTTTATCTAGTAAATACTGCCCAATTCTGCTTCCCAAAAGTGTAGCAGGTATCATTAACAAAAAAGTATCTATATATTCTAAAAATGAGAACCCAATTAGAGAGAACCCAATAATTTTTGTGAAGTTTCCGACTAACCCAAAATAACCTAAGGTTCCAACTATTGATTTTTTTTCGTTAATACTTTGCTTAACAATTACAGCTAATAGAGGAGCAATAACACCTACAAGGATATTTAAAACACCTGTAAACAATCCTACGATATAATACCAATTCGATGATATAATAAAATTTTTTATAAATTTAATATTTTGCAATATAAGTGCAATTATTATGAATGAACCAATTAGTTTTTTAATATCTTCTGCATTGATACTTTGAAAGATCTCAAGACCTATATAGACACCTAAAGGTATCATAAGAGAAAATTTTAATATTATGCTCCATTTTACAAATTTTCTTAAAAGCCATGTCCTTGCAATGTTCGAAGTAAATTGAATTACACCATGAACTGGAATTGCTTCAGATGGATTCATGAATTGTAACATTGCAGCTAGTAGCACTGTGCCACCACCTGCTCCGGCAATAGATGTCATCATTGCTGTGAAAAATGAAAGTAAGGTAAGAAGTAGATTGTCATAAATAGATAATTCAAGCATTGTTAAATTCAAATGATTTTAAGATAATTTATTCTTATACTTTTTTGATATTTAATTGAATAAATTTTGTTTGAAGGGTCATCCTATTTTGAAGAAAAATACCGTAATATTATCTGTTAATAATGATGAAGGACACTTATGCGTTGATATATTTATTAGAGAAAATAAAACTTTTGGTTTTGAAGAATATAGAAAAGATCCTGAAAATATTGATGGATGGTACAAAGTTGGAAATTACAGTGATAAAATATATAAGAACCAAAAAGAAGCCTATAAAAATGCATGCAAAAATATTTTGTGGTTAAAATATAAGAAATGAAGATAGTAAGCCTTTTCCCTGCAGGATCAGAAATAATATGTAATTTAGAGTTGTCAGACAACCTTGTCGCAGTAAGTCATGAATGTGATTATCCTCTTTTGTTGAATAAAAAAATTAGAGTAACAAAAAGTATCATTACTAATAGTATGGATCAAAGAATGATTGATCAATTAGTTAAAAATGCGATTGAAAATAATGTTTTAATTTATGAAGTTGATAACAAAAAACTCCTTGAAATAAATCCAGACATAATTATCACACAAGGATTATGCGAAGTATGTTCAATCTCAGAAAATCAAGTTCAAGCTACTTTAAAAAATAATCTATGTACTTTAACAAGCAAAACTAAAATAATTTCGTTAAATGCTACAACATTTGAAGAAATTTGTTCTGAAATTAAAATGATTGGTAGAGAAGTTAACAAAATTGAAATTGCTGAGAGACTAATTCAGGATGCTAATAATAAAAAAAATAATCTAATTAAAAAAAAATTTAATAAAAAACTTTTACTCCTAGAGTGGATTGATCCTTATTTTAGCCCTGGTCATTGGATACCAGAACAAATTGAGATAGCTGGTTTTCAATCTGTTGTGGGAAAGAAAGGTGAAAAGTCAGTAGAATTGTCTGCTGAAAAAATTAATGAACTTAATCCTGACTATATCGGCCTAATCTGTTGTGGTTACAATCTTGAAGAAAATAAATTTTTTGCAAAAAAGCTCTATCAAGATTCTAGAATTAATAATTTGGATGCTATTATAAACGAACAAGTATACGCTTTTGATTCTAATTCTTATTTTAGCAGACCATCTTTAAGAATTATGGATGGAGCTGAACAACTAAGAGAGGCAATATTTTTTAAGAATAAAAATTATCATTGTAAAAGAACTTATTGATATATTATTGGAAACTCTTCACCAACAAGTTTGTCACCAGTTTTGAGCTTTATATTTTCAAAAGGCGGAGATCCCTTTCCTCCTCTATCTACAAAAAAAGCGTCATCCCCAACAATCCTAGCTGAAAAAATTCTTCTTCTGCTTAATTTATTAACATTTTCAGAAGCCCCATGAAGTATTCTAAAATCAAACGCAATTGCATCACCAGCTTTTATCTCCCAGCTTAAAATCTTGTAGTCATTTCTGTTTGCGTTAATGTCAGGAACTTCAATTGATTTATCATTTTCATATAAATCATTTCCGTTAAATCTTTTAGGTTTATGAAGAATATTAGACAAATGGGATCCTGCGATACATTCTAAACATCCTTTTTTTGAAATATCGTCTAGAGCTATCCAAAAACTTACTGATTGTTCTCCATCAACACAATAATAAGGTTTATCTTGGTGCCAGGGAGTTTTTATCGATGAACCAGGTTCTTTTACAAGAACATGATCATGGAAAAATATTGAACTTTTAGAATTCATTAACAATGAAGCATAATAGCCTAAATTGGAGTTAAATATAAAATCATTAAATTCTGATATTCTGTTCCAATTTACTAAATCTTGAAAAAAGGGCGCAGTTCCATCTTCTGGTATATATGATCTTTCCCTAATGCTTGGGTTTGCAATTAATTTATCAACACCTATTCTTAATTTATCAACCCAATCAGAGAAAATTCCTTTACATAAAATTGCACCATCTTTTGTAAAATTTTCAATGTCATTATTATCTATAAACCCCATCCCATTCCTTTACAGCTTCTAATTTTCCATCTTTACCTAGTTTAGGTCTGTTTTTAGAGAAAGTGTTTTCTGAGCCTACTACACCATAGTCCATATACCCTAGTCTTACTAAAGGTCTCGCTGCGGAGGCATTAAACAGCCCGTCTTTAATAAACTTGTCATTAATATAAATTCCTACAACTTGTCCAAATATAACATAGTTACCTTTACCTAATTTCCTGTCTACATTGGGCAAATCTATTGTTTTCCAATGCTTGCATTCAAGTGCAGCTGCAGCTTCAGAAACAAATGGTGCTGATACAAATTTACCAATTTGTGGCTTAAGTCCGGCTAATTCGAATTCATCGACCTCGGAACCTGCAGGGACAGAACTGCCATTCATATGATCAAATAAATCCTCTGTTGCTAATGAAACTGTAAAATCACCAGTCTCTTCAATGTTTTTTACCGAATCTTTTATGTCAACTGAAGAAAACATAACGAAATGGGGTCGATCAGCAATTGCATTAAAGTAGCTATACGGTGCTAAATTATAAATACCAGCTTTTGAGCGACTTCCAATCCAACCTATTGGTCTAGGTGCAACTATTGCTTTAAATGGGTCATGTGGAAGATTATGTTCATTTTTAATAGTATCGTAGTGCATTTAAGTATCCAGTAATAATAAAAAGTTTATAATCAAATTAAACAATATAAATTAAAAGTATAGAATAAATTTTTTTAACAAATGAAGTGTGAAATTATGAATTTGAAAGAGATTAAAAATATTGGTTTTATTGGTTTAGGGGTTATGGGAAGTCCTATGTGCAAAAATTTACTTAAAAATAAGAAATGGCACATTATTGTTCATGATTTAGATAATTCTAAAGAAAAAGAATTAGAAAAAAATGGAGCTTCAATTGCAAAAAATCTTAATGAATTATTTAATATAGCAGATATGATCATTACCTGTTTACCTGGAGGTGATTTCGTAAGAGAAATCTATCTTGGAGAAAAGAAAATAGTATCTGAAATAAACCCAGATAAATTGATTATCGATATGTCTACTTCTCAACCAGATTTAATGATTGAGCTAAACAAACTAATAACAAAAAAAGGTTCATTCTTTGCTGATGCGCCTATAGCCAGAACAAGGCAGGCCGCTAAAGATGGAACACTGGCAATTATGGTAGGCTCTAAAAAACAAGTTTATAATAGGATATTTCCTATTTTGGAATATATTGGAAAAGATATTATGCATTGTGGTGATGTAGGGACAGGTCAAATGACTAAAATTTTAAATAATATGATACTATTTGAAACAGTTGTTGCGCTCTCAGAAGCTGCAAATATTGCAGAAAAATATGATATGAATGTTAAAAATTTATTTGAAAATATTACTAAATGTTCTGGGGATAGCTTTGCACTGAGAAATCATGGACTAAAAAGTATAGCTCAAAATCACTTCCCTTCCCCAGCATTTTCTTCAGAGTATGCCCTTAAAGATCTTTCTTATGCAATAAATTTAGGAAATACACATAACTTAAGTTTACCAGGAGCAAATTCAGCTAGAAATCTTCTTAAAAAATCAATCATGAATGGTGATAAGGATTTATATTTCCCAGTTATAAAAAAACACTTTGATTAAGTTATCCTCTTCCCACGAACGGCATTTTATTTGCCATAACTGTCATGTCTAAAACATTTACGGTTACTGGTAAATTAGCCATATATAAAACAGCGTTAGCAATATGAATGGAATCAATAACTGGCTCAACTTCAGTTTTACCTGTGGCTTGTGGCACACCTTCTTTCATTCTTTCAGTCATTGGTGTTTCTGCATTTCCAATATTAATTTGACTACAACAAATATCATATTTTCTACCATCTAATGAAATAGTTTTAGTCATTCCAGTAACACCATGTTTTGTTGCTGTGTAAGGAATAGATCCAGGTCGAGGAGTTACAGAAGAAACACTGCCATTATTGATAATTCTTCCACCTTGCGGAGATTGTTTTCTCATTAGTGCAAATGCATATTTTGCACATAGAAACATTCCATTTAAATTGATATCTACAACACTCTTCCAATTCTCATAAGGCATTTCATCAATAGATTGTGCAGGCACACCAATTCCTGCATTATTAAAAAGAACATCTATTCTGCTATGGTCCTTTTCTACAATTTCAAATGCATTTTTTACAGCCTGTGGATCACTAACATCACATTGCAAAACTTCAGTGTCGCCAGAGCATAAATTTTGGGTTTCTAATAATTTATCTTTTCTTCTTCCAATAAGATAAACTACCATACCTTCTTTAGATAAAACTTCAGCTACTCTTCTGCCAACGCCTGTTCCTGCTCCAGTGACGACTACTATTTTTGACATTTTTTCCTCTTATTTTTTTAACTAGAAATTTTTGGTACATTAATTACTACTTATGTTATAGAATTAAAACAACAATAAATAATTTAACAAAACAATTACAATGCAAAAGAAAGTCCTTATAGGTTGTGGAGCAGGTTTTTCTGGAGACAGATTTGACGCTTCAATCCCAATTGTAAAAGAGTTTAGAAATATTAGTGATCCTAAATATTTAATGTTTGAAGTTCTTGCTGAAAGAACTTTAGCCATTGCTCAACAGTATAGAATTAAAAATCCAGATAAGGGTTACTCCCCTTTTTTGGATTCATACATAACACCTATAATAGATGATTGTCTTAAAAATAACATTAAAATTATCTCAAATATTGGTGCTGCCAATCCATTGGGGGCAGCTAAAAGAATACTCGAAATAGCAAAAGAGCAAAAAACTAGAAAACCTAAGATTGGCGTAGTTGTTGGTGATGATCTTTTAGAATATATGACCAATAAAGAAATATTAGAAAGTCCCACAATGGAGGGATTAGATTTTTCAAATAATCAGATAACAGCTGCAAATGTCTACCTTGGTGCAAAACCAATTGCTGAAGCTCTTTCAAAAGAAGCTGATATTGTAGTGGTAGGAAGAACTGTTGATAGTGCTCTTGCTTTGGGACCATTGATCTACGAGTATAATTGGAAAAATAAAGATTTAGACTTACTTGGTTCCGGTACTATTTGTGGACACCTTTTAGAGTGCGGGGCTCAAGTAACAGGAGCTTACTTCGCTGATCCAGGGTTTAAAGATGTTCCTAATCTAGCCAAAGTTGGCTTCCCAATAGCAGAGTTTTATCAAGATGGATCATTCGTAATTACTAAACCAAAGGATACTGGTGGATTAGTGAGTAAAGCAACAATTACTGAACAATTATTATATGAAACTCATGACCCTTCAAATTATCTTGTTCCTGATGTAACAGCTGACATGTCAGAATTGATACTTGAGGATAATGGAAAAAACAGGATCCTTATAAAAGGTGGAAAAGGTAAAAAAGCACCTCAAAAACTAAAAGCTACTATCTGCTGTGATAATGGTTATATGGGAGAAGCGGAAATAAGTTATGCTGGTCCAAACGCACTAGCTCGAGCAAAACTTGCCGGTGAAGTTATCAGTGAAAGAATTCAAATTCTTGGACTTCAGGGACAGTTAAGGGTTGAAATCATTGGAGGTGGCTCTGTTCATTTTTCTATGGATGAAGCCTCATCATACGAACTTCCAAATGATGGAGATTATCGGGTAAGAACTTCTGCTATTTATCCTAAAAGATATCAGGCTCAACAAATGGTTGACGAAGTAATGTCTCTTTATTGTTGCGGCCCAGCTGCTGGTGGTGGGGGACGAGGATATGTTACGCCTCAATCATCAACTGCTTCTATATTGGTTAGCAGAGAAACCGTAAATCCAAATGTTCAAGTCAAGATTTTATAATAATTAAGATGTGATATTTATGATTAAATTAAATTTACCTGTACATTCTATTGCACATGCTAGAGCTGGAGATAAAGGAGATGTATCAAACATATCTCTAATAGCTTATCTAGATAGTGGTTGGCCAATTATTGAAAAATTAGCAACTAAAGAAAAAGTCCTGAAGATATTTAAACACATGGGAGCAACTAGAGTAGATAGATATAAACTTCCTAACCTAAAAGCTCTTAATTTTGTTATACACAGTGCACTTGGTGGTGGAGTAAATAGTTCGTTAAGACTTGACAGACACGGGAAAACATTGTCATCTCATCTCCTTTATGAGTTAATTATACCAATAAGTAAAGATCTCCTCCCAATTAATTCACCATACCTAGAAAAGTTTAAGGATTAAAAAATGAAAGAAGCTGGATCCCTCCTAGTTGAAATATTAGAAAATCAAAAAGTTGAAAGAGTTTTTTGTGTTCCTGGGGAGAGCTATTTATCTGTTATGAACGGCCTTCAAGATACTTTTATAGAAACGGTACTCTGTAAACATGAAGGAGCTGCCTCCATAATGGCTGAGGCAGACGGAAAACTAACTGGAAGACCTGGTATAGCATTTGTTACAAGAGGGCCTGGAGCTACTAATGCAGCTGCAGGTATACATATTGCTCAACAAGATAGTACTCCTATGATTCTTTTTGTAGGACAAATTGGTAAAGAAATGTATGGAAGAGATGCGTTTCAAGAAGTTGATTATCAACAATTTTTTGGTGGAATGGCTAAACTCGTTGTTGAATTGCAGCAGGCTGACAGGTTGCCAGAGATTGTTTCGCGTGCTTATCATACAGCAATGTCTGGAAGACCTGGTCCAGTAATAATTGCATTACCAGAAAATATGTTGACCGAATCAACTAATAAAAAACCTGTTGGTTATATTAAAAATTCGTCATCAGCACCATCTACAAATGACTTGGCTCAATTTATTGAGGAGATAAAGTCTGCTAAAAACCCAATCCTTATTTTAGGTGGATCTGTTTGGTCAAACGATGCTGCAAAAGATTTAGAATCAATATCAGAAATGCTAGGACTAACAATTTTAACCTCACATAGAAGGCAAAGCTTTTATAATAATCTTCATGAAAATTATGGTGGTGACTTAGGTTTAGGTGTTAATCCAAAACTTATTAAGCGAATAAACAAATCTGATTATTTGGTTTTATTAGGTGGGAGATTAAGTGAAAATCCTTCTCAAGGTTTTTCTTTGTTTGGAATACCTGAACATAAAAATAGAGTTGTGCATATTCATCCAGGCCCTGAAGAAATTGGAAGAATTTACAAACCTCATTTAGGAATAGCGTGTAATCCAATATCTTTTGTTAATGCATTAAGTAATGCGCTTAAAGGATTAAACACAAAACCATTATCTGAAAATCAAACTAATACAAACCAAGCTCATGAAGAATACTTAGAATGGGGTAATATGCCACTAGAGGCTCCAAATTCAGGTGTTGATCTAACTTCAGCATTTAGGAGTTTAAGAGAAAATTTAGAGCCAAATACAATAATTACTAACGGTGCTGGCAATTACGCTGTGTGGGGTCACAGATTATTTAGATTTAGTCAATTTCGAACACAGCTTGCACCAATTTCAGGATCTATGGGCTATGGTCTGCCAGCTGCAATTGCTGCAAAATTAAGATATCCTAACCAAACAGTAATAGCTCTTGCAGGAGATGGATGTTTTCAAATGACAGAAAACGAATTTGCTACTGCTGTTCAATACAATGTAGCTGTTATTGTGTTTGTGGTAGATAATGAGATGTATGGCACTATAAGAATGCACCAACATAAAAACTATAAAGGAAAATACAAACACACAGGACTAATTAATCCAGATTTTAATAAACTTGCTGTAGCAATGGGTGGGCAGGGCTATACCGTCAACAACACAGAAGATTTTATGAATATATTCAATGATGCCAAAGACTGGACTTCAAAAAATAATTTACCAGCATTATTACATATTAAAACTGGATCTGAAATGGTTCTACCTGGAAAACGGTTTAACTCACTTTAAATTAAAATTTTTTAAATTAAAACTATCTTCTAATACAACTTTTTGTGACTTAAGTTCTTTAATATTTTTTGCACAAATTTGTTCCATGACATTTGAAAGTTCATCTTTTAAAATGTCATGAACATGGTTAGCTCCTTTATGACCTAAGGCAGCAATCCCAATGATAAATGGTCTTCCAGTCATAACAAAGTCTGCTCCAAGCATTAAACCTTTGCAGATATCTTGTCCTGAGTAAAAACCTGAGTCTATAATAATGGGAAACTTTGGTCCTAATTTTTTCCGGACTTCCGGTAAAATTTGTAATGGACTGGGAGCAATATCAATTTGTCTTCCTCCGTGATTAGACAAATAAATTGCATCCACAACCTTTGCTGCCTTAATTGTATCATCTAAATGCATCAAACCTTTTAAAATTATTGGACCTTTCCAGATATCTCTTACCTCTTTGAGATAATCCCAATCTAAATATCGTTGCATTTGACTTCCTGCAAAACCTGCTTTTGATTTTGCATTGCCATGCCAGTTACCATCACTATATTGATCCATTGTCCCAAATGCAGGTATTCCATTAATAAGTGTATTGATAGACCACATCGGGCAGATTACGGCTTGAAAAAAGGTACGTATATTATTTTTGGGGGGGACAGATACGCCTGCCATCCTTAATCTTTCTCTTCTACTTGACGCAGGTATATCTGCAGTAATTATTAGAGTTTTAAATCCAGAATTCTTTGCTCTTTTTAATAAATCATTTCGAATAGCTTTATCTGCTGGTGGATATAATTGAAACCAACCTGTGCCATTTAAATGTTTTCCAACCTCTTCTACAGAAGTACAAGCAACTGTTGACAAAGAAAAAGGTATATTATTTTTAACTGACATTTTTGATAAAGCCACTTCTGCACCTGGCCACATTAGGCTTGTCATTCCAACCGGTGCCATACCAAATGGAGCATCATATTCATGACCAAATAATGTAGTTTTTAGATTGGGATTTACAGTACCTTTTAAATAATTAGGAACTAAATAAATTTTATTAAGAACTTTTCTATTATTCTCTAGAGCTTCGTCATAACCAGTGCCTGCAAATAAGTATTCAGACGCAAAATGAGGCATTCTTCTTTTGGCAATATCAACCATATCAGAAACTCTTGGATATTTATCAACCAAACTAGACAAAGTTTTCTCCATAAAATTATTAGTGTTTTTAAGTTAACATGTTATGAATAAATAATTAATCAAATAAATAAGTTAATGAGAAAAAAATGATTGAAAATCCACCCTTAATACAAATAAAAAAATCAACAAGTAGAAACAGACCCTCAAAGAAACAGATTGAAAGTTTCAAGAATATTCCAACTGGTTTCATATGTGATGCGATGAACGGCTATGCTGCACTAGATACAGAAATTAAACCTTTATTCGTTCCTGGAAAAGTTGTTGAACATATTGTTGGACCTGCATTAACAGTTTTTTCTGGTGCAGCTGATGTACTTGGAATGTCGATAGCATTAAGTGAAATTCAACCAGGAGATATTGTTGTAAATGGCGTCAGTGGTTTTCAAGGCACTGCTGCAGTAGGTGATAGAATTGCAGGAATGATTAAAAATAATGGTGGTATAGGTCTTGTAACTGACGGTCCAATGAGAGATTTACAGGGAATTATTGAAACTGGACTAAGTTGCTTTTGTACAGGACTTAATCCAAATTCACCTTATAATAGCGGTCCAGCTAAAATTGGATATCCAACAGAAATTGGTGGTAAAACTGTTAGTTCTGGAGATATCATTGTTGCTGATGCTGATGGTGTTACTGTAGTACCTTTTAGCAAAATTGATGAGGTTATAGATAAATTAAACAGGATTATTGAACTAGAAGACGCTATGGATAATAAGGTAAGAGATGGACTTAAAATTTCTCAGAAAGCTCTTGATTACATAAACACTGATCAAGTTGTATACGAAGATTAGTCTTTTATAGTTTCGTAGCGTTAGATATAGAGCTTATCTAGAAGCATAAAGATAAGTATTTGAAAATAAATTCAAAAATAACTTCCCTTATTTGTCTATAAATCAGTTTGTGCTACAAAACTTTTACTAAAATCTATTATAATTGTCTTAATTTCTTTTTTTATAAAACCAACTATTTGGGAGGCTCTAGATATTGCAGCATCAATAACTATTTGTTTAGATTTTTCAAGGAAATTTTTAGAATTGTAATTCAGTGGCTTAATCACAAGACCTTTTTCTCTATATTCTAATTTATAATTATATGAATTAGTTTCTGATATTTTCAAGATAAAAGTTTTTTCATCAATGACTTCACCAGGCTCATCAAATTTTTCTTTTTCTTCTTCATCATTGAAATCTCTTGTTATTTTATTACCTACAGTATTTTCATTATAAATAGCATCTACATTAGCATCTGCATTATTTTCAATTACAACAATCTTTGCTTTAATGCTTCCACCATTTTGAATTGATATAGTTCCTAAATTAGGATTTTTTGAGGATAAATTATTTAAAGTTGAAGACAAATTAATAGCATTACTTGTGATATTATTAATATTTGTTGCATTTAAATTTATTTGTAATGTGTATGAAGATGTTGCAGAATTATAGTTTAACGTTGAGAGAATATTAGCAGAGATAGTAACTGTTCCAACATTTACAAACGTTACTTCTCCAGTACTAGAATTTACAGTAGCAATTGAATTATCACCAGATGAATATACGATCGGCAATCCTAAAATACTTGGTGTACCTGTTAGTATATAAGACGAACTAGTAAAAGTTTTTTCTTGATTACTTAAGCCAATAATTGTTGGATTACCAATTGTAATATTGGCAAAATGTGTATTTTGGTTTGTAATATTATAATTTCCAATATCATCACCACTATAAATGGATGTGATATTTACGATCCTACCAGTTCCAATATTTTCATTTGCAAACACTCCTGAAAAACTTCCTGAAAAGTCATCTCCTGAAACAAGTCCATTATAACTGACGTTGGATGTATCTAAAGTTACAGTAGTAGTGCCATCATAAGATTTATTAGAAGCTGAAATATTGGATACAGTTAGAGGTCTTGCTGATACGTTAGCAGTTGTTGTCTGACCTGAGCTAATTGAATAGTTAGATGCAAGTCCTCCATTACTACCATCAACTAGAGTTAATGAATTAACCGTAACAGTTTTACCAGTACCAATATTCTTATTATCAAAAGTTGAAGTGTTGGTATTATTTATTGTTTCTGATCCAATTAATCCTGAGAAAGACAAGGTTGCAGTCGCATTTGTTGTACTATCATAAACTTTATTAGATGCTGAGATACCAGATACAGTTAAAGCTTTAGCAGTAACGTTTGCGGTTGTGGTCTGACCTGTGCTGATTGAATAGTTAGCTGCTAAGCCACTGCCATCTGCCAAAGTAATTGAGTTAACTGTAACTGTCTTTCCTGTACCAGCATTTTTATTATTAAATGTTGATGAGTTTGTACTTGTAACGGTTTCTGATCCTATAAATCCTGACAGAGATAGTGTAACTGTTGCTGCTGATGAGCCATCATAAACTTTATTCGACGCAGATGCTGTTGCGGTTAATGCTTTGGCAGATATATTAGCAGTTGTTGATGTTTGGTCCGTTATATTATAGTTGCTTACATCAGCTCCAGCATAACTAGAAGTTATGGTTACTGTCTTACCAGACCCTACATTCGCATCGGCAAATACGCCAGAGTAACTAGCTGCAAAATCATCACCATTGACAAAGCCGCTATAAACTGCTGATGAACTATTCATCGTTGCTGTAACACTGCCATCATAAGTCTTATCTGAGGCTGTTACGCCAGATACTGTTAATGACTTTGCAGTGATATTGGCTGTAACATCAGCATGGTTGGTTATTGAGTAATTACTTACATCTGCTCCACTATAACTTGGTGTTATTGTTACAGTCTTTCCTGTACCAACGTTCTTATCAGAGAACGCTCCTGTGTAAGTTCCATCAAACAAATCACCATTAACTAATCCACTATAAGCAACTAATCCTGTATTTAATGTTGCAACAGCATTACCATCATAGGTCTTATTCGAGGCTGTTATTCCAGACACGGTTAATGACTTCGCTGTTATGTTAGCTGTTGTAGTCTGACCTGTGCTTATTGAGTAGTTAGCTGCTAAGCCACCATTACTTCCATCTGCCAATGTGATTGAATTCACTGTAACAGTCTTATTTGATCCAACATTCTTATTATTAAATGTAGATGTGTTTGTTGATCCTAATGTTTCTGAGCCAACCAGACCTGATAGAGTTAAAGTAACGGAAGCAGAGTTAGTTGCGTTATAGGTTTTATTCGACGCAGATGCTGTCGCTGTTAATGCTTTCTTTGTGATACTTGCGGTTGTTGTGGATTGATCCGTTACACTATAGTTGTTTACATCTGCTCCACTATAACTTGGAGTGATAGTGACTGTCTTACCACTGGCTACATTCGCATTACTAAACACTCCTGTATAACTTCCATTAAACGTGTCTCCAGGTACTAGTCCACCATAGACAACTAATGATGGATCTAAAGTAGCACTCGTACTTCCGTTATAGGTCTTACTTGATGCTGTTATTCCAGATACTGTTAATGATTTAGCTGTAATATTAGCTGTAGTTGATGATTGATCCGTTACGCTATAATTGCTTACATCTGCACCGCTATAAGAAGATGTAATATTAACCGTCTTACTAGTTCCAACGTTCTTATCAGAGAACGCTCCTGTGTAAGTTCCATCAAACGTATCACCATTAACCAACCCACTATAAACAGCTGTT